>NZ_JBIWGU010000013.1:44499-232558 GCF_044763775.1 Streptomyces sp. NPDC094448 | reverse complement strand
GTTTCCAACCTTACCAGATCCTTTTCCCGTTCCGTTTCCGGTCCGGACTTTCGAATCCAGCGGCCTGTTGAAGCGGCCTTTTGTCTTTCGACTTTGCCTTTCGGCGGTTCCGACTTTATCAGAAGCATTTCGGCCGAGCTAATCGGCCTTCGCGATCCGAATAAGGAGTCGATAGGCTCCGCGGGAAGTTTATTCCCGTCGAGAGCGAGTCAGAGACTAACTGCGGCACTCGGCTGTGTCCA
The DNA here is from genome assembly GCF_044763775.1 of Streptomyces sp. NPDC094448. Classification (NCBI taxonomy): domain Bacteria; kingdom Bacillati; phylum Actinomycetota; class Actinomycetes; order Kitasatosporales; family Streptomycetaceae; genus Streptomyces; species Streptomyces sp. NPDC094448. The sequence continues at coordinate 232,316 of NZ_JBIWGU010000013.1, read as the reverse complement.
GTCCGAGGCAACCGTTTGAATCTACCTCCCCACGCCAGCCATGTCAATGGTTTTTGTGGGCAGGTGAGGACAGTAGCAGCTCAGAGGGGTCCGATGCACATCAGGCTGCGATGGGCACCCGAACGTTGCGGTCGGACTCGTCGAGGTCTCCGTACTCTCCGTCCCGGGCCGCGCGGCGCCCCAGGATGCAGATGTAGGCGAGGAATCCCAGCTCGGCCGTGATCCCGATGCCGATACGGGCCCAGGTTGGCAGACCGGACGGGGTGACGAAGCCTTCGATGAGGCCCGAGACGAAGAGGACGAGAGCGAGGCCGATCGCCATGCCGAGGGCGGCTCGGCCCTGCTCCGCGAGAGCGGCCCTGCGGGTCAGGGGGCCGGGGTCGACGACGGTCCAGCCGAGGCGCAGCCCCGTACCGGCGGCGATGAAGACGGCGGTCAGTTCCAGGAGGCCGTGCGGGAGCACGAGGCCGAGGAAGACGTCGAGGCGGCCGGCCGAGGACATCAGACCGATGCCGACACCGAGGTTGGCCATGTTCAGGAGCAGGATCCAGAGCACGGGTATGCCGAGGAAGGCTCCCAGGGTCAGGCAGACCGCGGCTGCCTGGGCGTTGTTCGTCCAGACCTGGGCGGCGAAGGACGCCGCGGGGTCGCTGGAGTAGTACGTCTCGTAGTCGCCGCCCGGGCGGGTCATCTCACGGAGTGCCTCCGGGCCGGCGATCGCCGACTGGACCTCGGGGTGGGTGCCGACCCACCAGCCGATGACGGCTGCCGTGGTGATGGAGAGGACCGCGGCGGGGATCCACCAGTGGCGGGAGCGGTAGACGGCGGCGGGGAAGCCGGCGGTGAGGAAGCGGGAGGCGTCGCGCCAGGTGGCGCGGCGGGTGCCGGTGACCGTCGCGCGGGCGCGGGCGACGAGTCGGGTGAGGCGCCCGACGAGTGCGGGGTCGGGGGTGGTGGAGCGGATCAGGGAGAGATGAGTGGCGGTGCGCTGGTAGAGGGCGACCAGTTCATCGGCTTCGGCCCCGGTGAGGCGGCGTCCCCTGCGCAGGAGGTGCTCCAGCCTGTCCCATTCCGCTCGGTGGGCTGTCACGAAGACGTCGAGGTCCATTGGGCTGCTGCTCCAGGCGCTGGGGCGTCCATGCGTACTGCCGCGGGCGCTTCCTACCGCAGTGCGTTTCGGGTCAGCTTGGCAGACTGAGGGCGCCGGGGGCAGGCCGGGCGGTCCGAGTAGGGAGGGGTGGGCGGTATGAGTGCGCTGGTGACGGGGGACGCGGTCGTTCTGGGGATACAGCCGGCGAAGCTGCCGAGCAGGGCGCTGGCATTGGCCGTCGACCTGGTCGTGGTGTGGGGTCTGTTTCTGGTGGTGATGGTGGGGCTGGCGCTGACGACCGCTTCACTGGATCCGGCGGCGAGCCGGGCGCTGGGGGTGGCGGTGTTCCTGCTGATTCCGGTGGGGGCTCCGATCGCCGTGGAGACGCTCACGAAGGGCCGTTCCTTGGGGAAGCTGGCCTGTGGTCTGCGGGTGGTACGGGACGACGGCGGGCCCGTGCGGTTCCGTCATGCGCTGGTCCGTGGGGCGATGGGGGCGGTGGAGATCACGCTGACGATGGGGGTGGTTGCGGCGATCGCGTCGCTGGTTTCGGCGCGGGGGCGGCGGCTGGGGGATGTGTTCGCGGGCACGCTCGTCGTACGGGAGCGCGTGCCGGGGGCGCAGGTCGCTGCCGTGCCGGCGCCTCCGCCGTGGCTGGTGGGGCGGTTCGGGCAGGTTGATCTGTCGGGAGTGCCGGACGAACTGTGGCTGGCGGTACGGCAGTGCCTGACGCGGATGGGGCAGCTGGATCCCGCGGTGGCCGGGGCGATGGCGGCCGGGCTGGCGGACGAGTTGGTCGTGCGGACGGGAGCGGTTGTTCCGGAGGGGGTGCCTCCGGAGGCCTTTCTGGCCGCGGTGGTGCAGGAGCGGCAGGCCCGGGACGCCCGGCGGGCCTTCGGGTCCGGGGCGGGATCCGGCGTCGGTACGGAATCCGCTGCTGGTGTGGTTGGGGATCAGGCGGAGGCGTGGGGGGTGCCTGATGACGGTCGGGGTGGTACTGAACACGGGTGGGCGCTGGAGCCGCTGCCTCCGGTGGACTCCGGGGCGTTGCCGGCATCGGGGCGTTCTGGGGTGCGCGGGCCCGGAGCCGAGGGTGGGCCGGGCGGCGCCGGGACGCGTTCTACGGGGTTCGTGCCTCCCGCGTAGCCGGTGCAGGTGGTGGATGCCGACAGGCGGTCAGGGGAAGACCGAGGGCGGACTGTCCAACTGTTCGAGTTCGATGCCCGGGGCCGCCAGCACGACGTCCCCGGCGATGTGGACGGTGTGCTGTTCGCCGGTGTCCAGGGCGTTGACCTGGTAAGCGTCCACAACGAGGGGGCCGTTGTCAGTGGCGTGCGCTTCACTGTCGAGCAGAGCCCAGGACTGGTCGACGGTGAGGGGGGCGAGTACGGGATCCGTGAACGCGACGAGGCGGACACGGGTCGCCGGGGAGCCGGGGGTGAGACGCAGCAGTCGTGCAGTGGCCACGAGGAAGGCGGGGGAGGTTCCGGTGAAGGCGTGTGCGCGTGTTGTTCCTTCGTCGGCGTGTGTGCCGGTGGGGTCGGTGCGGACCCAGGTGACGCCGTCGATGGCGGCGCCGCGGACCTGCCAGCTCGCGGTCTGGAGTTCGAGCCGGATGGGGCGGCCGAGTTCGTCGACGGCCAGGTCCACGGAGCCCCTCTGTTCGCCGGAGGGGGTGGTGGTGCGGGAGACATACCGCCAGCCGGAGGGGCCGGTGGCGCAGTGGAAGTGTTCCTCGCCGAGGGGGGTGTGATCGTGCGGATCGTGGAGCGAATAGCGGCCGCGGGGCATGGGGCTTCGGGGTCCTTGTGCGGGGTGGCTCGGTGGTGTCGCGGACTGCCGGTGTGACGGCCGGTGGGGGGCGGGCCGGGCCGCGTGCGGGAGAGGGTGCGGGCAGGCCCCCGACACGGGGGTGCGGGGGCCTGCCTGTTGCTCTTAGGTCGCTCTGGTCCGGGTGCCCGGGGCCTCTGGTCGGCCCCGGATGGTCCGCGGGCCCCGGGGGCCTGTTCGGTGCCGGGCCCGTCCGCGGAGTGCGGGCGGGCCCGGTGCCGGGGTGCTGCCCGGGGCGCGGGCCGTGAGGGCCCGGACCGTCAGTAGCGGTAGTGGTCGGGCTTGAAGGGGCCTTCGACGTCGACGCCGATGTAGGCGGCCTGCTCGGGGCGGAGCGTGGTGAGCTTGACGCCGAGGGAGCCGAGGTGGAGACGGGCGACCTTCTCGTCGAGGTGCTTGGGCAGCACGTAGACGTCGGTCGGGTACTCCTCGGGCTTGGTGAAGAGTTCGATCTGGGCGAGGGTCTGGTCGGCGAAGCTGTTGGACATCACGAAGGACGGGTGGCCCGTCGCGTTGCCCAGGTTGAGCAGGCGTCCCTCGGAGAGCACGATGATCTTCTTGCCGTCGGGGAAGGTCCAGGTGTGGACCTGCGGCTTGACCTCGTCCTTGACGATGCCGGGGATGTGGGCCAGGCCGGCCATGTCGATCTCGTTGTCGAAGTGGCCGATGTTTCCGACGATGGCCTGGTGCTTCATCTTGGCCATGTCGGTGGCCATGATGATGTCCTTGTTGCCGGTGGTGGTGATGAAGATGTCGGCCAGGCCCACGACCTCGTCGAGGGTGGTGACCTGGAAACCGTCCATCGCCGCCTGGAGGGCGCAGATGGGGTCGATCTCGGTGATGATCACCCGGGCGCCCTGGCCGCGGAGGGATTCGGCGCAGCCCTTGCCGACGTCGCCGTAACCGCAGACGACGGCGACCTTGCCGCCGATGAGGACGTCGGTGGCGCGGTTGATGCCGTCGACGAGGGAGTGGCGGCAGCCGTACTTGTTGTCGAACTTCGACTTGGTGACGGCGTCGTTGACGTTGATCGCCGGGAAGAGGAGGGTGCCGTCGCGGTGCATCTCGTACAGCCGGTGGACGCCGGTGGTGGTCTCTTCGGTGACGCCGCGGATCTCGGACGCCAGCCGGGTCCACTTCTGCGGGTTCTCGCCGAGGGTGCGGTTGAGGAGCGTGAGGATGTAGCCGTACTCCTCGCTGTCCGCCGTGGCGGGGTCGGGGGCCTCGCCGGCCTTCTCGAACTCGACGCCCTTGTGGACGAGGAGGGTGGCGTCGCCACCGTCGTCGAGGATCATGTTCGGGCCGCCGGTGGGCGAGTCGGGCCAGGTCAGGGCCTGCTCGGTGCACCACCAGTACTCTTCGAGGGTTTCGCCCTTCCAGGCGAAGACGGGGATGCCGCGGGGGTTGTCGGGGGTGCCCTCGGGGCCGACGGCGATGGCCGCGGCGGCGTGGTCCTGGGTGGAGAAGATATTGCAGGACGCCCAACGGACCCGGGCGCCGAGGGCGACGAGGGTCTCGATGAGGACGGCGGTCTGGACCGTCATATGCAGGGAGCCGGTGATCCGGGCGCCGGCGAGCGGCTGCTGGGCGGCGTACTCGGAGCGGATGGCCATCAGGCCGGGCATCTCGTGCTCGGCGAGGCTGATCTCCTTGCGGCCGAACTCGGCGAGGGAGAGGTCGGCGACCTTGAAGTCGTGGCCGGTGGTGACTGTCGTCATGCGGGACTGCTCCTCAGTGGAGGTCGAGGGTGGGCACGGCTGGCTCCGCGGCGGTGGACACAGGGATGCCCGGGCCGCTCGCGGCGCAGTCGTCGGAGGCCCTCTCTCCCTCGGCCGGTCCGCTGGGGACCGCCCGACCGCCATCAGCAGCGACGTCTGACTCTCGTTCCGAATCTACACCGATCCCCCGGGGCGGCCCCAGCCCGCACAGGGGCGTGATCGGGACACGTCGCTGGTCGGGGGCGGGCGGAATGACCGGATACCTGCGGGCAGGGACGGTCAGGGGGTGGCGGCCGGCCGGGCGGGGTCGGTGCCGGTGGCCGCGGCCGTCGCGCTGTAGATATCGGGTTCGAGGTAGATCACCCGGGCGATGGGGACGGCGGCGCGGATGCGTTCTTCCACGGCGTTGATGGCCGTGGCGACTTCGGTGGCGGTGTTGTCGTGGCGTACCGCGATCTTGGCGGCGACCAGCAGTTCTTCGGGGCCGAGGTGGAGGGTGCGCATATGGATGAGGCGGGTGACGGTGGTGTTGTCGACGACGGCGGCTTCGATCTTCCGTTCGTCGTCGGCGGTTGCGGCCTCGCCGAGGAGGAGGGATTTGGTCTCGGCGGCGAGGACGAGGGCGATGAGGATGAGGAGGGTGCCGATGCAGAGGGTGCCGATACCGTCCCAGACGCCGTCGCCGGTGGCGAGGGCGAGGCTGACGCCGGCGAGGGCGAGGATCAGACCGACGAGGGCGCCGAGGTCTTCGAGGAGGACGACGGGGAGTTCGGGTGCCTTGGCGTGGCGGACGAACTCGCGCCAGGAGCGGCCGCCGCGCAGGGGGTTGGATTCCTTGATCGCGGTACGGAAGGAGATGGTTTCGGCGGCGATCGCGAAGACGAGGACGCCGACGGGCCAATACCAGGCTTCGATGGGGTGTGGGTTCCTGATCTTCTCGTAGCCCTCGTAGAGGGCGAACATGCCGCCGACGGAGAAGAGCACGATGGAGACGAGGAAGGCGTAGATATAGCGTTCGCGGCCGTAGCCGAAGGGGTGCTGGGGGGTGGCCGCGCGGCGGGCGCGGCGGCCGCCGAGGAGGAGGAGTCCCTGGTTGCCGGAGTCGGCGAGGGAGTGGACGCTCTCGGCGAGCATCGACGACGAGCCGCTGAAGAGGAACGCGACGAATTTGGCCGCGGCGATGGCGAGGTTGGCGGTGAGGGCAGCCACGATCGCCTTGGTTCCGCCTGACGCGCTCATGTTCGAGTGTCCCCTTGGTCCTGTCGGTCCTGCTGGTCCCGTCGGGCGCGCCCCGGGCCCGGGGCGGGTTCGGCCGGAGCCGGGGTCCGCGTACCGGCGCCACTGCCGTTCGGTAGTCACCCGATGACTGAGGGGCGCCATTGTTGCAGCAGTGGCCGGGGAGGGCGGGTCAGTCGGGCACCGTGGCCCGGAAGAGGGTCCCGGAGCCGCCGTCGGCGCCCGAGATCTCCGTCTTCTCCCCTGCCGGTACGAACACGGAATCGCCGGGTCCGAGCGTCAGTTCGCCCACGGTGGCGCGGCCGGAGGTGCAGAGGAGGATCTGCGGGCCGGGGGAGGTGAGGTCGCGGAGTGTGGCGTCGGGGGCGAGGAGGTGGCGGGAGAGCCGGAACTCGGCGGCGGGCGTCTCGTACACCTCCGCGCCGTCCGCGTCGGCCTCGGGGCGCAGGACCGCGGCGTCGGTGGGGGCGAAGCGGACGACGCGGAGCAGTTCGGGTACGTCGACGTGCTTGGGGGTGAGTCCGCAGCGCAGGACGTTGTCGGAGTTGGCCATGATCTCGACGCCGAGGCCGCGGAGATAGGTGTGCGGGACGCCCGCGCCGAGGTAGATGGCCTCGCCGGGCTGGAGCTGTACGTGGTTGAGGAGCATCGCGGCGATGACGCCGGGGTCGCCGGGGTAGTGGCGGGCGATGTCCGCGTAGACGGTGTAGGCGCCGCCGATACGGGCCGCGGCGGCGGCGGTCTCGGTGACGGTCTCGGCGATCGCGGTGCGGTCGGCGGTGAGGACGGCGGTGAGGACCTCGCGCAGGGCTGCTTCTTCGGGGTGGGCGCGGAGGAGGTCGGCATACGGCTTGAGGGAGTCGACGCCGAGGCCGGTGATCAGGTCGGCGGTCTCGGCCGGCCGGCGGAAGCCGCAGAGTCCGTCGAAGGGGGTGAGGGCGCAGATCAGTTCCGGCTTGTGGTTGGTGTCCTTGTAGTTGCGGTGGGGGGCGGTGAAGGGGATGCCGGCGCGTTCCTCGGCGGCGTGTCCGGTCTTGGCCTGGTCCAGATCGGGGTGGACCTGGAGGGAGACGGGGGTGCCTGCGGCGAGGAGTTTGAGGAGGAAGGGGAGGTGGGGGCCGTGGCGGCGGACGGTGGTGGCGCCGAGTTCGCGTACGGGGTCGGCGGCGATGACCGTGTCGAGGGGGCCGCGTTCGAGGTGGGAGGGTGCGCCGGGGTGAGCGCCGAACCACATCTCCGCCTGGGGTTCGCCGGTGGGGTGGACGCCGAGGAGCTTTGGGATGGCGGTGGTGGAGCCCCAGGCGTATGGGCGGATGGTGTTGGTGAGGCGGTCCATTCGGCGGCAGGTCTCCTTCGGCCGGGGTGGTGCGGTTGAGGGTTGGTGGTGCTGGTGGTTCAGGAGGGGGTTGCCGGGGTGGCCAGGGCGAGGTAGACGGCGGCGAAGTCGGTGACGGTGAGCAGTTCCGCGAGGGATTCCAGTTCGCTGCCTTCGTCCGGTTCCAGTTCGCTGATGGCCGTGTCGTGGCCGAGGGCGAGTTCGCGGGCGGCCGGGGCGGCGGTGAGGCCTCCTGCGGGCCGGTCGCGGAGCAGGACGACCCGGGCGCGCAGCGCCTGCTGCTCTTCCACCCGGTCGCGGAAGAAGTCGTCCGGATCGGCGCCGGCCGCGAAGTCCCCGGCGAGCAGGACTCCGTGGGCGGGCAGTGCCTCGGGGAGTTCGGCGGCGAAGGCGGGGCGGCCGGCGAGTTCGGCGAGGACGGCGGCGAAGCGGCGGCCGGCGGGGGCGGCGCCCGTGCCTTCGGTCCAGATCAGGGGGAGGCTGTCGGCCAGTTCCGCGGCCAGGGTTTTGGCCGGGTTGCTGTAGGTGGCGATGGTGGGGCCGCACCGCTCGGCCGTGCGGTCGAGGCGGTCGGCGACGCGGGCGAGGGCCTCCGGGGGTGCTTCGAGGAGTCCGATGCGGTCGAGGAGTGCGAGGAGGGGGGTGAACAGGGCCCAGAGGGCGCCGGGGCCGGCCGGGACGGCCTCTTCGGAGCCCTCGTACACCTCGTACGGCGGGGTGGCCAGGGGGACGACGAGGCCGTGGCGGCCGCCGACGCCTTCGGCCAGCGGGGAGCGCTGGGGGGTGACGGCGACGATGGTGCAGCCGCGGCGGTACGCCTGCTCGGCGAGGAGGTCGAGGCCGGGTTCTCCGCCGTCGGTGGTGGTGAGGAGCAGGAGGTCGAGGGAGCCCGCCCAGCCGGGGAGGGCCCAGCGCAGGGCGCCTGCGGCCGGGGCGACGCCGGTGGGGTGAAGGCGGATGACGGGGGCACTCGCGCCGGCGAGTGCGCCGATGAGGTCGGCGACCCCGGTGGCCGCGGTGCCCGCGCCGGCGACGAGGACGGCGCGGGGGCGGCCGTCCGGCTTCAGCTCGGCGATGCCCGCTTCGGCGGCGTGCCGGGCGGCCGTCCGTACCCGGGCGCCTGCTCCGGCGGCGCCCCGGAGCAGGCCTCGGCGGTCGGCACGGGCAAGGGCTTCCGGGTCGTCGAGGAGCGACTCGTCGAGCATGGGGCGGGGCCTCCGATTCGCCGGTTGGGTTGAGGGCCCGTTTCGGATGAGGCCCTTGCGGGGGTGTGGTCGCGGGCGCGGGGTGCCGTCAGGCGGGGCGGCGGGCCTCGTCGACGAGGAGGACGGGGATGCCGTCGCGTACGGGGTACGCGAGACCGCACTCCGTACCGGTGCAGATCAGCTCGGGGGTGTCGGCCTCGGACCGGTCCTTCAGGGCGCTGTGGCAGGCCGGGCAGGCAAGGATGGAGAGGAGGCCGGCTTCGAGCGGCATGAGGTGGGTCCCTTCAGGGGTCGGCGGTGCCGCGGCGGCGGCGGGCGGCCCGGCCGGCCGTGGTGCCGGGGGTCCCTGGGCGGCGCGGTCGTCGGTCGTCACGGCCGGTGCTCCGATGCGTCGTGGTGACGTGCCGTCGCGGTCGTGGTCCGGGGGTGGCCCGGGTCGTGACGTCCGGTCGTCCGGGAACGCGGGGCGGTCGGTCGATCGGGCCACGTCAGCGTACCGCCGGGGGGAGGGGGGCGGCGCGTTCTGGGGTGGGGAGAGGTACGGGTGGGGTGGTTGCGCCGGGTGGTATCCGCGGCCGGGCCGCCGGGGTCGGGGGGCGGTGGCAGGGGGTGCCGGTCCGGCAGGATCCGCCGGGCAGGCCCTGCGGCCGGGCGATGCGGCGCGGATGCGCGGTGGTGGGGCGGGCGCGGGGCCGAGGGGATGGCAGGGCGCGGGGCCGGTGGGCGGTGGAGAACCGGGGCCGGTCCAAGGCCGTGTCCCGGGGGCGTGGCTGGTGCGGGGCGGGACTCCGGGGGCCGCCGTGGCTGGTGCGGGGCGCGCGCCCCGGGGCCGGGTTGGGCGGGGTGCCGGATCGGGGCTGCTGGGCGGCCCGGTGCGGGAGAGTTCCCGGATGCTCCAGGTCCACACCATCGGGCTAAAGACCCCGGCGGACGGCTGCCGCCGGGGTCCGGAGGGTATGCAGAGGTCAGGAGCGGCGGATCAGGGCGAGGACCTCGTCGCGGACCTTGGTGAGAGTGGCGGAGTCCTTGGCCTCGACGTTGAGGCGGAGCAGGGGCTCGGTGTTGGAGGGGCGGAGGTTGAACCACCAGTCGGGGGTTGTGACCGTCAGGCCGTCGAGGGTGTCGATCGTGGCGTCGGGCACCGACTCGAAGGCGGCGCGCACCTCGGCGGTGGCGGCGGCCTGGTCCTCGACGGTGGAGTTGATCTCGCCGGAGCCGGTGTAGCGGTCGTACTGGGCGACGAGTTCCGACAGCGGAGCGGGCTGGGAGCCGAGGGCGGCAAGGACGTGGAGCGCGGCGAGCATGCCCGTATCGGCGTTCCAGAAATCACGGAAGTAGTAGTGCGCCGAGTGTTCGCCGCCGAAGATCGCGCCCGTGCGGGCCATCTCCTGCTTGATGAAGGAGTGCCCCACTCGGGTACGCACGGGGGTGCCGCCGTTCTCGCGGACGACCTCGGGAACCGACCAGGAGGTGATCAGATTGTGGATGACCGTGCCACCGGGGTGCTTGGCCAGCTCCCGGGCTGCGACCAGGGCGGTGATCGCGGAGGGTGAGATCCCTTCGCCGCGCTCGTCGACGACGAAACAGCGGTCGGCGTCGCCGTCGAAGGCGAGACCGAGGTCGGCGTTCTCGGCGCGCACCCGCTCCTGGAGGTCGACGATGTTCGCCGGGTCCAGCGGGTTGGCCTCGTGGTTGGGGAAGGTGCCGTCGAGTTCGAAGTACATCGGCACGAGGGTGAGCGGCAGGGATGCGAAGACGGTGGGGACGGTGTGGCCGCCCATGCCGTTGCCCGCGTCGACGACGACCTTCAGCGGGCGCATGGCGGAGAGGTCGACGAGGGAGAGCAGATGTGCCGCGTACTCCTCCAGTGTGTCCCGTTCGGTGACGGTGCCGGGTTCGGCGGCCGGCGCGGGGGCGCCCTCTTCGGCCCACTGCTCCACCAGGGCCCGGATATCGGCGAGGCCGGTGTCCTGGCCGACCGGTGCCGCTCCGGCGCGGCACATCTTGATGCCGTTGTACTGGGCGGGGTTGTGGGAGGCGGTGAACATGGCGCCGGGGAGGCCGAGGTGGCCGGAGGCGAAGTACAACTGGTCGGTGGAGCAGAGTCCGATCAGCGTGACGTCGGCGCCGCGGGCCGCCGCGCCGCGGGCGAAAGCGCCCGAGAGTCCGGGCGACGAGGGTCGCATATCGTGTCCGACGACGATGGCGTCGGCCGATGTGACCTGGACGAAGGCCGCGCCGAAGAGTTCGGCGAGTGCCTCGTCCCACTGGTCCGGCACCACGCCACGGACGTCGTACGCCTTTACGATCCGGGACAGATCAGCAGCAGCCACGGGGCCAGCCTTCCCTCGGGTCTGTGTGGTGGTCGGAGCAAATTATCCGGGTACGTCAGTCCTGGCCGTACCGCGGGTCCACTGATTCGGGCGCCAGCCCCAGAAGTTCCGCCACTTGCTCCACGACAACCTCGTGGACCAGCAGCGCACGCTCTTCGCGGTTCTTGGTCCGGACCTCGACCGGGCGGCGGTAGATCACGACGCGCGCGGGCTCGTCCTTCCCCTCGGGGAGGGTGCCGCCGAGGGGTACTCCGGTGCCGAGGTCGTCGGTGGGCCCCAGGACCGGGACCTCCTGGACCACGAAGTCGACGTCGGCCAGTTGCGGAAGGCGTCGTTCCAGGCGTTCGACGGAATCGCGCACCAGATCGCGGAAGGAGTCCGACCGGCTGACCGAGAGGGGGACCTGGGGTGGGGCGACGGGGCCGCGCATCCCCCGGCCGTGGCGGTCGCGGCGGCGGGGCCTCGGCTCGCCCTCCGGTTCCTGCCCCGGGCCGGTGGGGGGTTCCGGGCCGGCTGCGGGGCCGGAGGCGGCGGGTTCGGGGCCGGCACCCTGGTCCGGCTCCGTGGGTGGCCCGACAGGACGGGGCTCCCCCGGGAGCGGAGGTACGGAACTGTCCATCACTCACGCAGGGTAGCTCTCCCGGGCCTCCCGAAGCGGCAGGGACGACGCTTCCGGAGGTGTGGGGCCGCCCGGAACGGCGGGCTGCGAAAGGAGGTGGACAGGAAGCCGGGAGTCGCGGGTTCCGCCCGGGGCGGATGGGGCGGGGAGGGGCTCGGGGCGGATGGGGCGGTGGCGGGCGGGCGGTGGTGGCGCCGGGAAGCACCGCGACCGGGCACGGCGGGGCACCGGGGCAGGGCCCGTCCGGGCCTGCGCGGGGAGGGGAGGAAAGGAGGGGCACGACGGAGATCGAAGAGCGGAGGAAGGAGGGGCGGATGTGACGGGATGCAAGAGGATGGGTGCGGGTAGGGACGGAAGGGCCGGGCCCAACACAGGGAAGGCGGGCGGCCGGAGGAGACGGGCGGAAGGAAGGAGCGGGCCAAACCCGTTGCGGACAGCGGTAGGTGGGCGTCGGGGGCGGGGCGGTGACAGCGAGTAGGGCGCGCCTCGGCCGGAGTTCACGGGACGGAAGAGCTGATGGCGGGATTGTCAGTAAATGACCGTTCCGACGGCGCTTGACGTCGGTTGCGTACCCGCCGACGATCATCGGTCCCTGCGTGAATGACCTGATTTACGTCACGTCATGACCGGTTCACCTGCCGTCACAACGCCGCTCGTGGACCCTTCATTGCAGGTCAGAAGGGGTCTCTCCGGATCTCCCGAAACCCGGTTCGCATCACGACACGGTGGAGTGAGCTGATGGAGAGTCGTCGCAGCCCGTTCAAGAGTGCGGTACCGTCCAACCTCGTGAGCCCTGTACGTCGATGTTCGCGCACTGCGTGCGGCCGCCCTGCCGTCGCGACACTGACGTACGTCTATGCCGATTCGACCGCGGTCCTCGGTCCGCTCGCCACCTACGCCGAACCCCACTGCTACGACCTGTGCGCCGAGCACAGCGAGCGGTTGACCGCACCCCGCGGCTGGGAGGTCGTACGCCTCACCGACGGCTCGGCCCCGGCCCGGCCCAGCGGTGACGATCTCGAAGCTCTCGCCAATGCCGTACGCGAGGCGGCGCGGCCGCAGGGGCGGGCGGCGGCCGAGGGGCATGCGGCCCGGCGCGCGGCCGACCCGATGGAGGTCGCCCGCCGCGGGCACCTGCGGGTCCTGCGCTCCCCCGACCAGCAGTAGCCGGACCGGGCTGCGCGGGCCGTCCCGCCGAGGGTGGCCGGGCGTTCAAGGATTGCCGGGTGTCAGTCGTCCAGGACGGACAGATCCCGTTCCGCTTCGGGGACCGGCACCGTCGACCGGTCGTCGGAGAGCGTCTGGACCGTGAACATCCGTACCGGGCCGAGTGGCGGGGCAAGGGTTCGTGCCGCGTGGACCGGGCCGCCCGACACGGTCTCCACGGTGAGGGCGTAGGTGCTCTTCGGTCCGCCCGGTGCGGTCGGGACGACGGCCAGGGTGGTCCCGGCGGCGATGGTGTACATGCGTACGGACGGCGCGGCGCCCACCGTTCCCGGTGGTGACACGGCGACCCGTACGCGAGCCGCGCGAGTGGGTGCGGCGAGGGTCAGGGTGGTGCCGGTGGACCGGTTGTCGGCGGTGCTCGCGCGGTCGCCGACGGGCCCGGCGGCCGGGATGTAGGCCACCTCCTGTGACGTGCCGGTGCCGCGGACGACCCGGAGCGCGGCCACGACCGGGGTGGGACGGTCCGGCTCGGCCGGGTCGAGCAGGAGGGAGCCCGCTTCGCCCCTGGTGACGCCCTTCAGATCGACGCTCGCCACCGTCCCCGCCTTGACTCGTACGGACTCGTGTCCGGCGGGGACGATCGTTCCGCGGGGGCCCGAGAGCCGGATCTTCAGCTCGGCGTCGGATTCGCCGGGGGCGAAGGCGACCAGACGCACGGAGGTGGCGTCGGCGGGGATGCCGGGCAGGACCGCGGTGGCCGACGCCTCGGCGGACGCGGCCAGCCAGTCGCTGCCGACGGTGTCCTCGGCGGCCCGGACGACCGCGCCGACCCGTCCCGTACGGATCGTCACCCGGAGAGTGGCGTCGGCCAGTTCCGCGGGGGTCACGGTGGACAGCAGCACCGGGATGCCCGTGCCCGCGGGGATCGGGATTCCGTCGGGGACGCTGCTGGGTGCCTGCCCGTCGGGGCCGTGGATCTCGATATCGGCGACGGCCGGGGTGTCGTCGGGGTTGGTGAGGTGGAGGTAGTCCTGGCGTCCCTTGGCGGTGGAGACGCCGGGGAACCAGAAGCCCGTATCGGGCGCGGTGCAGGTGGTGCCGAGGAGGCCGCGGGCCGGGCCGGCCGGGAGGACGGTGGTCTGCTGGGCGGTCCAGCCGGGGGCCAGCGCGGCCGTGGCCGTGCCGACGAGCGCCGGTGCTTCGCCGCGGCCCGCGCGGACGGCGACCGGTGCACCGGGCTTCCCGGCCGTGAGCAGGGGCGGGGGTCCGGCACCCGGTGCGGCATCGCGGGGGCCGCCGTCCGCTCCCCCGGGCCGGGGCTGCCGGGGCTTCGGGCTCTTCGCCGTTCCTTCCGGGGCGGGGACCGGGGCGCCCGCGGGCCGGAGTTCCGCGATGCCCGCGGCGGGTACGGGGGCGGGTACGGGCTTGCCGGACGGGCCGGCGGATTCCCCGGGTCCACCAGGTCCACTGGGTCCACCCGGGGGCGCGGCGGCAGCCGGGGGCGCAGGTGCCGCGGGTGCCGTCGGGGTGAAGGAGGTGTAGAGCGTTCCGGCCGCTTCGGAGGTGCCCGCCGAGGGGCAGAGCAGGATGGACCGCTCGACCGGCATACGGACGGGGGCCTTCGCCCCGGCGCCGCCCTCCCCGGCTCCGGGGGCGGTCAGGGCGGCGAGTCCGGTGATCGCCGTGAGCGCGGCGACGGCGGCGAGCAGGGACTGGGTCGTGCGCTTCACTCGGACTCGCCTCGGGTCGCGTGGTCGGGGTGGCGTGGGGCGGTGGCGCCGGCCGACCGCGGGCCGCGTGCGGCGGGCCCGTCGCCGCCGGGGCCGGGGCCGTCGCCAGGGCCGGGCCCGGGGCCGTTGGCCGGTTCCGGGGTGGAGTCCGGGCCGAAGCCCGTTGCACGGTCGGACGGCGGGGCCGCGACCGCACGCCGGGGATGGGTTCCTGCCGGTTCCGTGAGCGGAGACCGGTGTGCGGACGGTGCGGTGGGCGGAGAGGGGGGAGAGGGGGGATTCGGTACGGCGTCGGGGACCGGGACGGGGACGGGCCCGGTCGTCCCGGGCGGCCCGTCCGTCGCCGTACCGTCCGGCCGTTGGCGCGGTACGACGGGTCCGGGCACGGTCAGCGGCTCGTCGGGCAGGTCGTCGTCGCTCCGCCCCCGCCTGCCGGGCAGCGCCAGTACGACCAGGACGAGCAGCAGTGCGTGCCGGGTCCTGAGCCATACGGTGTGCGCGGTGGACTGCTTGTACGTGACGACCAGGGTGCCGCCATCGGCGGGGAGTTCGAACCCCTGGGCCCAGCCGTCGACGCTCCGCTTCGGCAGGGTGCGGCCGTCCAGGGTGGCCCGCCAGTTGGCGTCGGTACGGTCGGCCAGGCGCAGGATCCGGTCCGGTCCGCCCGCCGGGACCGCGGCCCGCACCTCCACCGGGCCCGAGGGCACGGGCAGCGGATCGGCCGTCCCGTCCAGGACGGTGACCCGGGCGACCTGGCGGTCCACCCCCCACAGCGCGCTGCCGCCGATCCGGCTGAGCCTGGTCAGCCCCGGGGTGGTGTCGAGGACCCGGGACAGCCGCGCGGGCGCTCCATCCCGTACCAGGACATAACGGATGGCGTAGCCGCTCAGTTCGGTGGCCTGGTCGGCGCCGGAGCCCGCGACGAGGCGGGCCACGACCCGGTCCAGGCGGGGGTCGTCGTCCGTCGCGCGGGCGAGTTCGGCGTCGCCGAGCCGGGCGCCCGCTCCCCGTACCAGGGCGTACGGGATCCGCCCCGGGGACGTACCGCCCAGTACGAGGGTCCGCGGCCGGTCGCTGGTCCCGCTCTCCTCGGCCACGAACGCGGGGACCTGCACGGGGTCCCGCCGCTCCAGCGGCCCGTCCGCGCCGCCGATCGTCCAGGCCACGGCGAGCTGCACCGGGGCGAGTGCGGTGAGGACGGCGATCAGTACGGCGAGGGGCTGCCGCCAGCCGAAGTCACGGGCGGAGACCCGGGTACGGCCGAGTTCGGCGCCGAGGCAGGCCGCGGCGATCAGCCCGGCGCCGTACACCAGGGTCGCGGGGCCCGCCCAGGCCGAGCCGTTGACGAATGCCGCGAGGGTGAATCCGGCCAGGGCCACCGTCCAGGCGGTACGGATCGCGAGCCGGCGCCCTTCGCGGATCAGGGCCGCCAGCGCGGCGAGCACCAGACCGGCCAGCAGGACGCTGCCGCCGGCCTCGGGTCCGCCGGGGCTCAGCGTGAGGAGGCCGAGCGCGGTCGCCCGGCCGTCGCCGAGGTCGAGCCCCGCTTCCCGGAGCACGGCGGACGGTTCGGTCAGCAGGGTCAGCGACCAGGGCGCGAGCAGGACGACGGGGGTGAGGACCGCGGCCGCGAACCGGGGCCAGGCCGTCGCGAGGTCGGCGCGGCGGGCGGCGAGCGCCCCCGCGCCGAGGACGACCGCGAGCGGCCAGAGGACCGGGGTGAACGCGGTGAGGGCGGTGAGCAGCAGAGCGTACGTCCAGGTGGCAGGCCAACCGCCGGTGCTGTGTCCGGAACCGGTTCCCGTGCTGTGTCCGGTGCCGTGTCCCGGGCCGGTCCCGGTGCCGTGCTGGGCGGCCGGCGGTGAGGGACGGCGGCCCGAGCCCGGGACGGCAGCGAAGAGCCGGGATCGGCGGGTACGGCTCCGGGGTCCGGCGGCCACGGGAGGGCGGTCGAGAGCTTGCGCGGCCGCAGGAGCGCGGTCGAGGCCGTGCGCGGTGACGGCCGCACGGGCGGCCAGGGGCAGCAGGACCGCCAGAACCGAGGTGCCGATCCGACCGGAGGCCAGGGCTCCGGTCGTGGCGGGCAGGAGTGCGTACAGCAGGCTCCCCCAGGCCCTCAGCAGCCGGGACGGGATGAGGGGGCGGGCGGCGAGGTACGCGGTCAGACCGGCCAGCGGCACCGAGCAGACCAGGAGCACCGTCACGGCGAGGCCGGTCGAGCCGAACAGGAGCGCGGCGAGACCGGCGAGGATGCCGAGGTAGGGCGGTGCGGTCGGGGTGCCGCCGGTGCCCAGGGGCTGCCACTGGTCCGCGTACCGGTCCCACAGCCCCGGCACATCGCCGGGCGCGGGCAGCAGCGCTCCCCCCGCGAGCGCGCCGGGGGCGAACAGGCCTCGGCAGGCGACAAGGGTGACCAGGACCAGGACGGTGAAGAGGGCGGGCGCGGGCCTCAGCGCGAGTTTCCGCAGGCGGGGGAAGCGTCCGGCTTCAGGAGGCTCCGCATCGTCGCCCTCGGGGGCGCGCCCGGGAACGGGGGTGGTGGTGTCGGGGCGGGAGCGGCTGAGGCGGCCCATCACCCGTTCGAAGCCGGCTTTGACGGTCGCGCCCGCCGGGGGGAACAGGGGGCGCAGTTCGGGCGCCTCGACGACGGCTCCGGCGGCGGCTGCCCGCGCCCGGCGGCGGGCAATCCGGCCGGAGACCACCCGGCCGGGACGGAGCAGTACGGACAGCAGTCCGGCGACCTCGTCGGCGGCGTGGCGGGGGGCCTTGCCGACGAGATAGGCGAGGGTGCGGACGAGCGTGCCGACGGCGATCCTCAGCAGGACCAGGGGCAGTGCCGCGGCATGGGTGTTGGTCAGCAGGGTGTGGACCGCGCCCGCCTTCGCGACACGGTGCGGGGAGGCCGTGGAGCGGCCCGCGCAGTCGACGGTACGGCGTTGCCGGGTGGCGGCCTCGGCGTGCCGCAGTACGGCGTCGGGGGCGATCAGGATGCGGTGGCCGACCCGGTGGGCGCGCCAGCACAGGTCGAGGTCGTCCCGCATCAGGGGCAGCCGGCGGTCGAAGCCGCCGAGGGCGTCGAAGACGTCCCGGCGGATCAGCATGCCCGCGGACGAGACCGACAGTACGGTCCTGATCTGGTCGTGCTGGCCCTGGTCCGGTTCGCGGCGGTCGAGGCCGGTCCAGCGGCGGCCGCTGTAGGCGATCGAGACGCCGACTTCGAGCAGTTGTCTTCGGTCGTACCAGCCGCGGAGTTTGGGGCCGACGATCACCGCGTGTCCGTCGGCGTCGACGACCTTGAGGAGTTCGGCGAGTGCGGTCGGTTCGGGGGCGCTGTCGTCGTGGAGCAGCCAGAGCCACTGGACGGGTTCGCCGTACAGCAGCTCCGGCATGTCGTACGCCTCGTCGTGCCAGGTCCGGGTGGCGGGGTCCCAGCCGCTGGGCCGTCTGAGATAGGGCAGGTCGTCCGGGGTGAGGACGCCCGCGGTGCGTACCGCCTCCCCGACCGCGGTGCCGAAACCGGTACGGCGGGCGAGGTTGAGCACCCGGTCGGCGCCGAGGGCCTCCGTCAGGAGCTGCGCGGATTCGTCGGCGCTGCCGGTGTCCGCGGCGATGACGTTCTGTACGGGCCGCTGCTGGGCGAGGAGCCCGGCGAGGGTCTCCGGAAGCCAGCGGGCGCCGTCGTGCGAGACGAGGACGGCGGTGACGACATGCCGCGGGAAGGTCAGGGGATCGGCCGTATGGAACGCGGCGGATGTGGCGGGCAGCGGGGCGGACATGGGGGTGGGGCCCTCCGGCCGGGGACGGGAGCGCGCGGCGGGGGCGCGTCAGCGTCTGGGACGGGGCCCCACATTAACGGGTCGTCGCGGGGTGGGTTTCCCTTCCGGGGAAGGCGAGTTGGTACGGGGCGGCCGGGGCGCCTCCCGGTGTGGCCTGGTCCCGGGGCCTGGGGTGGACAACCCGTCGGCGTCTCCCGCGCCTCGACCGACGGCGAGGCCCGTCCGGACAGCGGCCGGTTCTCCGGGCCCGTGGGTGCTGCGCCCGTGGTGGGGCAGGGCCCGTGGGGCAGGGCCCGCGTCCTGCCGGGTGCGGACGGGGCGTGGGCCTCCGGGCCCGCGTCGAGGAGGGTTCGCCCCCGGCACGGTTCGCCGCCCGGGTCGGCGAGGTGGGCCCGGAGGCCACTGATCCGGCCGCACCGCACCCGGGCCCTGTACCTGTTACCTGCGTCTGTGCCTGTGTCTGCGATACGGAGCAGCGCGGATCGGCCACCGGAGAACCCCGCACATCACAGCCGGGCCGCCCCGGGCCGCCGGGAAGCACCTCCGGTGGGCGGAGCGCCCGCGTGCGGCGGGCGCTCCGGAGTGCGTCAGACGGCCGCTTTCTTCAGCCGGCGGCGTTCCCGTTCCGAGAGACCGCCCCAGATACCGAAACGCTCGTCATTCGCCAGTGCGTACTCAAGGCATTCCGAACGGACTTCGCACGCCAGGCAGACTTTTTTCGCCTCACGTGTGGAGCCGCCTTTCTCGGGGAAGAAGGACTCGGGATCGGTCTGGGCGCACAACGCGCGCTCCTGCCAGCCGATTTCATCGTCCGCGTCCTCGACCAGCAGTTGTTCGAACAGCTCGGTCATGTGCGCCCCTCGTCTGTTGGCGTCCCCGTGATGTTGCCGTGCTCGATTCGGCCGAACGACACGAGTGAAATTACAAGTGTGTGGCTCCGGGGCAGTCAAGCGGAGATCTGCTATTGAGCCCCGTATTCACTCTGCGGAACCAAGGGTATACGGAAAGTGTTCAAATCCGCAAAAATCTGACACTTGCCGCATCTCTCGCTTCCACGGGCGTCCCGCACACTCCAACCGCCCTCGAACGGGAAGACGTCAACACCTTCGATCGTGTTGCGGTCGCACCGCTGAAGCGATCCGGATCACAGCCGGATCACGGCGGAGGCGGGAAGGGGTGGCAGCGGGGTAGTAGCGGGTGGGTCGTGCGCGATGTGTCCCAACCCTTGCGCTGCATAAACCTTTCTGCGCGCTCCGTAACCGGATGAGGTGAAAGATTTCCGCCAAACCGGTCATCGAGTTGACATCAAAGCGGGACACCCGTCACCGTGGGTCTCATGTCAGCAGCCTCCGCGCCCCTCGCGACCCCCGCCCGTGGGTTCCGCAGCGCTGTGCAGGCCCGCTGTCGTTGTTGTTGTTGCGGCCACTGAACCGAATTCAGTGACGACGCTCCGTTGAAGCCGTAAGGCTCCGGGCGCCGCCCCGCTTATCCGTATGCCTTTCCGTTGTTTCCCGTTGTTTCCGTCGTCTCCCGTCACCGACCGCGCCGCGCGCAGCGTGACGGAGGGCGACTCTCCTGCCGAGGGATCACCGCAGCACCATGGACAACGACAGCGACCTCCAGATCGCCGGCGACATCCTTTCCGTACAGCATCTTCTTCAGCCGCCGCGCGAACACCCCTCCACCGTCGCGGACTTCGTCGGACTCGCGCGTACGGTCGCGGCCGACCGTGCGCTGTGGGAGGGGGTCGTCGAGTACGACGCCACCAGCCGCTGGTACCACCGGATCAGGACCGGTCCCGGGTACGAGGTGTGGCTGCTGTCCTGGGTGCCCGGCCAGGGCACCGGAGCGCATGACCACGGGCCTTCGTCCGGTGTGCTGACGGTGCTCCGGGGGCGGCTCACCGAGCGGACCGAGCGCCTCACGGACGCGCCGTCGGCGCCCCCCGCGGCCCGCACGGCACCGGGAGCGCGGACGGGTTCCGGGGCGGGCGCGGGCTCGGGGGCCGGTTCCGGGACGGGCTCGGGCGCGGGGGCCGGTTCGAGGGCGGGGAGGGACGAGGGCGGTGGGACCTCGCGGGTGCTCGTTCCCGGCGAAGTCCGCGTCTTCGCGCCCGGATACGCCCACGAGGTGATCAACGACACGCTCGAACCGGCCGTATCCCTGCACATCTACTTCCCCGGTCTGACCGAAATGCCGATGCACGGCTCCCGTTGCACACCGGCGATCCGGGATGTCGTACCCGCCTGACAGACTGCGGTCATGCGAATTGTGGTTCTGGCCGGAGGCATCGGCGGCGCCCGTTTCCTGCGCGGCCTCAAGCAGGCCGCGCCCGAGGCGGACATCACCGTGATCGGGAACACCGGTGACGACATCCATCTGTTCGGGCTGAAGGTCTGCCCCGACCTCGACACCGTGATGTACACGCTCGGCGGCGGCATCAACGAGGAGCAGGGCTGGGGGCGTACGGACGAGAGCTTCCGGGTCAAGGAGGAGCTTGCCGCGTACGGGGTGGGGCCCGGCTGGTTCGGCCTGGGCGACCGCGACTTCGCCACCCATATCGTCCGTACGCAGATGCTGGCGGCCGGTTATCCGCTCAGCGCCGTCACCGAGGCGCTCTGTACCCGTTGGAACCCCGGTGTGCGGCTGCTGCCGATGTCCGACGACCGGGTGGAGACCCATGTGGCCGTCGAGACCGACGGCGAGCGCAAGGTGATCCACTTCCAGGAGTACTGGGTGAAGCTGCGGGCGTCGGTGCCCGCTGAGGCGGTCGTACCGGTCGGGGCCGAGCAGGCGAAGCCCGCACCGGGGGTGCTGGAGGCGATCGCCGCCGCGGACGTCGTGCTCTTCCCGCCGTCGAACCCGGTGGTCAGCATCGGCACGATCCTGGCCGTCCCCGGGATCCGGGAGGCCATCGCGGAGGCCGGGGTCCCGGTCGTCGGCCTCTCCCCCGTGGTCGGCGGCGCACCGGTGCGCGGGATGGCGGACAAGGTGCTCGCGGCGGTGGGCGTGGAGTCGACGGCTGCCGCGGTCGCCGCGCACTACGGCTCCGGGCTGCTCGACGGCTGGCTGGTCGACACGGTCGACGGGGAGGCCGTGGCGGCGGTCGAGGCGGCGGGCATCCGCTGCCGGGCCGTACCGCTGATGATGACCGACACGGACGCGACGGCCGAGATGGCCCGCCGGGCGCTGGAGCTGGCCGCGGAGGTGCGGTCGTGACGGCCGCGGACCTCGCCGGGTCGGGGGCGGAGACCGGGTCGGCAGGCCTGGCGGCGGGGACGGAGCCGGCGGGCCTCGCCGGGGCCGATCCGGCCGGTCCCCGGGGCGGGGAGACCGAGGCCGCGATTTCCGGGGCCGGGGCCGGGGCCTGGGACGGGGCCGGCTTCGCTTTCGGTGTACGGGCCCTGGAGGGGCTGCCGGAGGTGCGCCCGGGTGACGATATCGCCGCGCTGGTCGCCGCCGCCGCGCCGGATCTGCGGGACGGCGACGTCCTCCTCGTCACCTCGAAGGTCGTCAGCAAGGCGGAGGGGCGGATCCTGCCCGCCGGGGACCGCGAGGACGCGATAGACGCCGAGACGGTACGGGTCGTGGCCCGGCGCGGCAGCCTGCGGATCGTGGAGAACCGGCAGGGGCTGGTCATGGCCGCCGCCGGGGTGGACGCCTCCAACACCCCCGCCGGGACGGTCCTGCTGCTCCCCGAGGACCCCGACGCGTCCGCGCGGGCGATCCGGTCGGGGCTGCGGGCGGCGCTCGGGGTCGACGTCGGGGTCGTCGTCACCGATACCTCCGGACGGCCCTGGCGCAACGGGCTCACCGATATCGCGATCGGTGCGGCCGGGGTCCGGGTCCTCGACGATCTGCGCGGCGGCCGGGACACACACGGCAATCCGCTGAATGTCACGGTCACGGCCGTCGCGGACGAACTCGCCGCCGCCGGTGATCTGGTCAAGGGGAAGACCTCGGGCAGGCCCGTCGCCGTGGTCCGCGGGCTCGGCCGTCTCGTCGGTGACGACGCCGGGCCGGACGGTGCGCGGGCCCTGGTCCGCGCCGCCGACGACGACCTGTTCCGGCTCGGGACGTCCGAGGCGGTACGGGAGGCGGTGACCCGGCGCCGTACGGTCCGGGAGTTCACCGACGCGCCCGTGGATCCCGCGGCGGTCCGCCGGGCGGTCGCCGCGGCGGTCACCGCGCCCGCCCCGCACCACACCACACCCTGGCGGTTCGTGCTGCTGGAGTCGGCCGATGCGCGTACGGAGCTGCTGGACGCCATGCGGGAGGCGTGGATCGCGGATCTGCGGCGGGACGGGAAATCGGAGGAGTCCGTGGCCCGGCGGGTGCGCCGGGGCGAGGTGCTGCGCCGGGCTCCGTATCTCGTCGTGCCCTGTCTGGTGATGGACGGTTCCCATCACTACGGCGACGCCCGGCGGGACGGTGCCGAGCGGGAGATGTTCGTCGTCGCGACCGGTGCCGGGGTGCAGAACCTGCTGGTGGCACTGGCCGGTGAGGGACTCGGCTCGGCCTGGGTGTCCTCGACGATGTTCTGCCGTGATGTCGTACGGAAGGTCCTCGGGCTGCCGGAAGGCTGGGACCCCATGGGCGCGGTCGCCGTGGGGCATGCGGCCGCCGCGCCGAAGGAACGGCCGCCGCGGGACGCCTCGGCGTTCATCACCGTGCGGTGACGGGGCGCCGGGGCGCGCGTGGCAGCGGGTCCCGGCGGCCGGACATCTTCGCGGTCGCTCTGCCGCTCGGCCGCTCGGCCCGAGTGCCGTCTTCCGTGTTTCGTGTTCCGTGTGGTCCCGTCGGTCGGCGTGGTCCCGTCGGGTCCATGGGCCCGGGCCGGCGGGGCGGCGCCGGGTGTCCGCACGGACCGTCAGAGCAGGCCGATATCGACCTTCCGCATCTTCGGCTTGCGGCGGGGCGGCACCCGGCCGCTGAGCAGGACATAGCGCGCGGCGCGGTGGCGCTGGCCCTCGTACGGCGCGAGGAGTTCGAGCATCGCCGCGTCGTCGGCGTCCCGGTCCCCCGCCAGCGCCCAGCCGACGATCCTCGGGAGATGGAGATCGCCGAGGGTCACCGCGTCCGGTGCGCCGTTGCTGCGCTGCACGGTTTCGGCGGAGGTCCAGGGGCCGATACCGGGTACGGCCTCCAGCCTGGCCATGGCCCGCTCCGGGTCCATCGCAGCCGCCTCCTCCAGACGGCGGGCGACCCGGGCGGCGCGCAGGATCGTCGAAGCCCGCTTGTCGTCGACGCCCGCGCGGTGCCACTCCCAGGACGGGATGAGGGCCCAGGCGCGGGGCTCGGGGATCACGTACAGACCGCCGTATCCGGGCATCGGACCCGCAGGACCGGGGGCGGGCTCCCCGAATTTGCACACCAGCAGCCGCCAGGCTCGGTACGCCTCGTCCGTGGTGACCTTCTGCTCCAGGACGGAGGGGATCAGCGATTCCAGGACCATGCCGGTGCGGGTGAGGCGCAGCCCGGGGCGGCGGTGGCGGGCGTGGGCGACGAGGCGGTGGCGCGGGGTGAAGGCCTCGGGCTCGTCGGCGTCACCGAGGAGTGCGGGCAGGGAGTCCAGCAGCCATGCGGCGCCCGGGCCCCACGCATGGGCCTCGACCTCTCCTCCGCCGCAGGCGGCGACCCGCAGGGTCCCCGGGCCCTCGGGGGTGCGGGCGGTCCGCCATACGGCGCCGTCGGCCGCCGTCCGGAACGTCGGATCGCCCGGCCCGCGGCGCAGGACTCCCAGCACCAGGCCCAGGTCCAGCGGTCCGGGCGGCCGCCAGCGCCGGATCCCGCTGCCCGGTTGGGCGGAGGCGGACGGCGCGCCGGGCAGCGGGGCGGAGCCCGTCCCGGGGGCGGGGGCGGGCCGGGGGGAGAAACGACCGGACAAGAGGGTCCTCGGAGTGAGGGAAGGCTGTCACTTCGAGGGTAGGCCCCGCCGCTGACAGTCGGCCCGCGGCCCGCGTGCCCCGGCCGGGCGGGGCGGGGCGGCCCCGTCCGCCCGGAGCGGCCGAGCGGTGTGCGGCCTCGGGCCGGGACCCGCGCGGGCCGGGTCCGTGGAGGCGGGGGCGCCGTGGTTGCCGGTCGGTGGCCGGGGGTCCGCCCCGGGGCGTCCGGTCCGGGGGCCGGTGCGCCCCGGACCGCGGGCCGGAGCGGGCCCCGGCCCGGAGGGCTCCGTCAGCCGCGGCCCTGGTAGTCGGCCGATGCGGTGCGGATGGCCGGGAGGCGGTTGTAGAGGCGGGTGCCGGGGCAGTCCGTCGAGACGCCGTCCCGGTGGCCCGAGATGACGTTGAAACTGATCTTCCGGCCCTTCTTGTACTTTCCGCTCCCGCCCGACGTCAGCGTCACCTTCCCGCGCGGGTCGGCCTGGAACAGCCCCAGTTTCCACGCGGTCAGCCGGGCGACCGCGGTCTCCACCGCGGCGGACGGACCGGTCTTGTTGTAGGTGCCGAGTACGGCCACCCCCATGGTGTTCGAGTTGAACCCCAGCGTGTGCGCGCCGAGGACTGCCTTGGTGACGCCACCCGCCCGGCCCTCGTAGATATTTCCGCACTTGTCGACGGCGAAGTTGTAGCCGAAGTCCCGCCAGCCGCTGCTGACCACGTGGTAGCGGTAGATACCGCGCAGTACGGAGGGGGCCTGGGCGCAGGTGTAGTTGTTGCCGGTGGAGGTGTGGTGGACGAACGCCGCCTTCACAGTTCTGGTGTAGACGTAGCCGCCCTCCCTGAGCGACTCGTTGGCGCCCCACTGCTTCCGGCTGGTGATCCCGGGACGGGACGCGGCGTACTGCCCGGCCAGGAAGGACTCGGGGAAGCCGTCGGGGTACGGCGGCCTGGCGGCCGCGGCGGGCCGCACGGTGCGGGAGGCCGGCAGGAGGGCGGGTACGCCGGGCGCCCCCGCCGCACCGGGCCCGCCGGGCGCTTCGGCGGCGCCCGGTGCGAACTGCCCGGGGTCCACCAGCTCCAGCCGCAGCCCCCGCGGCAGTTCACGGTCGGCGCCCTCGCCCCGTACCCGTACCTCCACTCCGTCCGATGCCCCCACCCACAGCGGGGCCGTCGCTCCGCGCAGCCGCCCCGAGGCGGCCTCGGCGGTGCCGGGGTCGGCACCGTGGTCACCCGTGTGGGTCTCGATGTCCTGCCAGCCCGACCAGTCGCCGGTCCCGGCGGCGCGGGTGCGGATCTGGACGGTGCCGTGCAGTTCGGCTCCGGCGTCGTCCCAGACGACACCGACGAGGGAGAAGGGGCGGACCCGGGGTTCGTACCGGCCGCGCTCGGGGACCCGGGTCGGGGCGGAGGACCGGGCGGACGGAGCTTCGGACGGTGCTTCGGAGGACCAGGGCTCGGACGACGGGGGCTCGGAGGCCGGGGGCTCGGACGTCTCGGGGTCGGCGGAGTCCGCGGGGCGGTCGGGGAGTGGGAGGGACTGGGTGGAGCCGGGGACGTCGGGGGCGGCCTGGACGGGCTGGACGCGGGGCGCCGGTGGGGCGTCCCGGGGGTCGGTGGGCAGGGTTGCCGCCGACGCGCCCGGGGGCAGCGCGAGCGGGAGGACGAACGCGGCACAGGCCGCTACACCGGTCGAGGAAGCCAGAAATCGACGCATGCAGAAGATGCTGAGTGTCCGTCGGCCGCTCCGCTCGCCGGAACGGCCCCGGGAAGGCCCCGGGCCCACGGCCGACCGGAGGATCCCGTCACCGGTACGAGGGACGCCGCCGCGTGGACGCGCGCGTACCCTTGCCGGGATGAACGCCAGCGACCGCACCCCCGCCGACCTGCTGCGTTCCGCGCTCGCCGCGGACCCGGGCCGCCCCTTGATCACTTTCTACGACGACGCCACCGGTGAACGGGTGGAATTGTCCGTCGCCACCTTCGCCAATTGGGTGGCCAAGACGGCGAATCTGCTCCAGGGCGATCTCGCAGCCGGCCCCGGCGACCGGCTCGCCCTGCTGCTGCCGGCCCACTGGCAGAGCGCGGTCTGGCTGCTGGCGGGTGCGTCGGTCGGGGTGACCGTGGAGATCGGTGGCGATCCCGCGGACGCGGACGTGGTCGTCAGCGGTCCCGACACACTGGAGGAGGCCGGGTCCTGCACCGGGGAGCGGATGGCGCTGGCGCTGCGGCCGTTGGGCGGGCGCTTCCCGCAGGCCCCGGACGGATTCGCGGACTATGCGGTGGAGGTACCCGGCCAGGGCGATCGGTTCGCCCCCTTCGTGCCGGTTGATCCGGATGCGCCTGCGCTCATCGTCGACGGGATGGAGCTGAGCGGCGCCGGGCTGGTCGGGCGGGCCCGCGAGGACGCGGGGCGGCTCGGGCTGACGGCCGGGGCCCGGCTGCTGACGGGCGGGGAGTACGGAACGTGGGAGGGGCTGTCGGCCGGGCTGTACGCACCGCTGGCGGCGGGCGCGTCGGTGGTGCTCTGCCGCCATCTGGACCGGCTGCCCGCGGATCAGCTGCGGCGGCGCATCGAGAGCGAACGGGTGACGAAGTCGCTCGTCGCTCCCGGCGCATAGGCCCTGCCCCGGCGGGGGGCCGGCCTCCGCAGGGGCAGGCTCCCCGGCGCGGCATGCGGCCTCTCCGGGGCTGCCGGCCGCGCCGCCCGGCGGCAGATTCCGCGGTACGCGACTCCCGGGGGTCCCGGCCGGCGCCTGCGGACGGGGCGCGTTCACTGCGCGCCTGGTACGGGCCGGGGGAACCGGCGGCGGAGGCGGCGGCCGGCCCGCGGGTCGGGGCCCGCGGGGATCCGCGGAATCCGGCCGCCACCCCGCTCCGCCTCCCGGCCCGTGTACGGGGCGTGTTCGCCACCCGCATCCCGGGCGTCCGGGCCCCCGCTGCCGTCCGCGTCCCGCGCCGGTGGCGGGACGCCGGTGGGGTGCCGAGCCGCCTCCGCCCGGACGCGGCAGCAGCGGCCGGGGCGGGGCGGGGCGGAAACACCGAGAACACCTCCCGTCCCGTTGAACAACGGGTGTCGCCGCACAGCCAACGGGATGGCTCCGGGGGAAACGGGATGTATACCCCCACATGGCGCACACCGCTGCCGAGCCCCCGGGCCCGGCCCCCAACTCCGTTGGATGATCGGCGATATCCGGGATTTCCCGCACAACCAAGCGCCAGGTTCAGCCGTCTAGCCCTGCGATCGGCGGTCCAGCGCACCGCCGACGCCGTGAGGATGGACGCAGAAGTGACGGAGAGTGCCGGCACACCGACGGGCCCGGACGGCCCGGACGGCGGAGACGGCGGAGACGACGCGGTCGGGGAGCGGACCGGGGGCGGCGCGGAACACCACGTACCGCCGCCCCTGGCACCGGAGGACACCCCCGGGCCCGACGCGGAGACGGACACCGGCCAGCGGACCGGAAACGGCCCGGAGGCAGGCACCGGTCCGGAGACGGAGACCGGTCCGGAGGCGGGCGCGGATTCGGACACCGACCGCGATTCCGGTACGGATGCGGGCACCGGTACAGATTCCGGTACGAGGACGGGCACGGATTCCGGTACGGAGACGGGCGAGGCGTCCGGTACGGGGACGGACCCGGGGGACGTGGCCGTGCCGCCGTCCGGGCCCGCCGACGGCACCGACGCGGCCGCCGAGCGGATCCCGCACGCGGCCCCCGACGGCGACTCCGTCCCGCTCCCCGGCCCGGGACAGGCCGGACCCCTCGGCGGCGCGCCCGCGGCCGGACGTCTCGGCGCGCCCCTGGGAGCCGTCCCGGACGGGCCCGGCGCCGGTCCGGAGGGCGCCCGCCGCAAGCGCCGCTGGCTGCGGTGGACCGCGCTCGGCGTATCCGTGGCCCTCCTCTCGGGCTCGGCCACGGCCTGGTGGTTCTACCGCAAGCTCGACAGCAACATCACCACCGACACCGCGACCGCGGTCGAGTTGGAGACCTTCGAGAAGGAGCGGCCGGTCCAGGTCTCCCTGGACGCCAAGAACATCCTGCTGATGGGCTCCGACACCCGCCGCGGCGAGGGCAACAGCAAGTACGGGCGGGACGACGGCGGCAGCCAGCGCGCGGACACCGTGATCCTGCTGCACATCGCGGCGGACCGGCAGAGTTCGACGTCGATGTCGATACCGCGCGATCTGATGACGACGATCCCGTCGTGCCGGCGCCCTGACGGCAGCCGGACCGAGGAGCGCCTCGGGCAGTTCAACTCGGCGTTCGAGACGGGCGGCGCGGCCTGCGCGATCCGTACGGTCGAGGAGATGACGGGCGTCCGGATCGACCACCATATGGTCGTCGACTTCCGCGGCTTCACCAAGATGGTCGACGCGGTCGACGGCGTCGAGGTGTGCCTGAAGGAGCCGGTCGACGACCCCGACGCGCATCTGGACCTCCCGTCGGGCCGGCAGACGCTCGACGGCGAGCAGGCGCTCGGGTACGTCCGCGCCCGCAAGTCCATCGGGAACGGCAGCGACACCGAGCGGATGGACCGCCAGCAGCAGTTCCTGGGTTCCCTGGTGAAGAAGGTGCAGAGCGACGGGGTGCTGCTCAATCCCGGGAAGCTGTATCCGGTGCTGGACGCGGCGACCAAGTCGCTGACGACCGATCCCGGTCTGGACTCGCTGAAGGACCTGTACGACCTCACCCGCTCCCTGCGGAACGTGCCCACGGAGAACGTCCAGTTCCTCACCGTCCCGCGACGCCCCTGGGCAAACAACCCCAACCGGGACGAACTGGTACAGCCGCAGGCGTCCATCCTGTTCCGGCAGTTGCGCGAGGACTCCCCCATCACCGTCCTGACGCCCGGCGCCAAGGCGGCGGACGCGGACGCGGACACGGACGCGGGGCAGAAGAACGCGCCGTCGCCGGGCGCGGTGCGGAGCGCCGATCCGCGGGAGAACGAGCGGACCGACGCCGCCGGAAAGCCGTCCCGGCCCCCGTCCGGAAGCCCGGACCCGTCGGCCTCCCCCACCAACAGCCCCAGTTTCTCCGGGACGAACGCGGCGGTGGGCGTATGTGACTGAATGGTGTGGTCTGAGTAAAGCGATACCCAAGCAAGGTCCCCGGCCAAGCGGATTGGGCAGATTGCCCCTTGTAAGCGACGTGGCATGCGTCACCGGCATCGCTCCTCATTGACCTGGGCGGATAGTGTGACGCGATCCGGTGCTCGGATTCGCGTCGCGCACTGAGGATCGACATACCGAACGCCTTCGGGGGAGGCGTTTCGCGTGGCACCGACGGAGGATTCAGACAACCGTGGATGCGCAGAGCCGCGGGCGGGCCGACGACATCGACCCCGCCGACCAGTGGGTGTACAACCCGCAGACCGGCAACTACGAACTGCGACTGGACCGGAACCCGGCGCAGTCGTCGCCGTCCGCTGCTCCGGAACGGCCGAGAACGCCCGGTCCGCGCACCCCGGCCGAAGACGGTGCCCCCGGCGGTTACCGCCCCGGCAACACCACCACGGGTACGGGCACGGGAGCCGGTCCCGGCCGCCGGGAGGACACCGGTGTCCCCGGTCAGGTCCCCGTCCCCGGCCAGCGCTCCCGCCGCTCCCGTGACGGCTCGGGCGATACGCCCCCGCCCGGCACCGGCCGCCGCAAGCGCAAGCAGAGCGCGCCCCGCAAGAAGAAGATCCTGATGTGGACGGGCGGGACGCTCGCCCTGCTCCTCACCGCGGGCGCGGTCACCGGCTATGTGATCTACCAGCAGCTCGACGGCAATATCCAGACCGTCGACATCGTCGGCGGCTCCGGCGGCTTCAAGAAGGACCAGGCCGTCAACATCCTGGTCATCGGCACCGACAAGCGGACCGGCAAGGGCAATACGGCCTACGGCGACCGGAAGAGCCAGGGCCACGCCGACACCACGATCCTCTTCCATGTGTCCAAGGACCGCACCAACGCGACCGCGCTCTCCATCCCCCGTGACCTGATCACGGATATCCCGGACTGCGAGACGAAGACCGGGGACGGTGTCACCACCATCCCCGGCACGTCGAGCACGCGGTTCAACGAGAGCCTGGGCGTATCGGGTCGGGACCCGGGCTGCACCATGCGGACGGTCAAGGAGCTGACGGGCATAGAGGTCGACCATTTCATGATGGCCGACTTCAACGCGGTGAAGGAGCTGTCGACGGCGGTGGGCGGGGTCGAGGTCTGTCTCGCCAAGCCCATCAAGGACAAGGACTCCAAACTGAACCTCTCGGCCGGAAAGCACGTCGTCAAGGGTGAGGAAGCGCTGGCGTTCGTACGGACCCGGAAGTCCGTGGGCTTCGGCAGCGACCTCAGCCGTATCGAGATCCAGCAGCAGTTCCTCAGCTCGATGATCCGCAAGATGA
This sequence comes from Streptomyces sp. NPDC094448, assembly GCF_044763775.1. NCBI lineage: Bacteria > Bacillati > Actinomycetota > Actinomycetes > Kitasatosporales > Streptomycetaceae > Streptomyces > Streptomyces sp. NPDC094448. Next base: position 202,004 of record NZ_JBIWGU010000013.1, on the reverse strand, counting down.
AGTCCGGTGACACCCTCACCAGCCCCACGAAGATGTGGGACCTGGCGAACGCGGCCACCAAGGCGCTGACGGTCGACACCGGGATAGGAAGCATCAAGCAGCTCCAGAGCCTCGGCCTGGAGCTGGCGAAGGTCGACCCCAAGAACATCACCTTCACCACGGTTCCGGTCGTGGACAACGAGGACCGCTCGTCGGTGCTGCTCCAGGAGAGCAAGGCCAAACCGCTGTTCTCGATGATCAAAAACGATGTGTCGCTGACCGAGGTGCAGAAGAAGGAGAAGGCGGCAGCCGCAAAGAAGGCCCCGGGACCGCTCGACGGCGCCCGGGCGCAGAAATCCGACGTACGCGTCGCGATCTACAACGGCAGCGACACCAGGGGCGCCGCGGGCGCCACCCTCACCTGGCTTCAGGGCGAGGGTGTGTCCAAGTCGAGCAACGAGGCGAACGCCCCGCAGAAGATCGCCGCAACGACACTGGAGTACGGCCCGAACCAGGCCGATCAGGCGCGCACGCTCGCGGACCTGATGGGCCTGCCCGCCACGGCGCTCAAGCAGAAGGCGGCGGACTCGCAGGGGCGCGAGCCGATGGTGCTCACGCTCGGCGCCGATTTCCAGGGCGCCGGAATCCCGGTATCCCCCGCGAAGGCCAAGGCACCCGAGGGCATCCAGAAGGTCGAAGCAGACAAGCAACTGTGCGCCAAGTGACCCTGATACGGGCATACCCGTCCCGGGTCCCTCGGCGCACATGACACAGGGGACTTTGGGGTGGAACAGAATCACATACAGGGGAGGGGGACTCGGGAGGACGGAGTCCGCCACCCCGGTGGAACGGGCTGGGGCGAGGGGCCCCGCCATGGCACAGGAGGCCGGGGCGAGGGGCCGCTCGAATCGACCGCGGCCATGCCGTCGGTCGGCGGCGGGGCGTACGGCAACGCGCACGGCGGCGGAAACGGCAACGGTCACAGCGGCGGGAGCGGCGGTGAAGGGCCGGGGAACGGCGGTCGCTCCCACCGGCGCGGCGGCGGCGGCGGCCGCGGTGACGGCGCGGGAGAGGGGCGGCGGGCCGGCCGCTCGGCACGGCGCAGCCGCCGCAAGCGGGCCCTCGTCTGGACCGCGGGTGTGCTCTCGTTCCTGATCCTCGGCACCGCGGGCGCGGGCTACCTCTACTACGAGCACCTCAACAGCAAGCTCAAAAAAGAGGACCTCAACCTCGGCAGCAAGGACATGGCCGACCACCGGCCCAACTCCGCGGGCCAGACCCCGGTCAACATCCTGCTCATCGGTTCGGACGCCCGGGACAACAAGGCGAACCAGAAGCTCGGCGGCGGCCGGGACACCTTCGGCGCCGCCCCGCTCGCCGATGTGCAGATGCTGGTCCATATATCCGCCGACCGTTCGAACATATCGGTGCTCAGCATGCCGCGGGACACCATGCTGGAGATCCCGGAGTGCCGGGACAAGAAGAACGACAAGGTCTATCCGGCGCTGAAGTTCGAGCAGACCAACGCGTCGCTGGGGCGCGGCGGGCCGGGCTGCACGGTGGCCACCTGGTACCAGCTGACCGGGATACCCATCGACCACTTCATGATGATCGACTTCGGCGGTGTGGTCTCCATGGCCGACGCGATCGGCGGAGTCCCCGTCTGTGTCCAGCAGAACATCCACTCCCGTACCCGCGACGGCAAAGGCTCCGGTCTGAAGCTGAAGAAGGGGACCACCTACGTCCAGGGCGAGCAGGCCCTCCAGTGGCTGCGGACGCGCTACGGCTTCGGCGACGGCACCGACCTCTACCGGGCCCAGGCCCAGCAGATGTACATGACCGCGATGGTGCGCGAGCTGCGGAAGAACACCAAGCTCACCGACCCCAACAAGCTCCGCAAACTGGCCGAGGCCGCCATCGACTCGCTGACCGTCAGCGACACCATCAACTCGGTGAAGAAGCTGCTGGACATCGGGAACGACCTGAAGAAGGTCCCGGCGAGCCGGATCACGACCACGACGATGCCGAACGTCTACTCCACCCGGCGCCCGGGGAAGGTCGAGCCCATGGCGGGCGAGGCGGAGGACGTCTTCCGGATGATCCGGGAGGACATCCCGCTGGACGGCAAGGCTTCGTCGGCGACGAAGAAGAAGCCGAAGACGGAGACCACACCGGTGTCCGGGGATCCGGCGGCGGCGCCCGGCGAGATCCGGGTCCGGGTGCAGAACGGTACGGACGGCGACGGACTGGCCCCGGCGCCCCGCCGGGCCGCGGACGTCGCGGGTGCGCTCGGCGCGAAGGGCTTCACCCGGGCGACGACGACATCGGTACGGAACCCGCAGGCGAAGACGGTGATCCGGTACGGCGCCGACGATCTGGAGGGCGATGCCCAGGCGGTCGCCAAGGCGCTGGGGATCCCGCTGTCGGCGGTGAAGAAGGCCCCGGCGTCGGACGGCCTGGAGGGGATCACGCTGACGGTCGGCGCGGACTGGCGGCAGGGCCAGAGCTTCCCGAAGCCCAAGCCGAAGAGCAACAAGGTGCCCGCGTCGGCGAAGGCGATGAAGGGCGACGACGACAAGGCGTGCATGCCGGTGCAGCCGGGCTTCACCTGGTAGCGGGAGGCGTTCCGGGGCGTGCGGGCTCCGGCGGCCACCGCTCGGCACCGCGGGACGGGGCGCCCGGCCGCTCCCCCCTCGCGCCCGGCGCGCCGTCCGGCGACGACCCGGTGCGCTCGGCCTGCCGGCACGGACCTCGCGGTGATCGCCGCAAGGCGGCCGCCCCGCTGCTCCGGCGCATCATGAGAGCGTCCCGGGCCCGAGGCGCAGCGCCGGCGCGTACCACGATCGGGTGAGACGAGGCCCGGACGGCGGCGCCGGAAGCGGCGGGTGTACGGCCCGCGGGACGGGGACCGTACGGACCCGGGGTCCTCGCGGACCGGCCCGGCGGGCGATCCCGCCGGTGCGGTCCGTGGCCGGACCGAGCATGAGCACCGCCTCCGTTGCACCGCCTTGCCCCCGGTCGGGGACGGACCGGGCCGGGTGGCACGGATGCCGCTCCCCATCGGGACCGGCATGGTCACGGACGGAGAAGGAGGCGCGGCGTTCACCGTCCCCGCGTTACCGCGAACGGGGGACAGGGACGCGCGGCGGCTGTCCGGTGCGACCGGCCGCCGATCGTATCGGCCTACGGTGTGCTGGATTCGCCCTGTCAGCCGCGTCCGGGCGGTTCCGGACCGTTCCGGCCCACCCGTCCGGGGCACTCCCCCGCAGTCCAGCAGTGCCGGAGGCCACGCACCCCCTATAGTGACCGCGAGTAACCATACGTTCACGCTATTGCTCCGGTCGCAGGCGCCGGTGCCGCCGTCCGGGGGCCCACCCGTCCGGGCGCACCGCGGCCGGTGCCGCTCCGGGGCGGGTGAACCCGTCCACCACCGACGCCCGCGGAGGTGTCCCCTCGTGCCCATGCCGCCCCGTTCCCCCCGCCCCCGCCCGCCGTACCCCGCCGGGCCCCGGGTCAGGACCGGGGGCAGGACCGGGGGCAGACGCCCGGCGCCGCCACGGCGGCCGCGCTGGGGGCTGCGGATGGCGACGGCGCTGTCGGTGCTCGTCCTGGGTGCCGGGGCGATCGGCCACGCGCTGATGACGGGCCTCGACACCGGGATCGCCCGGGTGGATCCGTTCCGGGACATAAAGAACCGTCCGGAGGGCGGGCACGGCACCAATGTGCTGGTCGTCGGCACCGACGGCCGGGACCGGATCACCAAGGCGGAGAAGGCGAAGTACCGGCTGGGCGGGGCGCCCTGCCACTGCACGGACACGATCATGCTGGTGCACATCTCGCGGGACCGGGACCGGGCGAGCGTGGTGAGCCTGCCCCGGGACAGTCTCGCCCGGCTGCCCGCGCACACCGACCGCAACAGCGGCCGCAGCCACCGGCCGCATCCGGTGAAGCTGAACGCCGCCTACGCGGAGGGCGGTCCCGCGCTGACGGTCAGGGCCGTGGAGCAGCTGACCCGGGTGAAGGTCGACCACTATCTGGAGGTCGACTTCACCAGTTTTATGAAGACGGTCGACGCGGTCGGCGGGGTGGACATCTGCACGGCGAGCCCGATGAAGGACAAGTACACCGGTCTCGACCTGCCCGCGGGGAACCACCGGCTCGACGGCGGGCGGGCCCTGCAGTACGTCCGCTCCCGCCATGTCGACGGGGCGAGCGATCTGGGCCGGATGCGGCGGCAGCAGCGGTTCGTCGCCGCGCTGATCAAAGAGGTCGGCGGGACCGGGATCATGCTCAATCCGGTGCGGTTCCGGCAGGTGGCGTCGACCATGCTGGGCTCGGTGCGGGCGGACCGCGATTTCGGTACGGACGAGCTGCTGGCCCTGGGCCGGGCGATGCGCGGTTTCTCGGCGGCGTCGTCGGAGTTCACCTCCGTACCGGTCGCGTCGACGGGGCAGGTGCCGGGCGCCGGGTCGGTGGTGCACTGGGACCGGCCGAAGGCGGAGCGGCTCTTCCGGCTGATCCGGGAGGACCGGCCGCTCGCGGCCGCGCGGACCGGGGGCGTGCGGAAACAGCTCGTCGAGGTGTCTCCGCAGCAGATCCGGGTGCAGGTCTACAACGGCACGCGGACGGGCGGTCTGGGCAGCCGGGTGGACGCGGCGCTGCGGGGTACCGGCTTCGACACCACCCGGGCGCCGCGCAACGCGGGCGGCCCGGTGGCGGCCCGTACCTTCGTCTCGTACGACCCCCGCTGGGACCGCTCCGCGAAGGCGCTGGCCACGGCGCTCAAGGGGTGCGAGACCCGGCCGGTGAAGGGGCTCGGGCGGACGCTGCGGGTGACCGCGGGGGCCGACTGGTCGGGGGTGGTCCCGGTCCGGGCGGAGAGCACGAACCTCGGGGAGTTCGGGGCGGTGCGGGGCGACGAGGTGGTCTGCCCCTGAGCACGGGCCGGGGGTGGCCCCGGCCCGCCCGGTTCAGTCGGCCATACCGTCCGCGGCGCGCTGCTCCCGCAGTTCCCTGATCGCCCGGCGGCGGGCGAGCCGGTGCGTACGGCGGATCTGGGCCTCCTGGTAGCGCCGCCGGTCGCGTTCGGTCTCGGGGACCACCTGCGGTACGGGCCGCGGCTTGCCGTCCGCGTCGACGGCGGCGAAGACGAGATAGGCGGAGCCGACCTGCTGGGCGGGGGTCGACTCGTTCCAGCGTTCGGCCAGGACCCGGACGCCGACCTCCATGGAGGACCGTCCGGTCCAGTTCACCTGGGCCTTCACATGGACGAGATCACCGACCCTGACCGGCTCCAGGAAGACCATCTCGTCCATGGAGGCGGTCACCGCGGGCCCGCCGGAGTGGCGGCCCGCCACCGCACCCGCGGCATCGTCGACCAGCTTCATGATCACCCCGCCGTGGACGGTGCCGAGGAGGTTGGTGTCGTTGCCGGTCATGATGTGGCTGAGGGTGGTGCGGGAGGCTGAGGTCGGCTTGGCCGGGATCTCCGGCGCCGCCGCGTCCGCCCCGGGCGCGTGCTGCGCGGCCGGGGCGGCCTCCGGATGCTGGGCCTGGTTTGTCATGTCTTCCACCCTAAGTGGGAGCGGCTCGTCCACCTGATCCGCGGCGGCCGGCCCACGGCTCGCGGGCCGCCCGCGAGTGGCCTGCGGGTGGCCTGCGGGGCGGCCCCTGGGCGCGCTCAGCGGGTGCTCTTCGGACATCCGGCGACGAATGCCACAGCTCTGCTACGGGCCCGCCCCGAAACCGCACCCGGCCTGTCGGAGGGCCGATGTGACCCGGCACACTGATCACATGAACGATTGGCCCGACGGGTACGGACACGGACGCGGCAGCCAGGGCTCGGAGCCCGAGGGCGCACGCGTGATGCGCCATGTGCAGCGACCGGTACCGCCGCAGCAGTCGCCGGGGCACGACGACCAGCAGGGTCAGCCCCCGTACGACAGCGGTTACAACACGGGCCAGGTCTACGGCAGCCAGTCCGGGCGCGGCCGGCTGCCGCGGCAGGGCGGCGCGCCGGGCCAGGGGCAGCCTTACGGCCAGGACCAGGGTTACGGACAGGATCAGGGTTACGGGCAGGGTCAGTACGGTCCTCCGCCGGCCGGTCCGCCCGGCTCCCGGCCCGACCGGCAGCCGCCGGACTGGCGCCGCCGGATCAAGATCGGTTCGCTGGTGCTGGTGGGCACGCTGCTCGTGGTCTCCGTCGGCACCTACTTCTGGGCCGACGGCAAGGTGAAGCGCGAGGTCGACCTCTCCAAGGTGATCGAACGCCCCGGCGAGGGCGACTGCACGACGTATCTCATCGTCGGCTCCGACAGCCGCGAGGGTATGACCTCGGAGGAGAAGAAGAAGCTCAGAACGGGTTCGGCCGTGGGCAAGCGGACGGACTCGATGATGATCCTCGCCGACTGCTCCAGCGGTCCGGTGATGGTGTCCCTGCCGCGCGACTCGGATGTGGAGATCCCGTCCTTCAAGGGTTCGGAGTCGGGGAAGCTCTTCCCGGCCAGGGGGCAGCGGGTCAAGCTGAACGCCGCGTACGCGATGGACGGCCCCGAGCTGCTGGTGCGGACCGTCGAGCACAACACCGGGCTGCGGATCGACCACTACGCGGAGATCGGCTTCGCGGGCTTCGCGAATGTCGTGGACGCGATCGGCGGGGTCGAGATGGACATCCCGAAGGCGTTCAAGGACAAGAAGTCGGGCGCCGACTTCCAGGCGGGCAAGCAGACCCTCGACGGGGAGCAGGCGCTCGCCTTCGTCCGCACCCGGTACGCCTTCGCCGGGTCGGATCTGGACCGGACGAAGAACCAGCAGAAGTTCCTGGCGGCGCTCGCCAACCAGACGGCGACCATGGGCACGATCCTGAACCCCTTCAAGCTCTACCCGACGATGGGCGCGGGCCTGGACACGGTGATCGTGGACAAGGACATGTCCCTGTGGGACCTGGGCCAGATGTTCTTCGCCATGAAGGGCGTCACCGGCGGCGACGGCACCTCGATGAACATTCCCCTCTCGGGCACCCGGGGCGGGAACCTGACCTGGGACAAGGCGAAGGTCGAGCAGCTCGTGGAGCAGATCCGCAAGGACCAGAAGATCACCGTCAAGGGGCAGTGACGGGCGGCCTCCGGCCGGCGAGTCCGCAACGGCGCCAGGACGTCCGGAGCAGGGTGCCCGGGGGTTACGGCGGGCCGGAGCCGTGCAGCCAGAACGCCCCGTAGACCGCGGCCGCCGCCGACAGCAGTCCGGCCACCGTCCACACCACCGGAGCCTTCGTCCGTGCGAGGGCGACGGCGGCGGGGATCAGGAGTGGGAAGGCGGGCATCAGAAGCCGCGGCTTGGAGCCGAAGTAGCCCGAGGAGCAGAGGGCGAGCGCCAGGACGATGCCGCTGTAGACCAGGAGGGGCAGCGGCTGGCCCTGCCGGATGCCCCGGGTGTACAGCCAGAGCAGGGCGATCACTCCGGCGGCCAGCGCAAGGCCGGCGGGCGGGGTGCTCGCGATCAGGCCGCCGATGAAACGGGCGAAGGCCAGCCCGCCGTCGAAGCCGTTCCCCCAGGCTCCCTGGACGTCGAGATAGCCGAAGAGCGGATTGCCCTCGCGGATCCCGACCCACAGGACGTACCCGGCGGCGCCCAGCGGGGCGAGCAGCGCCCCGGCGAGGATCCGCAGCCGCTCGGTGCGTATGCCCCTGGTGCCGGTTCCGCCGGAGCCGGTTTCGCCGGTGTTTTCGCTGGTGTTCCGGAGCGCGAGGTACGCGCCCGCCCAGACCGCGGCGGCCACCGCCAGCCCCACCGGGCGGGTCAGCCCGGCGAGCGCCGCGAGCAGCCCGGCGGCCGGCCAGTGTCCCCGTACCACCGCATACAGCGACCAGGCCGCCAGAGCCGTGAACAGTGATTCGCTGTACGCCATCGACTGGACGATCCCGACCGGCAGCGCACCCCACAGCACCACGGTGAGCACCCCGGCCCGCGGCCCGTAGAGGTGGTCCACCAGCCGGAAGATGCCCCAGGCCGCGGCGAGGGAGGCGGCGGCGCTGACGGCGAGCCCGGCGTCGGCGGGCCCGAGGGGGGTGACCGCCGACAGCCCCTTCTCCAGCCACGGCAGCAGCGGGAAGAAGGCGGTGTTGGACAGCACCCGCCCGTCGGGCGCGGTGAGGGTGAACCCGTACCCGTGCTCGACGACCCGTACGTACCAGAGGGAGTCCCACCGCTCGGCGAGCAGCCGGTGCGCGCTGCGGTCCGCGAACTGCGCCCAGAGGAACAGCACGGCGAGGCCGAGCGCCTTGATCGCGGCGTAGGCGGCGAGGGCCGCGAGCACGGCCCGGCCCGGAGCCGGCTGCACAGGCACGGCGGTGCGGGCCGCGTCCGTGGGGGTGAGGAGCACGCCTGGTCCAAGCGGGTCGGGGACGGGGACCTGACCAGTATCCGCGACGGCGCCCTGCGGCCCGGCGGGCGGGGCAGGGGGCGGCGCCGGTCCCTGCGGGGCGCGGCTTGCCGTCCGGCCGCGGGCCGTGGGTGGCTGGTCGCGCAGTTCCGCCCCCTATGCCTTCGGCAATGGGGGACCCCAGCGCCCCCAGCCCCCGCCCCCGTCACCCTTCGGGTCGCTACGGCAGGTTTCGGGCCATCACGATGCGCTGGACCTGGTTCGTGCCCTCGTAGATCTGGGTGATCTTGGCGTCGCGCATCATCCGCTCCAGCGGATAGTCACGGGTGTAGCCGTAGCCGCCGAGGAGCTGGACCGCGTCCGTGGTGACCTCCATCGCGACGTCGGAGGCGAAGCACTTCGCCGCGGCACCGAAGAACGTGAGCGCCTCGCCCGCGCCTCCGGCGGCGACGCGCTCGGACCTGGCGGCGGCGGCGTAGGTGAGCTGGCGGGCCGCCTCCAGCTTCATGGCCATATCGGCCAGCATGAACTGCACCCCCTGGAAGTCCCCGACCGGCTTGCCGAACTGCTTGCGCTCGCGGACATAGCCCTTGGCGTAGTCGAGGGCGCCCTGGGCTACGCCGAGGGCCTGGGCGGCGATGGTGATCCGGGTGTGGTCCAGGGTCTTCATCGCGGTGGCGAACCCGGTGCCCTCCTCGCCGATCATGCGGTCGGCGGGGATGCGGACGTTGTCGAGGTAGACCTCGCGGGTCGGGGAGCCTTTGATGCCGAGCTTCTTCTCCGGGGCGCCGAAGGAGACGCCCTCGTCGGACTTCTCGACGACGAAGGCGGAGATGCCCTTCGACCGCTTCTCCGGGTCGGTGACGGCCATGACCGTGTAGTACTCGGAGACCCCCGCGTTGGTGATCCACCGCTTGACGCCGTTGAGGATCCAGTGGTCGCCGTCGCGGACCGCACGGGTCTTCATCCCGGCCGCGTCGGAGCCCGCGTCCGGTTCCGAGAGGGCGTACGAGAACATCGCGTCGCCCTTGGCCAGCGGGCCGAGGTACTTCTCCTTCAGCTCCTCCGAACCGGAGAGGATCACCGGGAGGGAGCCGAGCTTGTTGACGGCCGGGATCAGGGAGGAGGAGACGCAGACCCGGGCGACCTCCTCGATGACGATCACCGTGGCGAGGGCGTCGGCGCCCGCGCCGCCGTAGCTCTCGGGGACATGGACGGCGTGCAGATCATTGGCGACCAGCGCGTCGAGGGCCTCCTGGGGGAAGCGGGACCGCTCGTCGACGTCGGCGGCGAACGGAGCAATCTTCGCCTCGGCGAGGGAGCGGACGGCATCACGGAGCAGGTCGTGCTCCTCGGACGGGCGGTACAGGTCGAAATCAGCCGATCCGGCCACGTTCTCTCACTCCCCAAGGACGTTCACTACCGTTAAGTAACTCATGGTAGATCTGCGGCCCCTTCCGGCATAGGTGACCTGCGCGACAGGCGGCAGGCACCGGGGCAGTACACGCGGTTATGCTCGGGGCCGTCCCGCCGGGTTGGTAATTGGAGTACGCATGGCCCTCAAGATCACCGTGATCGGCACCGGCTACCTCGGCGCCACGCACGCCGCGGCCATGGCCGAACTCGGTTTCGAGGTCCTCGGGCTCGATATCGTCCCCGAGAAGATCGCGATGCTCTCCGCGGGGCGGGTGCCGATGTACGAACCCGGGCTGGAGGAGCTGCTGCGCCGGCACGTCGCGGGGCTCGAAGGGTCCAGCGGACGGCTGCGCTTCACCACCTCCTGGGAGGAGGCGGGCGCCTTCGGCGATATCCACTTCGTCTGTGTGAACACCCCGCAGAAGCACGGCGAGTACGCCTGCGACATGAGCTTCGTGGATGCCGCATTCTCCTCCCTCGCCCCTCATCTGACCCGCCCGGCGCTGGTCGTCGGCAAGTCGACCGTGCCGGTCGGCAGCGCGGCCCGGCTCGCCGGGCTGCTGCGGGAGCTGGCGCCCGGCGAGGTGGAGCTGGCCTGGAACCCGGAGTTCCTGCGGGAGGGCTTCGCCGTCGCGGACACCCTCCACCCCGACCGGATCGTGGTGGGCGTCGAGAGCGAACGGGCCGAGAAGCTGCTGCGGGAGGTGTACGCCGGTCCGGTCGCGGAGGGGTCGCCCTTCGTCGTCACCGACTTCCCGACCGCCGAGCTGGTGAAGACCGCCGCGAACTCCTTCCTGTCGACCAAGATCTCCTTCATCAACGCGATGGCCGAGATCTGCGAGGCCGCGGGCGGCGACGTCGTGAAGCTCGCGGAGGCGATCGGGCACGACGACCGGATCGGGAAGAAGTTCCTGCGCGCCGGGATCGGCTTCGGCGGCGGCTGCCTGCCCAAGGACATCCGCGCCTTCATGGCCCGCGCGGGCGAGCTCGGCGCCGACCAGGCCCTCACCTTCCTGCGCGAGGTCGACTCCATCAATATGCGCCGCCGCACCCATATGGTCGAGCTGGCCCGGGAGGCGGTCGGCGGCTCCTTCCTCGGCAAGCGGGTCGCGGTCCTCGGCGCCACCTTCAAGCCGGACTCGGACGATGTCCGGGACTCCCCCGCGCTCAATGTCGCGGGCCAGATCCACCTCCAGGGCGGCCAGGTCACCGTCTACGACCCCAAGGGGATGGCGAACGCCCGGGTGCTGTTCCCGACGCTCGGGTACGCGGACTCCGCCGAGGCCGCCGCCCGCGGCGCCGACGTGGTCCTCCACCTCACGGAGTGGACCGAGTTCCGCGAGCTGGACCCGGCCCGGCTGGGCACGGTCGTGGCCGACCGGATCATCCTCGACGGCCGCAACGCACTGGACGGAGCGGTCTGGCGCGAGGCCGGCTGGACCTATCGGGCGATGGGCCGCCCGACCGCGTAACCGCGGGCCCTGCGGGGCGCGAACCCTCCGGGAGCGGGAGTCCTCCGGGCCCCGGGCCGTCGTACAACCGCGCCGCGCCGCCATCGCGCATCCGAGCGGACCCGGCCGTCAGGCTCCCGGTCGCGCCGCGGTCCTCGCGCGGTACGCGCGCATCTTCGCGCGGGCGCCGCAGACCGACATCGAACACCAGCGGCCGCGGGCCGCGGGGCTGCGGTCGTAGTACGCCCAGCGGCAGGTCGTGGACTCGCAGCACTTCAGGCGCTGCCAGGTGCCGGCGATCAGGGAGTCGGCGACCGCCTGGGCCACCCTGCGGGTCAGGGCGGGGGCCGGGGACGGGACGGGCGCCAGCGCCGCGGCGCCGTCGCCGGTGACCGTGACCGCGAGCGGCGCCGCGGCGAGCAGCGCACCCAGTTCCGAAGGGGGCGGGCCGCCGGGGGCGGTATGGCCCGCGTGGGCCGTGAGGGCGGAGCGGAGCGCCTCGCGCAGTGCGCGGGCGGCGGGCACGTCCCCGGGGGCCAGATCGAAGCGGGCACACCCTTCCGGGGTGTCCAGGGTGTCCGTTCCGGCCTCGAAATCGACGGTGTTGACCAGCGCTTCGATCAGCGCGAGACCCCCGGGCGCGGGTTCCCTCTCGTTCATGGTTGCGACGTTACCTCCCAAGGGGGATGATGAGGTAACCGTTACCCTCAGACCCTGTTCAGTGGTAACGAACCGGGCTCCGCTGGAGGAGAGTCATGAGTATCGCCACCGTCCACATGGTCACCGTCGACTGTTCCGACCCGGCCGCGCTCGGCCGCTTCTACCAGGCCGTTCTCGGCGGTGAGCTGAAGGTGGAGGACGACGATTGGGCGGTGCTGCGGCCTGCGGGAGCGGGTCCGGCACTGGGCTTCCAGACCGTGCCCGGCTATGTACCGGCACCCTGGCCCGGTACGCCCGCGCAGACGCATCTCGACCTCCATGCCGACGATCCCGAGGCGGCGGAGAAGGCGGTCCTGGCCCTCGGCGCGACCCTGCTGGAGGCCCGCCCGGAGAACCGCTGGCGGGTGTACGCCGATCCGGCCGGGCACCCCTTCTGCCTCGGCTTCTGAACATCTCCGGATACGGCGGAGGGCGCGCGGTCGTCGGACCGCGCGCCCTCTTCCGTACCCGCTGCGGACGGACCCCGTCAGCCGTCCAGCGCGGTGATCGTCGCGTTCGACGGGCCCCGGCGGGACTGCTCCTCCCGGGCCACGGCCTCCGCGTCACGGAGCACCCGTACCGCATTGCCCCAGGTCAGCTTGGCGATCTCGGCCTCGGACCAGTTCCGGCGGAGCAGTTCGGCGATCAGACGGGGATAGCCGGAGACATCGTCGAGTCCGGCCGGGGTGAAGGCCGTACCGTCGTAGTCGCCGCCGATGCCGATATGGTCGACGCCCGCCGTCTCCCGCATATGGTCGAGATGGTCGGCGACCGTGGCCGCGGTGGCGACCGGGCGCGGGTGCGCCTCCTCGAAGGCAGCGTGGAGCTTCATCGCCGCCGGGGTGGTGTCGAGGTGGTGGAGGCCGTGGGCGCGGAGGTTCTCGTCGGCCGCGGCGGTCCAGTCCACGGCCGCCTGGAGCACGAACTTGGGGACGAAGGTCACCATCGCCACGCCCCCGTTGCCGGGGAGCCGTTCCAGGACGTCGTCGGGGATATTGCGCGGATGGTCGCAGACGGCGCGGGCGGAGGAGTGGGAGAAGACGACGGGCGCGGTCGTGGTGTCCAGCGCCGCCCGCATGGTCGCCGGAGCGACATGGGAGAGGTCGACCAGCATCCCGCAGCGGTTCATCTCCCGGACGACCTCACGGCCGAAGGCGGTGAGACCCCCGTGGGCCGGGGCATCGGTCGCCGAGTCCGCCCAGTCGTTGTTGTCGTTGTGGGTGAGGGTCATATAGCGCACCCCGAGGGCGTGGAGCGCGCGCAGGGTGGCGAGGGAGTTGTTGATGGAGTGGCCGCCCTCGGCCCCCATCAGGGAGGCGATCCGGCCCTCGGCGCGGGCCTTCTCGACCTCGTCGGCAGTGGCCGCGGGCGCCAGATCGGCCGGATAGCGGTCGAGGAGCTGCCGTACGGAGTCGATCTGCTCCAGGGTCGCGCTCACCGCGTTGTCGCCGGTCAGCGACGAGGGGACATAGACCGACCAGAACTGCGCGCCCACCCCGCCGGACCGCAGCCGGGGGATGTCGGTGTGCAGGACGCCGGTGCGGTCGGTGTCGATGCCGAGCCGGTCGAGGTCGTAGCGGACGTGCTCGCGCAGCGCCCAGGGGAGGTCGTTGTGGCCGTCGACGACGGGATGGGCGGCGAGGATCGCCCGCGCCCTGGCCGACTGCTCGGCGGTGGGGGAATCAGGTTCCATGGCCGATCACTTCCCCGCGGGACTACTTGCCGAAGCCGAAGGCACCGCTGCCCTCGGCCTTGGCGCGCAGCCGCTTGCCCTTCTCGGTGGCCTGGTGGTTCAGCTCGGTCTGGAAGTCACGCATCCGGCCGAGCAGTTCCGGGTCCTGGGTGCCGAGGATCCGGGCAGCGAGCAGTCCGGCGTTGCGGGCCCCGGCGACGGAGACGGTGGCGACCGGGACACCCGCGGGCATCTGGACGATGGAGAGCAGGGAGTCCATGCCGTCGAGGTACTTCAGCGGGACGGGCACGCCGATGACCGGGAGCGGGGTGACGGAGGCGAGCATGCCGGGCAGATGGGCGGCGCCCCCGGCCCCCGCGATGATCACCTTCAGGCCGCGGGCGTCGGCGCCCTCGCCGTACGCGATCATCTCGTGCGGCATCCGGTGCGCGGAGACCACGTCGACCTCGTACGGAACCTCGAACTCGGCCAGGGCCTGGGCCGCGGCCTCCATGACCGGCCAGTCGGAGTCGGAGCCCATCACGATGCCAACCAGCGGGGTGGTGCTGCTCATTCGGTGATCGTTCCTCTGAGGTAGTCGGCGGCGTGGCGGGCGCGTTCGCGGACGTCCGCGAGATCGTCACCGTAGGTGTTGACGTGCCCCACCTTCCGGCCGGGCTTGACGTCCTTGCCGTACATATGGATCTTGAGCTGCGGGTCGCGGGCCATGCAGTGCAGATACGCCTGGTACATGTCCGGGTAGTCGCCGCCCAGCACATTGCACATCACGGTCCACCGCGCGCGGGGGCGGGGGTCGCCCAGCGGCAGGTCGAGCACGGCCCGGACATGGTTGGCGAACTGGGACGTGACCGCGCCGTCCTGGGTCCAGTGGCCGGAGTTGTGGGGCCGCATGGCCAGCTCGTTGACGAGGACCCGGCCGTCGGCGGTCTCGAACAGCTCGACCGCGAGATGGCCGACGACGCCGAGTTCGGCGGCGATCCGCAGGGCGAGCTGCTGGGCCTCGCCCGCGAGGGTCTCACCGAGGCCGGGCGCGGGCGCGACGACCGTATCGCAGACGCCGTCGACCTGGGTGGACTCCACGACGGGGTAGGCGACGGCCTGGCCGTGCGGGGAGCGCACCACGTTCGCCGCCAGCTCGCGGACGAAGTCGACCTTCTCCTCCGCGAGTACGGGGACCCCGGCGGCGAACGGCTGGGCCGCGTCCGCCTCCGAGCGGACCACCCAGACACCCTTGCCGTCGTAGCCGCCGCGGACGGTCTTGAGGATCACGGGATAGCCGTCGCCCTCGGCCGCGAAGGCCGTCACGTCCGCCGGGTCGGCGACGATGCGGTTACGGGGACAGGGCACGCCCAGTTCGGCCAGGCGGGCCCGCATCACACCCTTGTCCTGGGCGTGGACGAGCGCGTCGGGCCCCGGGCGGACGGGGATGCCGTCCGCCTCCAGGGCGCGCAGATGCTCGACCGGGACATGCTCGTGATCAAAGGTGATCACGTCGCAGCCGCGGGCGAACGCGCGGAGGGTGGCGAGATCGCGATAGTCGCCTATCACGACATCGCCCACCACCTGTGCCGCCGAATCCTGCGGAGTGTCACTGAGGAGCTTGAAACGGATACCGAGGGGGATGCCCGCCTCGTGGGTCATACGGGCGAGCTGACCGCCGCCGACCATGCCGACTACCGGGAACGTCACCCTCACAGGGTATCGGGGGCGGGCGGCGGCGGAACCGGGGTGTACGGAGCGTGATATCCGCTTTGATCAGTGTTGATCGTTTTGTGGCTTGTTTCCACCGCTCGGCAACCTCTTCTGTATCTTCTTGCCCACGGGTCGGGTCCATCGACGGCGATGTCCCCGGGCCTGCGGCACGACCGCTGGTTAGCATGATTGAAATGACGCTGTCAACGAGACGGGACTGAGCTCTCACTATGGGTGAACGCGGCGGAGCGTTGCGTGGGCAGCTGCACCAACTGGTGCGCGAGGTCGCCAAATTCGGGGCGGTCGGGGGCCTCGGGGTCCTGGTCAACCTCGCGGTCTTCAACCTCGTCAGGCAGACCACCGAGATCCCGGTGGTGCGGGCGTCGATCATCGCCACGGTGGTCGCGATCGCCTTCAACTACGTGGGCTTCCGCTACTTCACGTACCGGGACCGCGACAAGACCGGGCGGACCCGGGAACTCTCCCTCTTTCTGCTGTTCAGCGTGATCGGCCTGGTCATCGAGAACGGCATCCTCTACGCGGCGACGTACGGCTTCGACTGGGACGGGCCGCTCCAGAGCAACTTCTTCAAGTTCTTCGGCATCGGGGTCGCGACGATGTTCCGCTTCTGGTCGTACCGGACGTGGGTCTTCCGGCACCAGCCGGAGCCGGTCGCGGTGGCGGAGGAAGCGGTGGCGACGGCCGCGGAGGAAGCGGCGCAGGCGTCTGCGGGTGCGGGTGCGGTACCGGCGACGCCTCCGGACGTACGGTCCGCCGCGCCGGGACGGCCCTCGGCGGACCGGCTGGCACCGCGGCGCTGACGGGCGGCGTCCGCGCGGAGGCGGGGTCCGGGGTGCTCAGCGGACCGTCGGCGGCTCTTCCTCCTGCTTGCGCGCCACCCGGCTCAGGAAGAGGGCGAAGACCGGCGGATGCTGCTGGAGCAGCTCCAGCCGGCCGCCGTCCGCCTCCGCGAGATCCCGCGCCACGGCCAGGCCGATGCCCGTCGAGTTCCGGCCGCTGATCGTCCGCTCGAAGATCCTTGCGCCCAGATCGGCGGGCACCCCCGGGCCTTCGTCGGTCACTTCGATCACGGCCTGGTTTCCGACCACCCGGGTACGGATCGCGACCGTACCGCCGCCGTGCATGAGGGAATTCTCGATGAGCGCGGCCAGCACCTGCGCGACCGCGCCCGGGGTACCGACCGCACGCATGCCCTGGCGGCCCGAGCGGACCACGGCGCGCCCGGCGCTGCGGTAGGCCGGGCGCCACTCTTCGAGCTGCTGCTTGACGACCTCGTCGAGGTCGAAGGCGAGCGCGGAGCCCTCCCGCGGATCCCGGGCATTGGTCAGCAGTCGCTCCACGACGTCCGTCAGCCGCTCGACCTGCGTCAGCGCGATGCTCGCCTCCTCCTTCACGGTATCCGGATCGTCGGTCGCGGAGATCTCCTCCAGCCGCATCGACAGCGCGGTCAGGGGGGTCCGGAGCTGATGGGAGGCGTCCGCGGCGAGCCGGCGCTCGGCGGTCAGCATCCGGGCGATCCGTACGGCACTGGAGTCCAGCACATCGGCCACCCGGTCCAGCTCGGGAACGCCGTACCGCCGGTGGCGGGGGCGGGGGTCACCCGAGCCGAGCCGTTCGGCGGTCTCCGCGAGATCCGTCAGCGGGGAAGCGAGCCGGTCCGCCTGGCGTACGGCGAGCACGACGGCGGCCACCACGGCGAGCATCGCGACGGCGCCGGTGATCAGGAGGGTACGGCCGACCTCCTCGTAGACCGCGGAGTACGGCTCCTCGACGGTGACGGTCTGGCCGTGCTCGCCCGACACCTCGGCACGGATCACCCGGCCGGTCGGCTTCTTGCCCACGGCGAAGGGGGCCCGGCCGGAGAGCTTGATCACCGCGTACCGGTCGATACGGCTCTCCTCCTCGACGATCTCGGGCGTGATCGGCTGCTCGTGCTCCTCGACGAGCTTGCTGTCGAGGAAGCTGACGAGTTGGACCGCTTCGGCCTCGACGGACTCCTCGGCGGTGGAGGTGATGGTGCGGGTCTCGACGAGGACGAGGGAGACGCCGAAGACGGCGATGACGACGAGGACGACGGCGAGGGTCGAGTTGATCAGTCGTCGACGCACGGTGCCCTCCGGGCAGGTCGGTGATTCAAGGGCCGGGCCCCCGAGACCCTATCCCTCCGAGGGGTGGGAGGTGGGGGGCTTGGGGGTGCGGGGCGGGACGGAGCCGCGGGCGCGGGAGCCTGGCCGGGGCGGGGGCGCGGGAGCCTGGCCGACGGGGGCGCGTCCGGCCGGGGCCGTTGATCGCCGGCCGACCGCCGCGGGGGGTGCTCGCGCACCCGGCCCGGCGACGCGGGAGGCGCCCCCGCCGCTCGCACCTGGCGGCGCAGGGCGGCCAAAGCCCGGCCGAGGCCATGCTGAAGGCCGACCGCGGCCATGGATTGCTCGCGCAGTTCCGCCCCCTATGCCTTCGGCAATGGGGGACCCCCAGCGCCCCTGAGGGGGCACCACCCACGCCGCCAAGCGCAGGGGTGGGGGCACCACCCACGCCGCCAAGCGCAGGGGTGGGGGCACCACCCACGCCGCCAAGCGCAGGGGTGGGGGCACCACCCACGCCGCCAGGCGCAGGGGGAGAACTGCGCGAGCACCCAGCGGCGGGCCGGTCCCGGCCCGGCGCTTGCCCGCGCGAGCAACCCCCGGCGGGCGGTCGTCGGCAGCGGGCCGGTCCCGGCCCGGCGCTCGCCGCCCCCGTCACGGGCCCGGGGGACAGGTCAGTTCTTCTCGAAGCGGAAGCCCACGCCGCGGACCGTCGCGATATAGCGCGGGTTCGCCGCGTCGTCGCCCAGTTTCTTGCGGAGCCACGAGATGTGCATGTCCAGGGTCTTGGTGGACGACCACCATGTGGTGTCCCAGACCTCGCGCATCAGCTGGTCGCGGGTGACCACCCGGCCCGCGTCGCGGACCAGGACCCGGAGGAGGTCGAACTCCTTGGCCGTGAGCTGAAGCTCCTCCTCGCCCATCCAGGCGCGATGGGACTCGACGTCGATCCGGACGCCGTGGGTCGCGGGCGCGGGCACCGGTTCCGTGGCGCCGCGGCGGAGCAGGGCCCGGACCCGGGCGAGCAGCTCGGCGAGGCGGAAGGGCTTGGTGACGTAGTCGTCGGCGCCCGCGTCGAGGCCGACGACGGTGTCGACCTCGTCGGCGCGCGCGGTCAGTACCAGGATGGGCACCGTGTGGCCCTCGGCCCGCAGCCGGCGGGCGACCTCCAGACCGTCCATACCGGGCAGGCCCAGGTCGAGAACGACCAGGTCCACGCCGCCCGCGAGACCCGCGTCGAGCGCGGCCGGACCGTCCTCGCGCACCTCGACCTCGTACCCCTCGCGGCGCAGCGCGCGCGCCAGGGGCTCCGAGATGGATGCGTCGTCCTCTGCGAGCAGTACACGCGTCATGGGGCGATGGTAGTCCGCAAGGGGGACGCAGAGGAGCGTGATCCACACTCCCTGCGGGTCATAGGTGCGAGGCCGGAGACAACCTTCGAATCGGTGATCACGTACCTGCTTTTCCTGTGATCCATCTCTCAAATCCTTCCTTATGGGCAGGTGTCATGTCGTATGGTGTCGAGTACGCCTGTAGCACTATGCGGAGACCTTTGGCCTGCCGAGCAGCAGCCCAGGGGTCTCTCTGTGTGTGAGGACCGGGACACCGGTCCGACGACAGTGAATGACCTGTGGACCGGGCCCCGAGCGCAATGACGCGACCGGGGTGTGGATCCCGGTGCGGACACGTCCCCGCCTTCGGCCCCCACGCCGGATGCGAACCCCTCGGGCGTGGGGCGGGACGCTCTCCCACCGGTGCCGGTCACCCCCCACCGGGCGCATTCCCGCGGACCCCGCGGCGCGTCCCGAACGCAAGGAACGACCATGGCGTCAAGCCTGACGAAGGCTCCGGCCGGCTCTGCCGAGACCGAGAAGACCTTCCTCGGCCACCCTCGTGGCCTGGCCAATCTCTTTATGACCGAGATGTGGGAGCGTTACAGCTTCTACGGCATGCGGGCGCTGCTCGTGCTCTACCTGGCCACCGAGGTGGCCGACGGCGGACTCGGCATGAAGGACGCGACCGCGGTCGCGATCTACTCCGTGTACAACGCCATGGTGTATCTGCTCGCCCTCCCCGGCGGCTGGCTGGGCGACCGGGTCTGGGGCGCCCGCAAGGCGGTGGCGATCGCCGGTATCGTGATCATGGCCGGTCACTTCCTGCTGGCCGTTCCCGCGCAGTTCTCGTTCTTCCTGGGTCTGGCGTTCATCGCGGCCGGTTCCGGTGTGCTCAAGGCCAATATCTCCACGATGGTCGGCCATCTGTACCCGGACAAGAACGACTCGCGCCGTGACAGTGGCTTCACGATCTTCTACATGGGCATCAACCTCGGTGCCTTCGTCGCGCCGCTGACGATCGGCGCGATCGGCCAGAAGGTGAACTGGCACCTCGGCTTCGCGCTGGCCGGTGTCGGTATGGCGATCGGTCTGCTCTTCTTCTTCCTGGGCTACCGCCACCTCAACGAGGAGTCCACCCGGGTCCCGAACCCGCTGCCCGCCTCCGAGCGGACCGCGCTGGTCAAGAAGGGCCTGATCTGGCTGGGCGTGGCCGCCGCCGCGTACGCCGTCGTGGGCCTGTCGGGCAACTTCCACATCGACTGGGTGCTGTGGCCGCTGACCGTCCTCGGTCTGCTGCTGCCGGCCTGGTACCTGTTCCGGATCCGCCGCGACAAGGACCTGACGCAGGTCGAGCAGGGCCGGATGACCGGCTACATCTGGTTCTTCGTCGCCGCCGCCGTGTTCTGGGCGATCTACGACCAGGGCGGTTCGGTCCTCACCCTGTTCGCCAAGAACGACACCGAGACCTCGATCTTCGGCTTCGACTTCGCCGAGAGCGCGTTCCAGTCGCTGAACCCGCTCTTCGTGATGGCGATGGCCCCGCTCTTCGCCATGCTGTGGGTGTGGCTGAGCCGCCGTAACAAGGAGCCCAGCACCGCGTCGAAGTTCGCCACCGCGCTGCTGCTGATCGGCGGCTCGTTCTTCGTGATGATGCTGGCCCAGGGCGTGGCCTCGGGCGAGACCAAGGTCTCCCCGATGTGGCTGGTCTCGGTGTACTTCATGCAGACCGTCGGCGAGCTGTGCCTCTCCCCGGTCGGCCTGTCGCTGACGACGAAGCTGGCGCCGGAGAAGTACTCCTCCCAGATGATGGGCGTCTGGTTCCTCGCGGTCACCGCGGGCAGCTCGGTCATCGCGCTCCTCCAGCTCGTCGGGGCGCCGACGGGTACGGAGGCGTGGTTCGCCAGCCAGGGCGCGCTGGCCCTCCTGGCCGGTGCGGGCGTCTTCATGTACCGCCGGAAGGTCAAGGCGCTCATGGGCGGCGTGCACTGACGCACTGACGGACCGGGTGCGGGACATACGGCCGGAGCCCCCGGCGGATCGCAGGATCCGCCGGGGGCTCCGCCGTCGTACGGCTGTGACCGGCCCGTGCGTGACCGGCGCCGGGAGCGTTCAGTCGCCGTAGATCGCGTCGATCTCCTTGGCGTAGTCCCGCAGGACGACGGTGCGCTTCAGCTTCAGCGACGGCGTGAGATGCCCCGACGCCTCGGTGAACTGGGATTCGAGGATCCTGAACTTGCGGACCGACTCGGCCTTGGAGACGGCGGCGTTCCCGTCGTCGACGGCCTGCTGGATCTCGGCGAGCAGCACCGGGTCGTCGCGCAGTTCGGCCGCGGTGATCCCGTCCGGTTTGCCGTTCTGGGCGGCCCAGCGCGGCAGGAACTCCTCGTCGATGGTGACCAGCACGCCGACGAACGGCTTGCCCTCGCCGACCACCATGCACTCGGCGACCAGGGCATGGGCCCGGATCCGGTCCTCGATGACGGCGGGGGCGACGTTCTTGCCGCCGGCGGTGACGATGATCTCCTTCTTCCGGCCGGTGATCCGGAGGTAGCCGTCGGCGTCGAGGGTGCCGATATCGCCGGTGTGGAACCAGTCGCCGGACATGACGGCGGCGGTGGCCTCGGGGTTGTTCCAGTAGCCGGCGAAGATGTGCTCGCCCTTGAGGAGGATCTCGCCGTCCTCCGCGATTTTCGCCCCGGTGCCGGGGATCGGCTGGCCGACCGTGCCGATCTTCTGCCGGTCGAGCGGGTTGAGGGTGGTGGCCGCGCAGGATTCGGCGAGTCCGTAGCCCTCCAGGACGAGGATGCCGAGGCCGCGGTAGAAGTGGCCGAGGCGCTCGCCGAGGGCGGCGCCGCCGGAGATGGCGTAGCGGGCGCGGCCGCCGAGGGCGGCGCGCAGCTTCCCGTACACCAGCTTGTCGAAGAGCGCGTAGCGCAGGCGCAGACCGAGGCCGGGGCCGGACGGATCGTCCTGGGCGCGGCTGTGGGCGATGGCGGTGTCGACGGCCTTGTCGAAGATCTTGCCCTTGCCGGCCGCCCTGGCCTGGGCGCGGGCGGAGTTGTAGACCTTCTCGAAGACCCTCGGGACGCCGAGGAGGTAGCTGGGCCGGAAGGCGGCCAGCTCGGCGGAGACGTCCTTGAGGTCGCTGACGTGGCCCAGTCTGACCGCGCCCATCAGCGCGC
This sequence comes from Streptomyces sp. NPDC094448, assembly GCF_044763775.1. Classification (NCBI taxonomy): domain Bacteria; kingdom Bacillati; phylum Actinomycetota; class Actinomycetes; order Kitasatosporales; family Streptomycetaceae; genus Streptomyces; species Streptomyces sp. NPDC094448. The sequence continues at coordinate 180,076 of NZ_JBIWGU010000013.1, read as the reverse complement.
CGATCTCGACGACCCGGCCCAGGACATGGGCCTGCGGGAGGAAGAGGAGGACGGAGGCGTCGGCGGAGAACATCTCCGGATTGCGGCCGATGATGTTCCCGCACTCGGCGAGGAAGTTGCGGTGGGTCAGCTCGCAGCCCTTGGGGCGGCCGGTGGTGCCGGAGGTGTAGACGATGGTGGCGAGGGAGTCGGCGTCCGCGACGGCGGCCCGTTCGTCGACCAGTTCGTCGGTGATGCCGGCGCCCGACCCGGTCAGTTCGGCGACCGCGCCGGCGTCGATCCGCCAGAGGTGCTTCAGCAGCGGGAGCCGTTCCCGTACGCCCTCGACCACGGCCTGGTGCTCCGCGGTCTCGACGATGCAGGCGACGGCGCCGGAGTCCCCGGTCACCCACTCGACCTGTTCGGCGGACGAGGTCTCGTAGACGGGTACGGAGACGCCTCCGGCGAACCAGATCGCGAAGTCGAAGAGGGTCCATTCGTAGCGGGTGCGGGACATCAGGGCGATCCGGTCCCCGGGCTGCACCCCGGCGGCGATCAGGCCCTTGGCCACCGCCTTGGCCTCGGCCAGGAAGGCGGTGGCCGTGATGTCGCGCCAGTGGCCGTGCTCCTTGCGGGCGAGGACGGCACGGTCCGGGTAGTCGGTGGCGTTCCGGATCGCGATGGCCGTCAGATTGCCGTCCGACGGCACGTCGTACAGGGCCGGAACGGTGAACTCGCGCACGGTTCTTCCTCCTTCTCGGCGACGCTGTGGTGTCGGCTGAGACGCATCGGAAGAACCGGGTCCGGCGGGCTCGGACGCTACCAGCCGCTTGCGGACGCTACCAGTGGGTAAGGGAGGCGGTACAGATGCCGGACCGCTGGACTTTTCCCAAGGACCCAATATGTTTCTTGTGTCATGAAGGGGACGGTTGTGCCCGCTCTGCCGCATGGCGCTCCCCCACCGTACGACGCTGACGGAGCGCCGTCGGGCGGCGGGGCGCCGGGGCGGCGGAGGCCGGACCGGCGCGCGGCCGGGCGCCCGCCCTTCGAGAGCCGTTCGTGCCGTGGACCACCGCCTCCGGGCAGGTGGTCCGGTGTTTCACGGGTCCCGGTGTCAGACCTGTTGAAGCGCCCAGGGTTTGCGCTGCCGTCGTACGGCCGCACCCGGCGGACCCGGGAGGAGTGGAGGGGCAGTCCCGCCCCGGTACTCGCCGGTCCGGCCGCCGCGGTCGCCGCGTACGGCGTCTTCCCCCCGCGGGCTCTCGTCCACCTGCTTGGGAGCACGGCCTCCGCCCCTCGGGCTCCGAGGGCGCAGGAGGGCTCTGTCCCGACCCGGCCAACCACCCGGTCCAGCACAGGAAGCACTCGACCGAGAGGCACCACGTTCATGCGCAGCGATACCTGGAACGCCCTATCCCCCTTTCCCGGCTTCCCCGGTTCCACCGGGCGCAACCGCCATCCCCTGGCCGCGTTGCGGACCAAGGCCGGTTATACGCACGGCGAGTACGCACAGCTGATTGCCACCACCCATGCCGAACTGGGCTTCGGCCAGATGGCCGCGCGCCGTGAGAAGGTCTCCCGCTGGGAGGCCGGGCGAGCAGTGCCGGAGCGCACCGCGCAGCTGGCCATCGCGCATATCCACGCCGTCCCGCAGGAGGAGGTCCTCAGGCTCGACTGGCCCGACTGGCTGCATCTGGCCAACGGCGACACCCGGCAGCTCGAATTACCGTGGACCCGTGCCGCGGTCCCCGAGGCCATTCTCGATGCGGTCGCCGGCCGCAAACAGCTTCAGCAGGAGTATCTGCTGGCCACCGGGTGGGCCGCCCGGTCGCTGGTGAAGAACTGGCTGGACGCGGTGAGCGAGGAGGTGTCGCTGGCCCCGACCGTCGCGCCGCGCGGGGTCGTGGGCCGGATGCCGCCCGCCGAGGCGGAGAGCGCCGAACCGGGCTCCCTGCTGGAGGCCTGCACCCGGCTGCGGACGCTGCACCAGTTCGCGGCCAAGTTCTCGGCGAGCTGGCTGGCCCCCGCGACGGAGCTGGAACTGCGGCATCTCGCGGACCACTTCCTCGCTTCCCCCGAGGCACTGCACACCGGCCGTGAGGTCCTGGTCCTGGCCGCCGAGGGGCTGTCGGTCTGCGGTTTCATCGCCCGGCTGCAGGGCGAGCACGTCAACGCCCAGCGGTTCTACGTCGCCGCGCTGCGGTGCGCCACGGCGGCCGCCGACCCCGAGGTGGCCGCCGCCGTGCTCACCATGCACGTGGGCCAGTACCTCGACCTGGAGATGCACGAGGAGGCCGCCGAACTGCTGGCGGCGGTACGGGAGCTGCTCGACCGCCATACGAACGGGACGGCCGACCCCGCGCTCCACGCACTGCTGTACGCCCAGACCGCCCGGATCCACGCCCAGCGCGGGGACGAGACGGCCCGGGTCCGGGCGATAGCGGCGGGGCGCCGGGCGCTCTGCACCACTTCGGCGGCGGGGCTGCCGATCCTGCCGCTGCGCTCCGAGTCCTGGCTGAGCTGCATCGACGCGGTGTCGCTGCTGGACATGGATCAGCCGGACCGGGCGCTGCTGCACTTCGATCCGCTCTTCAGCCGCCGGGGCCCGGGGCTGAACCTGCCGCCGATGGTCCGGGCGATGTATCTGCTGCGGGCGGCCGAGGCACAGTTGGCCCTCGGCGATCCGGTGGCCGGTGCGGAGTCGGAGGCGAAGGCGTCGGCGCTGCTGGGCGGGGTGCAGGCAGCCGCGGCGGAGCGGATCCGGGCCGCGCTGCGGGCCGCCCGTCACGAGCGGCGCTGAGCCGCGGCGGGGGCGGTACGGCTGCGCCGTGCGGCGCCCCCGGAGCGGGAGCGCGGTCCGCCGGAACGGTCCGGCGGGACCCGGGAAGGTGCGGGAAGTCGAGGCCCGCCCGGTGAGACGAACGAAGTCCGGGGAGCGGGAGACCGAGGCGGGTCTTCCGGTGGTCTTCCCGGTAGCAGTACGGCCTGCGGCCGCCCGGCACAGGGGACGGTGCCGGGCGGCCGCAGGGCGTCCGGGGGCGGATACAGGTCCGGGGCCGGTCCGGGTTCGCGAGCGGTGCGGTCCGGGTTCGCAGGCGGGTACGGGTCCGGAGCCCGGGCCACGAGCCCGTGCGGGTCCGGGGCCACGAGCAGGTGCGGGGTCCGGCCGCCGGTGGCGGAAAACCGTGTGCTCCCGGTGTGCTGCGCGCCGGTGGCCGAAAAGCGAGGCACAGCCGAGGCACACCATGCCATATGGCATAACCGGAAAGCATGGGCCAAAACTTTATGTGCCCGCTCCGGCAAACCCCCGGGGTCCGCCTTCGGTGGACTGAACCATTGTCGTCTTCCTGCGGAACCCGGTTCGGAATGGGCGGCACGATGTCATTTTCCGCGACCACCGACCGGGCTGGAGTTTCTTCATGAGCCGTTCTGTCCTCGTCACCGGAGGAAACCGGGGAATCGGTCTGGCCGTGGCCCGCAGGCTCGGCGCGGCGGGCGACCGGGTGGCGGTGGCCTGCCGGTCGGGCCGGTCGCCCGAGGAGGGGCTGCTCGGTGTGGCCTGCGATGTGCTGGACCCGGCCTCCGTCGACGAGGCGTTCGCCAAGGCGGAGGCCGCGCACGGGCCGGTCGAGGTGCTGGTGGCCAATGCCGGGATCGTCCGGGACGGGCTGCTGATCCGGATGTCCGACGAGGACTTCGAGGCGGTGCTCGACACCAATCTGACGGGTACCTTCCGCGTGGTCAGGCGGGCCGCCCGGCAGATGGTGCAGGCCCGGTCGGGCCGGATCGTGATCATCTCGTCGACGGCGGGGCTGAGCGGGGTCGCGGGCCAGGTGAACTACGCGGCGTCCAAGGCGGGGCTGATCGGACTGGCCCGCTCGCTCGCCCGGGAGTTGGCGCCGCGCGGGGTGACCGCCAATGTGGTGGCGCCGGGGCTCACCGACACCGCGATGGCCGAGGCGCTCAGCGCCCCCCAGCGCGAACGGATCGTCGGACAGATACCGCTGGGGCGGATGGCCGCCCCCGACGAGATCGCCGCCGCCGTGGAGTTCCTGGCCTCGCCCGGGGCCTCGTACATCACGGGCGCGGTCGTCCCGGTGGACGGCGGTATGGGAATGGGGCACTGACGTGGAGGGGCCGGGAAATCCCGGGGAATATCCGGCCGGGGCCGGATACCGGGGCAGCACCGTAACCACCGACGGAACCCTGAACGGAACCTTGGACGGCAGCTCTGCCGAACGCCGGTACGGAGTCGGGGACGGGCCCGCACAGGGATACGGAACAGCCGGGAATCCCGGGCCGGGAAGGAACGGCCGCCACCGCGCGCCGCATCGGCGAGGCCGGGGCACCGGGTGCCGGAATTCTCCGCTCCGGTGGCCTGACCGGAATCCGCCGACCGGGCCGGGCAGCACCTGGAATTCAGAGATCCGGGTCGGGGGCGGTCCCCGGCCCGCCCCGGCCCGCCGGGACGACCTCCGCTCCGTACCGACGCTGGGAGGCGACGGATGACCACCACCACCGAAGCGGCGGCCCGCACCCCGCGGCCCGTCGTCCTCACCGGGATGGCGGTGACCACGGGATACGGGCACGGCGTCGACGCCCTGCGCGAGGGGATCCGCTCCGGCGTCCCCGCGTTCGCCCCCGTGACCCGGTTCGACACCGACCGCTACCGGGTGGGCATCGCCGCCCAGGGCCCGGCCGACCTCGACCTGGACACCGAGCTGAAGACCCTGGCCGAGGAGGCGTGCAAACAGGCCGGGCTCTCCCCCGCCGAACGCGCGGAGACCCTGCTGCTCGCCGCCCGGCACGCCGACCCCGCCGTCTCCCGGCTGCCCCGCGCCGAGCAGCGCGAACGGCCCATCGGCGATACCGCGCGATGGCTGGCGCAGGAGTGCGGTTTCGAAGCGCCGGGCCGGACGTACATCAACGCCTGTGTCGCGGCGGGCGCGGCGGTGGCCGAAGCCGCCGTGCTGATCGCGACCGGCCGCCGGGACCGGGTGGCCGTCGCGGCGGGGCATCTGGTCGACGCCGAATCCTTCACCACCTTCGACGCGGGCCGGGCTCTGGCGGCCGACGGCCGGCTGCGGCCCTTCAGCGCCGGGCGCAAGGGCCTGCTGCTGGGTGACGGCGCGGGCGTGGTGGTGCTGGAGGCGGCCGGCAGCCGCGACGGGATGCGCCCGCTGGCCCGGCTCTCCGGCTGGGGCATGGCGGGCGACGCCCACCATGTGTGCCAGCCGCATCCGCAGGGCCTGGGCATGGCCCGCTCCATCGAGCTGGCGCTGCGCCGGGCCGGGCTCGGCCCCGGTGACCTCGACTACGTCAACGCGCACGGCACCGGGACCCCGTACAACGACTCGGCCGAGACCGCCGGAATGCACCGGGTGTTCGGCGAGCTGGCGGAGCGGATCCCGGTGAGTTCGACCAAATCGCTGACCGGGCACGCCCTCCAGGCCGCCGGAATGGTCGAACTCGTCATCACCGTCCTGACCGTCGGGACCGGTCTGCTGCCGGTGAACTCCGGCTATCTGGGGCCCGACCCGGACTGCCGGCTCGACCTCGTCCTCGACACCCCGACCGAGCGGGAGGTCCGCCATGCCGTCAGCCTCAACTCCGCCTTCGGCGGGGCGAACACGGCGCTGGTGGTGAGCGCACCATGACCAGCGCCGCCACCGCCGCCACGACCACTGCCATGACCGGCGCCGCTACGGCCGCGGGTCTGACCGTGCTGGCCCGGGCGGGCTGGGATCCGGCCGCACGCCCCGGCGGCCCGCCGAACCTGCCCGGCTTCACCGCCTCCCCCTTCGGCCCCCTCTTCGCCCATGTCGCCGACCGCTGTCTCACCGCCTTCCACGGCACCGCGCCCGCACCCCCCGAAGACGGCCGGGACACCGGTCTGGTGCTGGTCTCCCGGCTGGGCGATATGGCCACCGAGACCGCGGTCACCGGCTCCGTCGACCGGGGCACCAAGGCGTCGCCGCTGCTCTTCTACCAGTCGGTGCCCAGCGCCGTACTGGGGGTGGTGTCGGCCCGCTGGGGTCTCGGCGGGCCGGTGATCTGCATCAGCCCGGCCGGGGACCCCTGGGCCGAGGGGCTGGAGCTGGCGGGGCTGCTGGCCGAGGACGGCAGCGCCCGGGACGTACTGGTGGTCCTGGTCGAACTGGGCGTCGGCGAAGGCGAACCCGACAGCGCGGAGGCCCTGCTGGTCCGGGGCGCCGCCGTGGCCGGGGGCCCGGCGGGATCCGTCGTGGCACGGCCGGAAGGGGTGGCGGAATGAGGGAGCGTGCCGTGGAGTTCCCGCTCTCCTCCGAGATCGCGCTGCTGCGCAGGTCGTGGTGGCTGCACGACGCCCGCTGGTACCAGGCGGTGAAGACCCGGTTCGGCCAGGAGGCAGCCAACGAGCTGAACGCCGAGGTGATGCGGTTCGTGGCCCGCCGGGTCGCCACCCTCTACAGCCGCCGCAAGCCCACCCCGCCCGGCAGCGGGCCGCGTGAAGTGGCCGCCGTCCTCCAGGAGCTGGCCGGGCTGATGTTCACCCGGGCCATGGTCCGGCTGGACGCCACCGAGTTCGACGAGGCCGACGGCGTCTGGGAGACCGAGGTCAGCGAACACTTCGCGCTGAAGATGCTGGCCGCGAGCCGCTCCCTGGAGGGCTACGACTGCCCCTGTCTCGATCTGCGCGCGGGCTGGTTCGAGGGCATCGGCGTCACCGCGGACGACGAGGTCGTGGCCTGTATGCGCGAGGGCGCCGCATCCTGCCGCTTCCGCGCCTGTCTGCGGGCCCCGGACTGACGGCGGCCGCGGTGGACGGCAGGGACTGCCGCGTACCGGGCCCGAGACCACCGACCACCACGCAAGGTGAGAGGAGCCGTGTGATGCCGGCCGAACGGAACCGCAGCCGGACTCCGGCGCCCGACGCCGGGGCGGCCGGGCCCCGGCGTCTGGTCGTGGCGCTGACCGGGGCCACCGGGGTGGTCCTCGGCATCCGGCTGCTGGAGGAGTTGCGGCAGCACGACGGTGTCGAGACCCATCTGGTGATGAGCCGCTGGGCGCGGGCGACGCTGAAGACGGAGAGCGACCTGACCGCCCGTGACGTGGCCGCGCTCGCCGATGTCGCCTACTCCCCCGAGGACCAGGGCGCCGCGATCTCCTCCGGCTCCTTCCGCACCGACGGCATGGTCGTCATGCCGTGCAGCATGAAGACCCTGGCGTCCATCAGGACCGGCTACGCCGACGGTCTGATCACCCGCGCCGCCGACGTCACCCTCAAGGAGCGGCGCAGGCTCGTCCTGGTGCCCCGGGAGACCCCGCTCGGCGAGATCCACCTCGACCATCTGCTGACCCTGTCCCGGATGGGCGTGGTGGTCATGCCGCCGGTGCTGACCTTCTACAACCGCCCGTCGTCGGTGGACGACATGGTCGACCATCTGGTCGCCCGCGTCCTCGACCAGTTCGGTATCGCATCGCACCGGGCCCGCCGCTGGCAGGGCATGCCCGGGGCCCGTCCGGCCGGACCGGAGACCGGGCCGTTCGTCCGGCCGTTCGCCGCGACCCCTGGAGGGGCGTCATGAAGCACCTCACCGATCTCCGGGCGTATCTCGACGCCCTCGACGCACTCGGCGATCTGCGGACCGTCGACCGGACCGTCAGCGCCGATCTCGAAGCCGCGGCGATCACCCGCCGCTCCTACGAACTGCGCTCCCCCGCGCCGCTGTTCACCTCCGTCGCGGAGGACCGGATCGGGATGCGGCTGTTCGGCGCCCCCGCCGGGGTCGGCTCCCGGCCCGATCTGCCGCTGGCCCGGATCGCCCTGTCGGTGGGGCTGCCCGCCGATACGGGCGCGGCGGAGCTGGTGGACCATCTCGTACGGACCCGGGACGCGCCGCCGGTGCCGCCGGTGACCGTGCCCCGGGAGCAGGCGCCCTGCAAGGAGAACGTCCTGCTGGGCGCGGACGCGACGCTCGACCGGTTCGCGATCCCCCGGATCCACGAGGAGGACGGCGGCGACTACCTCAACACCTGGGGCGTCGTGATCGCGAAGACTCCGGACGGCTCCTGGACCAACTGGTCCATCACCCGCATCATGCGCCTCGACGGGCGGCGGATGACCGGTCTGGTCGTCCCGCCGCAGCATCTGGGGCTGGTGTGGGAGCAGTGGGTGGAGCGCGGCGAGCCGATGCCGTACGCGCTGGTGCAGGGCGGCGCCCCGGCGATCCCCTTCGTCGGCGGGATCCCGCTGCCCGAACGGGTCGACGAGGCCGGCTATATCGGCGCGCTGCTCGGGGAGCCGCTGGAGCTGGTGCGCTGCGAGACGGTCGATCTGGAGGTGCCCGCCGGTGCCGAGGTGGTGATCGAAGGGCATCTGTCGGTGGGCCGGGACAGTCTGGAGGGGCCGTTCGGCGAGTACGCCGGATACGCCTCCACGCACACCTCGCAGCAGCCCGTCTTCTCGGTGGAGGCGGTCACCCACCGGAACGAACCGGTGTGGCCACTGGTCGCGGAGGGCCGGCCGCCGGACGAGTACCACACGGTCACCGGCACCGGGCGGGCGGCGAAGGTGCTGCACGCGCTGCGGGCCGCGGGCCTGCCGGTGACAACGGTGTGGGTGCCGTTCGCTGCGGCCATGCACTGGGCGGTGGTGACCGTCCCGGAGAACTGGCGCTCGGTGCTGCCGGGCGCCGGCAGTGCGGAGTTCGTCCGGCGGATCGGTGAGGTGATGCACAACGGCGGCGGTCCCAGCGCGATGCTGCCCGTCACCTATGTCCTGGACGACGACATCGACCCGGCCGACGACCGCGATCTGCTGTGGGCGCTGGCGACCCGGCTCCATCCGCGCGACCGGCGGCAGTTCTGGGACAGCCGGGTGCTGCCGTTCATGTCCTGCTTCTCGCCGGAGGAGCGGGCGGCGATGCGCGGTCCGAGCGTGCTGGTGGACGGGCTGCTGCCGGCCTGGGGCGAGGGGCGGCTGCGGCACGCGTCGTTCGCGCAGGCGTATCCGGAGGACGTACGCCGGAGGGTCGTCCGGCACTGGGACGACTGACGCCGCGTCCGCCGGGCCGCTCCACTCGCCGACGCACCGACGAACCGACACACCGACACACCGACACACCGAGACGAACCGACACACCACCGGAACCCCGGCCGGGCCCCGGCACCGGCCCGTGAAGTACCCCGCTCCCGCGTTCCGTGCCCCCTGGGCCTTCGACCGAAGGAAGCGACATGCCACTCGACACCGGCTGCGTCGGTACGACGTACCCGCCCGCCACGCCCTATCCCGTGGAGCCCGAGACCATCCGCCGGTTCGCACGGGCGGTGGGCGATCCGGCGCCCGTCTACACCGATCCCGAAGCCGCCGGGGCCCTGGGCCATCCGGCGGTGCCCGCCCCGCCGACCTTCCCGTTCGCCGTGGTCGCCCGCGCGATGGAGGAGGTCTTCCGGTACGAGGACATCGGCTTCGACCCGACGTATCTGATCCACGGCAACCAGCGCTTCGAGTACACCCGGCCGGTCCTGGCGGGCGACCGGCTGGTGACGGTGCTGGAGATCACCGGGGCGCAGCGGCTGCGCGGCCGGGACGTGCTGACGCTCCGCGCGGATCTCGCCGACGGCGACGGGGGCCATGTCGTCACCACCCATATGACGTTCGTGGCGCTGAGCGCCGTGGAAGGAGGTGAGCCCGCATGACAGCAGGCACAGCAGGGGCGAAGACTTCTGCGGTGGATCCGGCGGCGGACGGAGACGGTACGGAGCTGCCGACGCTGACGGTCACCCTCACCCGGTCCGATCTGGTCCGCTACGCGGGCGCCGCGGAGGACTTCAACCCGGTCCACTGGAACCCGCGCGTGGCCCGCGAGGCCGGACTGCCCGATGTCGTCGCGCACGGCATGCTGACGATGGCGATCGCCGCCCGCGCGGTCACCGACTGGACGGGCGATCCGGGCGCGGTCGTCGAGTACCGCACCCGGTTCAGCCGTCCGGTGCCGGTCCCCGACGACGCCGGGGGCGCCCTGGTCGAGGTCGGCGGGCGGGTCGCGCGGTGGCTCGGCGACGGCCTGGTCCGGATCGACCTGACGGTCACCTGCGGCGGTACGAAGGTGCTGAGCGAGGCCCGCGCGGTCGTCCGCCTGCGGGCCGAACCGCCCCCCGTGCAGAAACCGCGGGGCTGACAGGCCGTCCCGTCCCCTCCCCTCCCCCCTTTTTCTTCCTTCTGCCCGTGCACGGCGATCCCGAACGGAGCCCCAGGACGGATGAGCACTCCCCCGGTGTCTTCCCCGGTCTTCCTGCTCGCGCCCCGCTATGTGCTGGGCGAGACCGAGGAGCCCTATACGGCCGTGCCGGACCTCGCGGGACGGGTGGCCGGGTACGGCATCCCCATGGCGCCCGATATCTGGGGCTGGGGCAGCTTCTTCCGTACCTCCAGGGATACCGCCGAACTCGCCGTCGCCAGCGGGACCGCGACCCTGGCCGCCGCCGGGGCGGATCCGGAGGCGGTCGACGGGCTGGTCGTGTGCAGCAGTTCGTTCCCGGAGGGCGTCGACGACCACGCGGGGCTCGTCGGGTCGGTCCTGCGCGGTCTCGGGCTGGTCCGGGCCGGCTTCACCTGCGGGGTGACGCTCAACCGCTGCAACAACCTGCTCGCCGGGCTGCGGGTGGCGGAGGCCCTGGTGCGGTCCGGGAGCCATCGGCTGGTGCTGGTGGTGACCACGGACCGGGTGCTCGACGAGTCCCTGCGGCTGGAGAAGTTCGCCCTGTTCAGCGATGGCGCGGCGAGCTGTCTGGTGGGGGCGGCCGAGCAGGGGCCGGAGCGGGAGCGGCTCAGGGTGCTCGCCACCGCGTCCGCGCAGGACCCGGAGGTGCTGGGGCGGCTGGACCGGATCGACGCCCGGCTCTCGGTCGCCGTGAACGAGCGGCTGGAGCGGGCGGCGGGCGTCCCGCCGGAGAAGGTCACCGCACTGCTGCCGGCCAATCTGGTGCGGCCGCTGATCACCATGAAGGAGCGGCAGGCCGGGTTCGGCCCCGACCGGATGCGCACCGGGAACATCGAGCGCCTCGGGCACTGCTTCGCCGCCGATCCACTGATCAATCTGGCCGATCTGCTCGCCGCGGGAGAGGCGGCGGACGACGGGCTGTATCTGCTGGCGTCCAGCGTGCCGGGGGCCCGGCACGGCGTACTGCTCCGCAAGTGCCCCTGACGGGAAGGGTGTGCCGGACCATGCACCGACACGGACAGCACGACACGTACAGAACCGGGAGAACGGGCGGGCCGGACGGCGGTGAGGCAGCCGGGGACGGCGCCGGGGCCCCGGCCGCGCTGCTGCGGCTGGCCGGGGACCCCTTCGAGCTGGGACGGCAGCACGGAGCCGCCCGGGCGGCCGGGCTGCGGGCGTTCCTCGACGACGGGCTCGCCCGGATCAACCACCTCCTCGACACCCCGGTGACGACGGCCGGTCTCCGGCCGCTGATCACGGAATTCCGCCGGGAGATCGAGACCGCGGTACCGGAGCTGGCGGAGGAGATCCGGGGGCTGGCGGCGGGCGCGGGCATCAGCCATGAGCAGGCGCTGCTGCTCCAGCTGCGGCGGGAGATCACCGGCTACCGCGATATCCGGCGGCCGGGCGGCGACTGCACCACCTATGCCCGGGTCGATCCGAACGGGCCGCATACGGTGCTGGCGCAGACCGTCGATCTCAGCGGCGATCTCGACGACCAGAGCCGGCTGCTGTCCATCGACCGGGCGGGCTCCTCGCGCCGGGTGCTGGTCCTCAGCTTCGGCGGGCTCCTCGGCTATCTGGGGATGAACAGCGACGGTCTGGCCGTCGGTATCAACCTGGTCCTCGGCGGCCGGTGGCGGCCGGGGCTGCCGCCCTATCTGGCGGTCCGTCATGTCCTGGACAGTGCGGGCTCGGTGGACGAGGCACTGGGGGTGCTGGAGGGGCTGAAACTGGCGAGTTCGCGCTCGCTGACGCTCTGCGATCCGCAAGGCGCGGCGTGTACGGAGTTCCTCGACGGGCGGATGCACACGGTCCGTGCGCTGCGGACCGTGCACACGAACCACTTTCTGCACCGGGAGTTCATCCCGTACGACAAGCTGAACGTCTTTGCCCGCAATTCGTCGCTGCGGCGGCTGGAGGCGTGTTCGCTGCGGCTCGACGCGCTGCCGGAGGCGGCGCTGCCGGGGGACCATCTGGCGCTGCTCTCGGCGCCGCCGGTCTTCGTGCCGGGCAACGGCAACATCCGGCGGGAGCGGACGGTCGCGATGGTGGCCATGCGGCCGGCTTTCGGTGATCTGCATCTGCTGGGTTCGCGGCCGTCGGAGACCCCGCGGGTTTTCAGCGCGCGGGCGCTGACCGGGACGGCGGGGTCATGAGCGCGGCTGTCCGGCCGCCGCGGGCGGCGGTGGAGTGCCGGCTGATCGATCTGTACGCGCCGGGCGCGGGCGGGGACGATCGGGCGGCGCGGTCGGTGCTGTCGGGGCCGGAGCGGGAGCGGGCCGACCGGTTCCGGGATCCGGCGGCGGCGGCGGTGTACACACGGTCGCGGGCGGCGGTCCGCCGCACCCTGGCCGGGGTGCTCGGGGGCACCGCGGCGGGGGTGCGGCTGGCGGCGGAGCCGGGCGGGCGGCCGGTGCTGCCGGAGCATCCGGGCTGGTACGTGAGCTGGTCGCGGTCGGCGGGGGTGCTGCTGGTCGCGGTCCGGCACGGCGGGCCGGTGGGGGTGGACGTGGAGCTGGTACGGCCCGTGGGCGCGGGCGGCCGGGTGCTGGGCACGGTCTATCCGGGTGCGGCCGCGCTCGGCGGGCTGGACGATCCGGAGGCGTTCTTCTCGGCCTGGACCCTGCTGGAGGCGGCGGTCAAGGCATCGGGGCGGGGGCTGGCGCGCGGCGGCCGCGAGGTGCGGCTGGTCCGCCCGCCCGGTTCGGCGCGGTGCGCCCTCGGCGGGATCCGGGGGACCGGCGGGGCGGTGTGGCGGGGCCGTACGGACCGGCTGGCGGTGGCGTCGGCGGGCCGCGGGCCGCGCGCGGCGGGCCCGTCGGCGCGGGTGATGACGGCGGTGGTGACCTGCGGCGCGGTCCGGCCGCCACGGCCGGTGGGGGTGGGCCGATGAGCGGGGAGGCGGCGCGAGGGGCGCGTTCCGCGCCGGAAGGGGTACGGGCCCCGGGGGCGCCCGGGGGCGATGGGCTCCCCGGTCCGGAGCGCCCGGCGGGCTCCCGCGGCGGGGACCCGGGTCCCGGTCCGGGCCGCCGGGCGGATCACCCGGCGCCGCAGGCAGGCCACCGGGCCGGGGGCGGAACCATACCGGCCGGGAACGCGCCCCGCGCGTCCACCGCCGGAGAGTTCACGACCGGAACCGCACCGGAACCATCCAGGGCGGCAGCCCGCCGTCCGGGCGGTGAGCCCACCGGCCACAACTCCGGTGGCCGGGGCGCCGGAACACCTGCGGCGGCACCCGCACCGGCGCCCGGCCGCCTGAGCGGGGCCCAGGGCCGTCCGGCCGGTGAACCCACCCGGCCCGGGGGCCGGGGCGCCGGGGTCGATGCGGGGTTGCTGGCACCCGTATGGGCCGGGACGCCGGTGGAGGGGGTGACCTCGGACGAGGCCTGGCTGGCGGCGATGGTGGAGTTCGAGGGCGCCCTCGCGGACGCGCAGGCCGAACTGGGGGCCGTACCGCGCGGGGTGGGGGACGCGGTGCGGGCGGCCGGGGCGGGCGGCGGGCTCGACCCGGTGGCGCTGGCGCGGCGGGGGCGGGAGGCCGCCAATCCGGTGGTGTTCTTCGTATCACGGCTCACGGAACTCGTCGCCGCCGCCGACCCGGAGGCCGCCCGGCACGTCCACGCGGCCTCCACCAGTCAGGACGTCCTGGACTCGGCGGCGATGCTCGTCGCCCGGCGGGCCCTGGAGCTGCTCCACGGCGATCTGGGCCGGATCCGTACGGCGCTGGCCGCGGCGGCCCGGACATACCGGGACACCCCGGCCGCCGCCCGTACCCTCACCCAGCACGCCGTACCGACCACCGTCGGACTGCGGGCGGCCAACTGGCTGACGCTGGCCTCCGACGCCCACGACCGGGTGGGCGCGCTGCTGGCCCGGGGCCTGCCGGTGTCGATGGGCGGCGCCGCGGGCACCCTGGCCGCCTACCACGACCAGCTGCGGGCGGCCGGGGCGGCCGGGGACCATCCCGAACTGCGGCTCGTGGAGCTGGTCGCCGGACGGCTGGGGCTGGCCGTCCCCGAGGTGCCGTGGCACTCCGTCCGTACCCCCGTCGCCGAACTCGGCGCCGTACTGTCCCTGGCCGCGGGCGCGCTCGGCAAGTTCGCCGCCGATGTGCTGGTGCTGACGCGGACGGAGATCGGCGAGGTCGTCGAGCCCGCCGCCGCGGGCCGCGGCCGGTCGTCGGCGATGCCGCAGAAGCGGAATCCGGTGCTGAGCACCCTGGTGGCGTCGGCGGCCCGGCAGGTCCCGGTGTACGCGCTGGTGCTCCAGCAGTCGCTGGTCGCCGAGGACGAACGGTCCGCGGGCGCCTGGCACGCGGAGTGGGAGCCGCTGCGGCAGTGCCTGCGGCTCACCGGCGGCGCCGCGCACACCGCCGCCGAACTCGCCGAGGGGCTGGCCGTCTCCGTCGACCGGGTGCGCGCCAACACCGCTCTGACCGGCGCAGGGCTGATGGCCGAACGGCTGTCCGTGGCGCTCGCCGCCGAACTCGGCCGGACCCGGGCCAAGGAGATCGTGACCCGGGCGGTACGCGGCACGGCGGGCGGTATCCCACCGGCCGAGGCGCTGCGGCCGGCCCTGGCGGAGGCGGGCTGCGCGGACGAGATGTCCTTCGCGCCCGGTGAACTCCTCGACCCCGCGGGCTATCTGGGCGCCGCCGGACCCCTGGTGGACCGGGCGGTCCGGCGGGCCGCCGCGCCCCCGCCGGAACCGGGCCCGGCCGGGCCCGTACCGCACGAACAGCACCCACCGCACCTGTCAGAGCACGACGAGGACGACGAGGATTCGGAGACCGCAGATGATGATCAGTGAAGACCTCCGGCAGAAGGTGCTCGCGGACGCGGCGCTCGGCGCGGGGAACGTGATCCACCGGCTCCCGCTGTACGGCCGCTCCCTGGACGAGGAGGTGCTGTGGCTCGACGGCACCTGGCGGGCCCCGGACGGCAGCCGTCCCGAGGTGCTGACCCTGGGCGCACTGCACGAGGTGGTCGCGGAGTACGCCGGTTTCTACACCCGGGCCGGGGTGCGGGCGAAGGACGCGGTCGCGATCGTCTCGACCTCCATCACCGACTTCGCGCTCAATCTGATGGCGCTGACCGGTATCGGGGCGATCGCCTCGCTGGTGAACGCGAATATGCCGGCCGAGACGCGCCGGGAGTACATCCGCCGCCAGCGGGTGGTCGGCATCATGACCCGTGAGCCCTGGCACGCGGATCTGCTGGCGCATCTGGACGACGACGAGCCGCCGCTGTTCGTGGCGCTCCAGTCGGAGGTGGAGCCGGGGAACCGGGAGCACCGCCCGGCCGGCTACCCGTTCCGGCACGCCCCCGGCGACCCGATCCTGATCTCCCACTCCTCCGGCACCACCGGCATCCCCAAATCGGCGTTCCACACCCACGAGACCCTGTTCCACGGCGCGCTGAGCCGGCTGGCGGACGGTCTGGACTGCTCCACCCGGAAGCGGCTGCTGGCCCTGCCGGGCCACCATGTGTCCGCGATGTCGAACACCCTGCTGGGGCTCACGCTCGGCGCGCCGGTGGTCCACTACACCGACCCCAGCGGGAAGGCCGTGCTCGACGGTATCGAGAAGCACCGTCCGACGATCGTCTTCGGTTTCACGCACACCTTCACGGAGATGGCGGCGGAGGATCTGACCGACCGGGATCTGACCAGTGTGGAGGCGTACTACGCCTCCGGCGACGCGGCCCACGCGGTCCATATCCGGCGGCTGCTGGACAAGGGCTACCACACCGTCACCGGCCCCGATCTGAAGCCGAAGAAGGTCCCGGGCGCGATCTTCATCGATATGTTCGGGTCGACCGAGATGGGCTATGTGCTCTTCGACTTCGTGCACCGGGCGGGCGGTCCGGTGATCGGCCGCTGCATCGGCCGCCCGATGCGGTTCGCGCAGGCCGCGGTGGTCGGGGAGGACGGTTCGGTGCTGCCGCCCGGACAGGTCGGCCGGCTCGGGGTGCGCTCCAAATCGCTTACCCCCGGCTTCTGGAACGACAACGTCCGCTGGCACAAGCAGTGGCTGGGCGGCTACTTCCTCACCGGTGACCTGGCCTACCGGGACGCCGCGAACACCTTCTACCACCTGGACCGGACGACGGACGCGATCCGTACGGAGGAGGGGTTCGTCTACAGCGCCTACACCGAGGAGGTGCTGCTGCGCGAGTACCCGGAGATCCTCGACTGCACGGTGGTCGGACTGGCCGACGAGGGGGTGGAGTTCGGCTGGGAGGACGAGGGCGTGGCCACGGTGTACGCCCTGGTCAACCTGGTCGACGGGGCGGAGGCACCGCAGGATCCGACGGCCTGGATCAACGAGGCGCTGGGCCGGGCCGGGCTGCCGCGGGTGGCGGGCGCGGCCATCGTCACCGAGGACACCATCCCCGTGGGCATCACCGGCAAGGTCCTCAAGCGGGTGGTGCGGGCCGAGGCCCGGAAGCTGATCGGCGGCTGCTGAACCGTCCCGTACGACCCACGGCGGCGGGGCTTCCCCGTCCCGTCCCGTACGACCGCGGCGGCGGGCCGGGGCTCCCCCCGTCCCGCCCCGCGGCCCGAACTCCGGGCGTCCGGAAGGAGACTCTGCAATGAGCGTCGACTACGACGTGATCGTGATCGGGGCGGGGAACGCGGGCCTGTCCGCCGCCGCCACCCTCCAGCGCGGCGGGCAGCGGACACTGCTGCTGGAGCGCCACAATGTGCCGGGCGGGGCCGCCACCACCTTCGTCCGGGGGCGTTTCGAGTTCGAGGTGTCGCTGCACCAGCTCGGCGGGATGGGCGGGCCCGCGCCGCTGCGGCAGGTGCTGGACGAGATGGACGTGACCCGGCGGGTGGAGTTCATCGAGGACGACCAGCTGTACCGGACCGTGGTGCCCGGGGTGCTGGACGTGACACTGCCCGCCGACTGGCAGGGCATCACGGAGGTGCTCGACAGCCACTATCCGGGGCAGCGCGCGGCGCTGACGGCCTTTCTGGAGCTGGTCCGGGACGTCGGACTGTGGCAGCTCACCGCCCGCGGCAACCTCCACCGGATCGACGCGGAGATCGAACGGTTGACCGGAATGCCGCAGGTCCGCCGGCACGGGCTGCGCACGTTCCGGGAAGTCCTGGACGAGTTCTTCACCGACGAGCGGCTGAAGTTCGTCCTGGCCTCGTACTGGTCGTACAACGGGCAGCTCCCGTCCCGGATGTCGTTCATGGACTTCTCCCGGATCCTGGCGCTGTTCGTGGAGACCAAGCCGTACCAGGTCGCCGGCGGCAGCCAGGCACTGTCGTACGCGATGCTGGAGTCCTTCACCGAAGCGGGCGGAACGGTCCGGTTCGATACGGCCGTGGAGCGGATCGTCACCCGCGGCGGCCGGGCGGCCGGGGTACGGCTGGCGGACGGTGAGACCATGTCCTGCAAGGTCGTGGTCTCCAACGCGCCCGCCACCACCACCTACACCCGGCTGCTGGACCCGGCGGACGTCCCCCCGGCCGTCCTGCGCGATCTGGGGTCGCGGCGGATGGGCGTCTCGGCGACCGCGCTCTATCTGGGGCTGGACGCGCCCGCCGCCGAGCTGGGTTTCACCACCGCCGCGAACTTCGTCCACACCGATCTGTCGGAGGAGACCGTGGCCCGGGGGATGCGCTCCCTGGACCCGGCGCCGTTCATCCTGGCGAGCTGCTACGACGTCAAACCGAACGGGGGCGCGCCGCCGGGCGCCACCCAGCTCAACCTGATCACCCTCCAGTACACGGACCCCTGGGACGCCGTGCCCGTCGCCGACTACCAGCGGGCCAAGTACACCTATGCCGAATCCATGCTGGAGCTGCTCAAAACGGTCGCGCCCGGGGTACGGGACGTGATCGAGGAGGCCGAGATCGCCACCCCCGTCACCATGAAGCGCTATCTGAGCCAGCCCGGGGGCGCGATCTACGGCTTCGACCAGGACGTCACCGACAGCTGGCTGTTCCACGACGACGACATCAAGCCCAATGTCCCCGGGGTGGTGCTGGTCAGCAACTGGGTCACCGCCGGGGGCTACAACTCGACCATCGTGACCGCGGCCCGGATGTGCCGCCGGCTGCTGGCCGTCCTCTGAACCGCCGCCCTGCCCCCTCCTCCGTCTCATCCGTACTGTCCGGCTCCGGGAACGAGGTCCACTGATGCCACCGTCCGTCAATCCACTGGCCCGGCTCTTCGACGGGGCCGACGAAGTCGTCGAGGAGATCGAACGGCGGGCCGCGGCCGCCGAGAGCGCGGCCGTACACCATCCGGACGACGCCTGGGCCGAGGCCGCCGCCTACCATCCGACGGGGCTCGCGCTGACCGTGTCCGAGGTCGTCGACGAGACCGCGACGGCGAAGACCCTGCGACTGCGGGCCTCCGGCGGCGGCCCCCTGCCGGCCTTTCTGGCCGGGCAGTACATCAGCCTGACGGTACGGATCGGGGAGCTGGTCACCAGCCGGGCGTTCTCCATCTCCTCCTCGCCCGCCGAACGGGACCACTACGACCTGACCGTGCGGAGGCTGCGGGGCGGTCTGGTCAGCAACCACCTGCTCGACACCACCGCCCCCGGCACGGAGTTCACCAGCGACGGACCCATCGGGACCTTCTTCCACGACCCCCTGTTCCACGGCGACGATCTGGTCTTCCTGGCGGGCGGCTCCGGGGTGGCCCCGGCGATGAGCATGATCCGTGACGTCCTCGACCGCGGGCTGAACCGCCGGATGACGCTGGTGTACGGCTCGAAGCGGGCGGACGACGTGATCTTCCGCGAGGAGCTGGACCGGATCGCGCGGGAGCGCCCCGACGTACTGACGGTCCACCATGTCGTCTCGGAACCGGAGCCCGGGTGGACAGGGGCCGTCGGGCCGCTGGACGCCGCCCTGATCGACGAACTGGCCGGCCCGCTGAACGGCCGGATGACCTATCTCTGCGGTCCGCCGGGCCGGTACGCCCGTCTCGTCGAACAGCTCCGCTCGCTGGGGCAGCCCCGCCGCCGGATCAGACTGGAGGCCAACAGCGTCGCCCTGCCGCCGCCGGCGGACCCGCACTGGCCCGCGGAGGCCGATCCGGCGGGCACGGTCACCGTCACCGTCCGGGGCCGCAGCTTCGAAGTGCCGCGCGGGCGGCCGCTGCTGGACTCCCTGGAGGACAACGGGCTGCGCCCGCGGGCGTCGTGCCGTTCGGGCGAATGCGCGCTCTGCCGGGTCAAGGTCTGCTCGGGCGAGGTCTTCCACGCCGAGGAGGCCCGGCTGCGCGGCTCGGACCGCCGCTTCGGATACGCGCACGCCTGCGTCGCCTATCCCCTGGACGACGTGGAACTCGACTTCTGAGTTTCCCGGGACGCCCGGAACACCCGAGAAGCACGAGAAACCGAGGAAACGCGCCACCGGAAACATAAAGCCATAAAACCCAAAAACAACCGCATACCTCTTGGCGCCCCCGCGGAAACATGCTTTGCTTGACTTCTGGCCGGATCGTTGAATCCAGGGAATGAACCACCCCCCTTCAAGGATTCCCTTTCGCGCCCTTCGCAGGGATTTCAACGGTAGCTTCCCGCTGTGCAAAAAACTTCGAACAGGAGGCTTTTCATGTCCTCTGAACTGCGCAAAGTCATTGTCGACGCACTGCGCGACATGCATTTCGAGGTGGCTTCGATCACCGATGAAACCCCGCTCGGCGACGGTGGACTCGAACTGGAATCCCTCTCCGTCGCGGAGCTGGTGATGCAACTCGACAACCAGGGCATCGCCTTCTCCGACGAGGAGATGGAGACTCTGCCCGGCCTGACCTTCGGGGAATTCGTGGCGGAGGCCGCGCGCCGCTCGGCCGGATAGGGAAAGCGCAGAAGAAACGCCAAGCAACAGGAAACAACGGGAATCGACGGGACCGGACGGACGAAGGAGAGACGACGATGCCGGAGCAGGCGGGCGCGATCTGTGTCGTGGGCCTCGGTCCGCGCGGCCTCGCGGTGTTCGAGCGGCTGTGCGCCAACCACCCCCAGGGGCGGCCCCTTGCGGTCCATATCGTCGACCCGTACCCGCCGGGGCCGGGGCGGACCTGGCGGACCCGGCAGTCACCGCATCTGCTGATGAACACGGTGACCTCCCAGGTCAGCCAGTTCACCGACGACAGCGTGCCGTGCGCGGGGCCGGTACGGCCGGGGCCCAGCCTGTACGACTGGCTCCGGCGGCCCGGCACCGCGGACGCCCCGGGCCCCCGGGCCGCATGGGCGGAGCCCGAGCCCCTCGGACCGGACGACTACCCCTCCCGCGCCCGCTACGGCCGCTATCTGGAGTGGGTCTTCGGCCGGCTGGTGGCCGAAGCCCCGGCCGGGCTCACCGTCACCGTCCACCGGGCCACCGCCGTCGCCCTCGACGAGGACACCGGCGGCCAGAGCCTCAGCCTCGACGACGGCACCCGGATCACCGGCCTCGACGCCGTGGTGCTCACCCTCGGCCACGGCCCGGCGGAACTCTCCGGCGAGGAGCGGGAGCTGGCCGCGTACGCCCGGGAGCACGGGCTGCGCTACCACCCGCCCGCCAACCCCGCCGACCTCGAAGCCGCCCTGGAGGCCGTCGAGTCCGGGGAGCGGGTCGCCCTGCGCGGCCTCGGTCTGGCCTTCTTCGACCTGATGGCCCTGCTGACGGAGGGCCGCGGAGGCAAGTACGTCCCCTCCCCCGCCGCCGAGGGCGGCCTCCAGTACCTGCCGTCGGGTCATGAGCCCGTGCTGTACGCGGGATCCCGGCGCGGAGTGCCGTACCAGTCCCGCGGAGAGAACCAGAAGGGCGCGGCGGGCCGGCACGAACCGCTGTTCCTCACCCTGGACGCGGTCCGCCGGATCCGGGCCCGCCCCGGGGCGACCTTCCGGCGGGACGTCTGGCCGCTGCTGTCCGCGGAGGTCGCCACCGTCTACCACCGGGCGCTGGTCGCCCAGTGGGCCGACGCACCCACCGCCGACCGCTTCCTCGCCGAGTATCTGGCCGCGCCCGCCGCCGGCCGGACCGCCGTCCTGCGCCGCTACGGGGTCCGGGCCCAGGACGAATGGAAATGGGAGCGGGTCGAACGCCCCTGGGGCCGCCGGGTCTTCACCGACCCCGGGAAGTTCAACCGGTGGCTCGCCGCCCACCTCCGCGAGGACGTCCGGCACGCCCGCGGCGGCAACCTCGACGACCCGCTGAAGGCCGCCCTCGACGTACTGCGCGATCTGCGCAACGAGGTACGGCTCGCGATCGACCACGCGGGCATCACCGGCACCTCCTACCGCGACGAGGTCGTCCGCTGGTTCACCCCCCTCAACGCCTATCTCTCCATCGGCCCGCCGCCGTCGCGGGCCGAGGAGATGGCGGCCCTGGTCGACTGCGGGCTGCTCACCGTCGTCGGCCCCCGCACCCGGGTCCGCCGGGACCCCGCCGGGGCCGGATTCCTCTTCGGCTCCGACGCGGTCCCCGGCTCCCAAGTCCGGGCCACCACCCTGGTGGAGGCCCGGATCCCCGACCCCGATGTGCGGCGCAGCACCGATCCGCTGCTGCGCCGGATGCTGGCGGCCGGCCAGTGCCGCCCGTACCGGATACCGGATCCGGAACCCGGCGGCGAGGGGTACCGGACCGGTGGTCTGGAGGTCACCCCCCGTCCCTACCGGGTGGTGGACGCGGCGGGGGTGCCCCATCCGCGCCGGTTCGCCTTCGGGGTGCCGACGGAGAACGTCCACTGGGCCACGGCGGCCGGGATCAGGCCCGGTGTCGGCTCGGTGATCCTGGAGGACGCGGACGCGGTGGCCAGGGCGGTGCTGGGGCTATGACGGACACGGTCACCAGCTTCGATCCCGAACTCCTCGACCTCCCCTTCTACGACGACGGGCACCGGCGCCTGGCCCGGGAGATCGGCGTCTGGTGCGACAGCTACCGCGAGCTGTGGGACACCGTCCGCCGGACGGACCCGGACGAGGCCGGGCGGCGGCTGGTCGGGGTGCTCGGCGAGGACGGCTGGCTCTCCGGACTCGACCCGGCCGCCGCCCCGTCCGGGCTGCCCGCCGACATCCGGGCGCTCTGCCTGGCCCGGGAGGCCCTCGCCTATGCCGAGGATCTGGCGGACTTCGCCTACTCCATCCAGTCCCTGGCCGCGACCCCGCTCATCCGGCACGGCACCCCCGAACAGCAGAAGCGGTTTCTGCCCGCGATGGCGGACGGCTCCCTGATCGGCGCCTTCGCGGTCTCCGAACACGACGCCGGATCGGATCTCGCGGCGGTCGCGCTCGCCGCCCGGCGCACCGGCGGCGGCGACTGGGTCCTCGACGGCCACAAGGCGTGGATCGCGCACGCCACGATCGCCGGACTGTACGTGGTGATCGCCCGCACCGGCGAGGGACCGGGCCCGCTGGGGCTGACCGCCTTCCTGGTGCCCGCCGGAACGCCCGGGGTGCGCGTCGGGCAGAAACTGGACGCGATCGCCCCGCGCTCCTTCGGCCATCTCGTCTTCGAACACTGCCGGCTGCCCGCGGACGCCGTCCTCGGCCGGCCCGGCCGGGGCTTCGTGGTCGCCGTCGGACTGCTGGACCGGTTCCGGATCACGGTCGGCGCGGCCGCCTGCGGTTTCGGCCGCCGGGCCGCCGACGCGGCACTCGCCAGGACCCGCGGCCGCCGGGCCTACGGCGGCACCCTGTACGACCTCCAGCTGGTCAAGGCCCGGCTCGCCGATATGGAGATCGGGCTGAACGCGGCCGCCCTGCTGGTGGCGCGGGCCGCCTGGGAGTGCGACCGCGGCAGTCCCGGCTTCGGACGGCACGCGGGCATCGCCAAGGTGCACGCCACCGAGACCGCGCAGCGGGTCGTGGACGAGGCGGTCCAGCTCTTCGGCGCCGCCGGGGTCGTCAAAGACGGCGTACCCGAGCGCCTCTACCGGCAGATCCGCTCGTTGCGCATCTACGAGGGCGCCAACGATGTGCTGCGGCTGGCCGTCGCCGACGCCCTCGACAACCGGCGGGCCGCACTGGCGGGCTGACGGCCCGGCACCGGAACCCCTGGACCGGACCGCCGCCGGGGACATCCACCGATGCGAAGGAGACGACGTTGTTCACCGCGTTCACCGCGTGCACCCCGTGCCGGGCGGGCAGCCCGTGCAGCCCGGCCGATGCGGCCAGGACCGGCGAGGAGCAGCACTGATGCCGAGTCTGCCCGGGTTGTGGCTGCGCCACGAGACCCGCCCCACCGAGTGCCGGACCCCGCTGGTGCCCGCCGACGCCGCGCAGTTGGTGGCCCGGGGTGTGCGGATCACCGTGGAGGAGTCGCCGCAGCGCGCCGTCGAACTCGGCGAGTACGTCCGGGCGGGCTGCGAGACGGCGCCCGCCGGAAGCTGGCCGGCGGCGCCCGGCGACACCTACGTCCTCGGGCTGAAGGAGCTGCCCGACGAACCGTACGCGCTGCGCCACCGGCATATCTTCTTCGGCCACGCCTACAAGGGACAGCCCGGCGCCCGGGCCCTCCTCGGCCGGTTCACCGCGGGCGGCGGCGCCCTCCTCGACCTGGAGTACCTCACCGACGACGAGGGGCGCCGGGTGGCGGCCTTCGGCTACTGGGCGGGCTATGCCGGGGCCGCGCTCGCGGTGCTCCACCGGCGCGGGGCGCTGAAGACGCCGCTGCGGACCATGGACCGGGTCGAGCTGGACGGGCTGCTGCGGGCCGGGCTGCCGGAGGAGGCCGGCGGGGACGAGGCGCTGGTGATCGGGGCGCTGGGCCGCAGCGGACGGGGCGCCTGCGATGCGCTGGAGACCGCCGGGCTGACCCCGGTCCGCTGGGATCTGGCCGAGACCCGCGATCTGGACCGGGCGGCGCTGCTGCGCCACGGTCTGCTGGTGAACACGGTGCTGGTGACGCGCCCGGTGACACCGTTTCTGACCCCGGCGGATCTGGACGCCCCGGGCCGGCGGCTCTCGGTGCTCTCGGACGTCACCTGCGACGCGGGCTCGGAGTGCAATGTCCTGCCGGTGTACGACTCCGTCACCTCGTGGGAGCGGCCGGTGCGGCGGCTGCGCGGCGGGCCCCCGCCGCTGGACCTGATCGCCATCGACAATCTGCCGTCGCTGCTGCCCGCCGAGGCGAGCCGCGGTTTCTCGGCGGATCTCTGGCCGCAGCTGCTGAACCTGCCGGGGCCCGGGGCCTGGGGCCGCGCCCCGGACTGCCCGGCCTGGTCGCGCACGCTGCGCCGGTTCACCGAGGCCGTACTCGCCGCCCGTGTTGAGGAGGAATCCCGTGAACCGTGAACCACGCAGCCGTACCCCCGAAGCCCCGCGGCCCGCCCCCGCGAGCGGTGTCGTCCACTGGGTGGGGACCGGTCTCTCCACCGGCCGCAGCGGGCTCGGGCTGCTCTGCGGGCGGGCCCGGCGGGTGGTGCTGTGGGACCGTACGGCCGACCGGGCCGCCCGCCGGCTCGCCGCCCTCGGGCTCACCGGCCGGGCCGGGGCCCGCGGGCTCGAACCGGGCGCCCTGGCGGCCGCCGTGGGGCCGGGCGATGTGGTGGTGTCGATGCTGCCCGCGGCCGAGCACCCGGCGCTGCTGGACCTCGCGGCCGGACGCGGCGCCCATTTCGCCTGCACCAGCTACACCTCGCCCGAACTGGACCGGGGCGCCGCGGCGGGCGCCGGACAGGGTCTTGTGGTGCTCACCGAGGCGGGGCTCGACCCTGGCATCGACCATCTGCTGGCGCACGAGCTGGTCGAGCGGGCCCGGCGGGCGGTGGGCGACCGGGCGGCGACCGCCGTCTTCACCTCGTACTGCGGCGGCCTCCCGGCCGTGCCCAACGCTTTCCGCTACCGCTTCAGCTGGGCCCCCTACGGGGTGCTGGCCGCCCTCGGCACCCCCGCGCACTACGCCGAGGACGGCGCCTGGCGCACGGCCCGGCACCCGTGGCTGGCCACCCGCACGCTGACGCTGGCCGGGGAGGACTTCGAGGTCTACCCGAACCGCGACAGCGAGCCGTTCGCCGCCCAGTACGGCTTCCCGGACCACTGGCGGCTCGGCGGCTTCGTCCGGGGCACCCTGCGCAACGCGGGCTGGCGGGCGGCCTGGTCGGAGGTGTTCGCCACGGTACGGGCCGGGGACGAGGGCCGGACCAGGGCGCTGGCGAAGCAGCTCGCGGAGCGGTATCCGACGACGGAGGCGGACCGGGACCGGGTGGTGCTCCATGTGGCGCTGGACGTCACGGACCCGGACGGGACGCCCCGGTGGCGGGGCTCCCGGCTGCTGGACCTGACCGGGACGGCGGCGGAGAGCGCCATGGCCCGCTGTGTGTCGCTGCCGCTGGCGCTGGGGGTGGTCCGGGTCCTGGACGGGGCGCTGCGCCCGGGGCTGAACCGGGCGGCGGAAACACCCGCGGAGGCCGCCGCCTGGCTGGCGGCGCTCGCCGGGCACGGGCTGGCCGCGGCCGCGGAGGAGTCCGCGGCCCCGGGCGGCCCTGGCTCCCCGGACCCGGGCGGTCCCCGCGCCGCGACCGGCGCCCCGGACGCCTCCGGCACCGGCTTCCCCGGCGGCACCGCCGATCCGCTACGTCCCGCGTCCCGCACCGAGCGCGGTGCCCCGCCCGAAGGAGAGGTCCCCCATGGCGCATGAGCCCATACGCTCCGGTCCGGCCCACTACCGCTGCCTGGGAGTGGGCGCCGGACCGGCGAATCTGAGTCTGGCGTCGCTGCTGCACGGACGCCCGGAGGTGAACCACCTCTTCGTCGACCGCAAGAAGCGGTTCACCTGGCACGACGGGCAGCAGCTGCCCGGGAACACCCTCCAGGTCTCCCTCTTCAAGGACCTGGTGACCCTGGCCGACCCGGGGAACCCGTACTCCTTCCTCTCGTACCTCCACGAACACGGCAGGCTCTACCACTTCCTCAACGCGCAGTTCGACGCGGTCCCGCGCTCCGAGTTCCGCAACTATCTGGAGTGGGCGAGCCGGGTCAACGGCAATGTCGTATTCGGGGAGTCCGTCGAAGAGGTGTCCTTCGACGGGGTGTTCACGGTCGTCACGGACCGGCGGACGGTCACCGCGGACAACATCGTCATCGGGGTCGGCAGCCGGGCCTGGGTGCCGCCCCGGGCCCGCGGCGCCCTCGGCCCCACCCACTTCCACGTCAGCGACTACGCGACGGCCGGCCGCGATCTCGCCGGCCGCCGGATCGTGGTGATCGGCGGCGGCCAGTCCGGGGCGGAGGCCTTCCTCGATCTGGTCTCGCGCCCCGCCGGGGAGCTGCCGCGCCGGGTCTCGTGGATCTCCCGCCGGAACAACTACTTCCCCATCGACGATTCGCCGTTCACCAACGACTACTACATGCCGTCCTACGCCGACTACTTCTACGGTCTGGACCGGGAGACCCGGCACGCCTTCAACGAACGGCACGTCCTCACCAGCGACGGTATTTCGGAGAGCACGCTGCGCGATGTCTACCAGCGCGTCTACCTCCACCGCTTCGTCGAGGGCAATGTCGACCTGGTCGGGCTGCACCCGGGCCGCGAGGTCCTCGACGTCGCCCCCGGGGTCTACGGGGGCTGGCAGGTGTCGGCCCGCCACAACGACCATCCGGACTCCACCGAGCTGTTCGAGGCGGACGTGGTGATCTGGGCGACCGGTTTCCGGCCCACCCCGATGGACTTCCTCGCCCCGGTCGCGGACCGGCTGGAGCACGACGGCGACGAACTGCGGATCGACGAGGACTACGCGGTGTACTGGGACGGCCCCGAGGACCGGCGGATCTTCGTCCAGAACGCGGCGCGCGGCCAGCGCGGCCTCGCTGACCCCAATCTCAGTCTCAACGCCTGGCGGAGCCGGCGGATCGCGGACCGGCTGAGCAAGGTGGCGGGCAATGAGCAGATGCCGTCGTTCATCGAATGGGCGTCGAAACCGGGCCCCCGCGCGGGGGGCGCGTCGTGACCGGGCCCGGCGCGGCCGGCGCCCGGCCCCTGCCCGCTGTCGGCACGGACGGCGCCGGGGCCGCGGGTACGACGGATGTGGCCGTGGTGGGCGCCGGGGTGATCGGCACCCTGATCGCCCGGGAGCTGATCGCCGCCGAGCCCGGCACCTCGGTGACCGTCCTGGACCGGGAGCTGATCGCCGGGGGCGCCTCCCGCCGCTCGGCGGGCCTCCACTTCCCGCGCGGCGCGTCCCCGGCGGTACGGGCGATGGCCGCCGAGAGCCAGCGGTACTGGGCGGAGCTGGCCGCGGCCCGGCCCGGACTGCCCGTGCACCCGCTGCCGATGACGGTGGTCGCGTCCCGCGGCGCGGAGGCCGAGCTGCGGGAGGCGTATCTGCCGGAGGCCGGTCTGCGGCCGGCCCGGGAGCTGCCGCCGCAGCTCACCGCGGTGCCGGAGGGGTCGGCCTGCTGGACCGGGGAGGGCTGCCAGTACGCGGACGTGCCCGCGCTCACCCAGGCAGTCGCCGCCGAACTGCGGCCCCGGGTCCGGTTCCTCGAAGGGGTGGGGGTGACCGGTGCGGCCCCGGGCCCGGCGGGGACCGTACTGACCCTGGGCTCCGGCGGGACGCTGACCGCGGCCCGTACCGTGCTGGCACCCGGCCCCTGGACGGCGCACCCCGCCTGGCGGGAGCTGCTGGCACCGCTCGGGATCCGGGTGAAGAAGATCGTCGCCCTCCATCTCGAACTGCCGCCGTCCCCGGACGACGGCGCGATCGTCTTCCACGACGAGGACGCGTTCCTGCTGCCGTACCGGCACCGCGGGCACTGGCTGTTCAGCTACACCTGCCGGGAGTGGGACGTCGACCCGGACTCCGTGGACCCCGGGGTGTCCGCCGTCCACCGCGCCGAAGCCGTCGCGGTGCTGCGGCGGTACGCCCCCGGACTCGCGGACCGCTGTGTATCGGGCCGGGTGTTCTGCGACGCCTACAACCCGGCCGGAGGACCGCTGGTCCGGCCGCTGACCGGCGACGGAAACCTGCTGTTCGCGGGGGCCGCCGGGGGCTCGGGCTACCGGCTGGCCCCGGCGATCGCCGCGGAGACCGTACGCCTGCTGACGAAACGGCCCGCGGGCCGCCCCCCGAGCACCACCGACCTCTCCCGGAACCGGAACCAGGGGCCATCATGATCATCAGCCGTTATGACGAGAGTGTGCTGCACGAGGCGTTCGGCATCGGGATGAGCGGTGTCGAGGGACTGGGGGTCGGCGCGGGCTGGGGCCGGGTGGCGCCCGGCCGGTCGTCGGCCGCCCACCAGCACGACGAGACCGAGTTCTTCGTGATCGTCGCGGGCCGGGGCGAGTTCACCGTCGACGGCCGCCGCCACCCCGCCGAACCGGGTGTCCTCGCCCTCTTCGAACCCTTCGAAACCCATGTCCTCACCAACACCGGCTCCACCGACCTGGTCTTCCTCACCCAGTACTGGCGGGACTCCCGCCGGGCCGTCGCCTCCTCCGGCGACCGGCGGCGGACGGCCTTCGGGGACCGGCCGGTGTTCGTGTTCTCCACCCCGCCGACCCCCAACGGCGATCTCCACCTCGGCCACCTCTCCGGCCCCTATCTGGGCGCCGACGCCTATGTCCGGTTCCAGCGGATGAACGGCGCGGACGCCTGGCATCTGACCGGCAGCGACGACTACCAGAGCTATGTGGTGGGCGCGGCGCGGGCCCGCGGCGAGAGCCCGGCCGAGACCGCCGCCCACTACAGCGCCGAGATCCGCCGCACGCTCGCCCTGATGGACATCGTCCCCGACCAGTACACGGTCACGGACACCGCGCCCGGCTACCGCGACGGGCTGCGGGACTTCTTCTCCCGGCTGGTCGCGTCGGGCCGGGTGTCGGTCGCCGAACGGGACGCCCTCTTCGACGCCGTCACCGGGGGCTATCTGTACGAGGTCGACGTCAGCGGCGGCTGTCCCGGCTGCGGCGCGGGCAGCGGCGGCAATATCTGCGAGGAGTGCGGCGAGCCCAACACCGTCGCCGACCTCACCGCGCCGCGCTCCGCGCTGTCGGAGGCGGAGCCGCTGCGCCGCCCGCAGGCCCGCTGGTCGCTTCCGCTGCACGAGTTCGGCCCCGAGGTCGCCGAACACCATCGCGCGGGCCGGGTCCCGGCCCGGCTCCGGGAGCTGGCGGCCCGGCTGTTCGCCCGGCCGTCGCTGGACGTCCCCGTCAGCCACCCCGCCGACTGGGGCGTACCCCCGGCCGAGAACGGCACCGGCACCGACGGGCAGGTCATCTGGGTCTGGCCGGAGATGAGTTACGGATTCCTGCACGGCATCGAGGCCCTGGGCAACCGCGTCGGCCGGGAGTGGCGGGCCGCCGCACCCGACGGCGACTGGAAGATCGTCCACTTTTTCGGCTACGACAACAGCTTCTACCACGCGGTGCTGTACCCGGTGCTCTACCGGCTCGCCCACCCCGGCTGGCGGCCCGATATCGACTACCACGTCAACGAGTTCTATCTGCTGGAGGGCGCCAAGTTCTCCACCAGCCGGCGGCACGCGATCTGGGGCAAGGAGATCCTCACCCCCGAATCCGTCGACGCCGTCCGCTACTTCCTCGCCCGCACCCGGCCGGAGGAGGAGCGCACCGACTTCCGGCGCGCCGCCTTCGAGCGGACCGTCGACACCACCCTGATCGGCGGCTGGCAGCGGTGGCTGGGCGGACTCGGGGAGCGGATCGCGAAGGAGTACGGCGGCAGCGCGCCCGACGCCGGGACCTGGACGCCGGAGCACTCCGCGTTCCTGGCCCGGCTCGGCGGCCGGCTCGCCGCCGTCACCGGCGCCCTGCGCTCCGACGGCTTCTCCCTCAACCGGGCGGCCGCCGAACTCGACGGGATCGTCGAGGACACCCGCCGCTTCTCCCGGCAGGAGTCCCCGACCGCGCACGACGACGCGTGGCGCTCCGAGTCCCGTACCGCGATCGCCCTGGAACTGGCCGCGGCCCGGCTGCTGGCGCATACCGCCGTACCCGTCATGCCCCGCTTCGGCGCGAAACTGGCCGCTGCCCTGGGGCTGCCGGAGCCCGCCGACTGGCCCACGACCGTCGAACTCGTCCCGCCGGGAGCGGAGATCCGTCTCGCGGACACCGTGTTCTTCCACCCCGCCGCGGCGGCCGGGGAGGGTGACCGATGACGGAGGGGACCCTGGGGCGGATCGTCTCCGGCCCCCCGGACCGCGGCGGGCGGATCGCCTTCGCCCGGCTGACCCGTACGGAGCGGCTCCCCCTCACCGAGCTGTACCGCCGCTCCGGGCTGGTCGCCCGGCTCCTCCTCGACCACGGGGTACGGCCCGGCGACCGGATCGGGATCCTCGCCGCCAACGGCCCCGAATGGGTGCTGCTCGATCTGGCGGCGCTGCGGATCGGGGCGGAGACCGCGGGTTTCGAACCCGGCAAGTTCACCCCCGGTGGACTCGTCGCACGGTACGGCCTGCGGCTGCTGTTCACCGACCGGCCCGAGGCCGCGGGCCTGCCCGGGACCGTATCGACGGACGAGGTCAGCGCCGCTGCGGCCGGGCCCGGCGACGGCGGCCCGCTGCCGCCCGCCGCCTGGGAGCCGAAGTCCGTCACGACCGTCAAGTTCACCTCCGGCAGCACCGGCGAGCCCAAGGGCCTCGGGGCCACCGCGGGCAGCGTCGACAGCTCCCTCCGGGCCGTACAGCAGATCTTCCGGCACGGCCCCGGGGACGACCTCTTCGTCTTTCTGCCGCTCTCCCTGCTCCAGCAGCGGTACTGGGTCTACTCGGCGCTGCTGTACGGGCACGATGTCACCGTCTCCACCTACGAGGCGGCGTTCGCGGCGCTGCGCCGGGTGCGGCCGACGGTGGTGATGGGCGTGCCCGCGTTCTTCGAGACCGCGAAACGCCAGATGGAGAACCGGCTCCGGCGCTCCGGCGCCACCGGCGGACAGGAGCTGCGGGACGCGGGCCGGGCCGTGTTCGGTGACCGGATCCGCTATCTGTGGACGGGTTCGGCGCCCGCATCGCCCGGCATGCTGCGCTTCCTCACCGAAGCCGGACTGCCGATCTACGAGGGGTACGGGCTCAACGAGACCTGCATCGTCACCAAGAACCACCCGGGGGCCCACCGGGAGGGCAGCGTCGGGCGGGTGCTGCCCGGCAAGGAGGTGCTGATCGGGCCCGACGGTGTCGTCTCCGTCCGCAGCGACCACCCCGTCAACGACCACTACGCCTATGCCGCCCCCGGCGACTCGGAGAAGATGTTCCGCCCCGGCGGTATCGTCCGCACCGGTGATCTGGGCCGGGTCGACGAGGACGGCTTCCTGTACATCCAGGGCCGCGCCGACGACGTCATCGTCCTCGACAACGGGAAGAAGGTCGTGGTCCGGCCGGTGGAGGAGGCCCTGCGGGCCGATCCCGCGGTCGCCGAATGCGTGGTGTTCTGCCCCGGCCAGACCGAACTGGTCGCCGTGGTCTCCCCGGCCGCGGTCCCCGCCGACCGGACCGCGATCTCCGCACATCTGGAGCGGACGAACGCCCGGCTCGCCGCCGACGAGCGGATCAGCCGGGCGGTCGTCGCCGACGAGCCGTTCTCCATCGGCAACGGCCTGCTCACCTCGCAGTACAAGCCGAGACGTGCGCGGATCCTCGACGCCTACCACGCCGCCGTCCACGACCCCTCGGAGGGAATCCATGCCCGTTGACCTCGCGTCGCTCGAAACCACGGCCCGGGAGCAGCTCTGTGCCGTACTGCTGCGGCCCCCGGCCCCCGCGGCCCTCGACCTCGACGCCGATCTGGTCGGCTCCTACGCACTGACGTCGCTCAACAAGGTCCTCTTCCTGACCGAGCTGTGCGACGCTACCGGCGTCGACCTCGCCCACTTCACCGAGGACGACCTGGAAGGGATGCACACGCTGCGACACGTCACCGAAGCACTGGCCCGACACTCGACCGAGGGGAATCCACAGGCATGAGCTGGGCGGAACAGGCGCCGGCCGTTCTGGAGAACGCGCACGTACGTCTCCATCCCGTGACCGAGGACGACCGCGAGGGCGTCCGGGCAGTCGCGATGGACCCCGCCATCTGGCGGTACTTCGTGGCCGCCGTCCACGACGACAACGATTTCAAGGTCTTCTTCGACAGCGCGCTCGCCGATACCGCGGCCGGGCGCCGGATCGTGTTCGTCGTCACCGACAAGGAGTCGGGCCGGATCGCGGGCAGCATGTGCTACGGCAATCTGGCCGAGGCGGACGCCCGGCTGGAGATCGGCTGGTCGTGGCTGGGCCGCGACTTCCGCGGCAAGGGCGTCAACCGGCACGTGAAGTGCCTGCTCCTGGAGCACGCCTTCGAACGGCTCGGCGCGGAGCGCGTCGAGTTCAAGACCGACGTCCTCAACGAGCAGGCCCGGCGCGGACTCGTGAACATCGGCGCGACGGAGGAGGGCGTGCTGCGTTCCTTCAACTACATGCCGGGCGGGCGGCGACGGGACGCGGTGTACTACAGCATTCTGAAGGCGGAGTGGCCGGCTGTGAAGGAACGGCTCACCGCGGCGGACTGACCCGGGCCGGTGCCGACAGGGGCACCGGTCACCGGCACCGGCCTGCATGGCACAGCACGGAACTGCACGGAACTGTACGGAACAGCGCGGAACAGCACGACAGTCACCGGCCGTACGCCGTACGACCGGCCCCGACCTCCGAGGAGGCGTCCCCCTCGTGTTCGACTCCCTGCTTCTGAAGAAGTTCAACAGGCTCCGCGCCCGGAACCTCGGCTACGAGTCCCCGCTGACCGGCTGGGACGCCTTCGTCGACTCCTCGGAGTACGAGGAGCGGACCTTCCGCGACGGCGAGGAGCTGAACCGGGTCGTCGAGGCCTCGTACATCGACTTCATGGGCGGGCCCCGCACGGTCGCCGCGATGGGCCGGTTCGCCCGGCGCTTCCCGCGGACCGGGACCCGGATCCTGTCACTGCTGACACCGCATCTGTTCCGCTGGCTGGTGGGACCCATGGAGCGGACGGGCCCGGACCGGATGCGGATCACCAGCTGCACCTTCCTGACGAGTACGTCGCCCAGGATGTGCCACCGGCTCTGCAAGGTCCCGACGGAGAAGTACTTCACCGAGAAGGTGTTCGTCCCGCTGACGCTGGTGCCCGATGTGAAGGCCGCGACCTGCGAGGTCACCTTCACCCCGTACACGCCTCCGGAGCGCCGGGCCCCGGAGGCGTGAACGGCGGCACCGTTCAGCGGCGGCCGCGGAGCCTCGCCCAGGGGGTGAAGGCGAAGACCGCGCCGCCCAGCAGGACCACGGACCCGGCGACGAGGGCGAGGGCGCGCAGGGTGCCGTGGTCGCCGCCGCCGGTATCGGCGAGCCCGCCGCCGCTCGTGGTGGGCCCGCCGCTGCTGGTGGGCCCGTCGGCGCCGCCCCCGGTGGTGCCGCCGTCCTGCTGCTGCGTGGACAGTTCCAGGGAGACGGCGGCGGTGCCCTTGACCGTGCAGGGGATGACGATCTTCTGGCCGCCGAGGGTGACGTCGATGGTCAGCTTGCCGGGGCTGAGGGTGGACCTGCCGGTGGCCCCCGGTTGGTACATACCCTTCAGCTCACCGATGCCGACGGGCTTCCCCGCCTGGACGGGCGCCTTGTTGGGCTCTCCGACGACGGTGACGGTCCCCTGGTCGGCACCTTGGACGACGACGGCCATGGACCCCTTCATGGCGCCCGCGGGCAGCGGGGCCGGGCTGTTCATCACGGAGTCGCCGGTCCTGACGGTGAGCGCGTAGCCACCGGCCTGTTTGCGGGCGCTGACGGTGATCGGGGCCTGGATGCTCGCCGGGCCCGGGGGCGTACAGGTGTAGGTGGTCCGGACGGTCTTCCCGGGGAAGTCGACGGGCCCGGCGCCGCCGCCGGTGCTGCCGCCGCTCGTCGTGGTCCCGCTCGTCGTACCGCCGCTCGTCGTGGTCCCGCCGGATGCGGTCGTACCTCCGGAACCGGACGTCGTACCCCCGGAACCGGACGTCGTACCGCCCTCCGTCACTCTGATCCTCGCCGCGACCGGCACCGCCTCCTTCGGGGCGCACTGGGTGTCCGTGGAGATGGGCCGGTTGACGTTGATCGTGTACTTGTCGGGGGTCAGGGTCAGTTCCCCGGCCGTCCGGAGCGTCAGTTTCGCCTTCATATCGGAGAGCACCATGGGGCTATTCTTCGGGATCGCCGGGTTCTGCCGGGGCCCTTCCACGTTCAGCGTGCCGGTGGCCGCTCCGCCGAGTGTGATCGTGCCGCTGGGTTTGACGGTGTCCTTGCCGAGGTCGAGGACGTCGGGGTTCTTGGACGCGGCCTGGACGGTCTTCCAGACGATCTCCACCTCGTCTCCGACCTTCGCCTCCGCGGGCGCGGTGATCAGCGCCTTGGTGGTGCCCCGTACCGGTGGCAGCCCCGAGATCGCGGGCGGGATGCACTCCGTGGCGTACGCCGCCTCGGCGGCCCCGGCGGGTCCGGCGGTGAGCACGAGCCCCGCGCCGCCGAGCATCAGCGCGACCGCGGCCGCGCTCGTCCTCCGTCGCCTGCTCACGATGGTCCCTTCGTCGTGGGTCGGGTACTGGACGGTGCGGAGTCGGGGGTGAACCACGGCAGGGCGCCGGGTACCGGTTCATCGGCAGCAGCGGCGGCCGGGCGCCCGCGGCGGAACAGGGCCGAAGCGGCGGCCCGGTGGCGGCCGGGACCACGTGCGGCGGGGGCGGCCGGGCGGAACCGGTCGACGACCGCCATTCCCGTACGGAACAGGGCCACGGGGACGACGACCGCGAGCAGCACCCAGAAGAGCGTGACGCCCCACGGCCGTCCGACCGCCCACGGCTGCCCGGCGATCACCTTGCCGCCGTAGCGGACGGAGACCTCGTAGTCGCCGTGGGCGCCGGCGGCGAGTTCGACGGGCAGTTCGACGAGTGCTTTCCCGCCGGGCGGGATCGTGCCGCGCCACTGCCGCTCCTCCCACTGCGGTGCGTAGACGCCGTGGGAGGTGCCGAGGTCGAAGACGGGGTCCTTGACGGGGGTGGTGCCCAGATTGCCGACGGTGAAGACGAGCCGCCGCGACGGCGGGGCGCCGAAGAACACCAGGATGCCCGAGTCCCCTTCGAGGCGGGTGGTCGCCAGGACGGCGAGGCGCCCGGTGCCGGCCGGTTCCGGCAGCGGGGCGGTCGGGTGTCCGGTGATCGCCAGTTCGGCGTCGGCGGTGGCCCGTTCACCGGTGGCCGCGGCCACGTGGACGACGCAGGGGCAGGGTTTCGGTGGTGCGGCGGCGGTGAGCCGGAGGCTGAAGGCGCCGCGGGCGTCGGTGGTGACGGCCCGGCCTGCGGCGTTGGCGCAGGAGTTGGTACCGCCGATCATGTTCTGGCCGCAGACCAGCAGGGTGAGCAGGGTCGCGGGCCGCCAGCCGGTGCCGCTGACGGTGAGTTCGGTGCCCTGGGCGGCGCGGGGTGCGGAGAGCGTGACCGCTGGTTTCTCCTGGGCGGCGGCGGGCGCGGCGGCGACGGCTGCGGCGACCAGCAGGGCGAGCAGGGCCGGCAAGGCCGACAGGGTGCGGCAGAAGTCCTTCACTCTCGGGGTCACGGGTTCGCCTCCGTCGCTCGCGGGCGGGTGCGGGATCGGCGCAGGCGGCGTATCCCGGCGAAGAGAAGGACGACCGTGCCGGTGAGGGCGGCGGCCGTCGCGGGCCGGGATACGAAGGTGGTGGTGGACGCGGTGGCTTCGGCGCGGATGCCGATGTCCTCGTTGAGATCGACTGCGGTGACCCGGACGGAGACGGCGTCCAGGAAGGGGCGTCCGCCCCAGGTCTCGGTGCGGGTGGCCCGGTGGCCGGGGAGGAGTTCGGCGGGGGTGGTGCGGGCGGTGCGGCGGTGGGCGGTGCCGAGGAGGCCGTCGGCGGACAGCTCCACCCGGGGCCGCAGGACGGTGTTGCCGCGGTTGACGAGGGTGTAGCGGACGGTGGGGCCTTCGGTGCTGACGTCTTCGACGGAGAGCGCGGCGACGGCGGGGCCGGTGATCCGGAGGTGGAGCCGGACGGCGGCGGTGCGCCCGGCGGGTCCGGTCGCGGTGGCCGTGACGGCCGTGGTGCGTTCACCGGGGGGTGTGCCGGGCGGGACGGTGACCGTCAGGGGGATGTCGGCGCGGGTGCGCGGGGGCACGGTGACGGTGGTCGCGGCGAGCGCCACCCAGGCGCCGGTCCCGAGCCGGACGGTCAGGGGTGCGGCACCGGGGTTGGCCAGGGTCAGCCGGTCCTCCAGTACGGCGCCGGGCGCGCCCTCCGCGTAGACGTACGGCCGTCCGGCGCCGGGCGCGGGCGCCAGGGTCCAGCCGGGAGCGGCCTGGGCGGGCGGGCCGAGGAGACCCGGCAGCAGGACCGCCAGGGCGGCGGTGCGCAGACGGGCCGCCATGGTTCAGGCGGCGGGGCGCCGGGCGCCGCGGCGGGTCAGCCAGAGGACTCCGGCGGCACCGCTGAGGACGACGGTTCCGCCGAGGGTGGCGAGGGCGGCGGCGGAGTCGAGGGGCCCGGTCCTGGGCAGTTCACCACCGCCTGCCGCAGCACCGCCGGACGCACTGTCCTGCTCCCCTCCCCCACCGGCCGCCGTCACATCGAGTTCCAGCGCGGGCCCGGGGTTGTTGGTGGGTTTGCAGAGCGTCTTGGTGCCGAGGGCCGTGATGGTCAGCTCCCCGGCGGTGAAGGTGACCTTGCCGCTCTTCGTCGGAGTCCAGGTCCCGGTGAGCCTGCCGATGGTGATGGGCGAGTTGGCGGGCACCGCCTGCGGATTGGGCACACCCTTGACGGCGACCTGCCCGGACCCGGCCCCGCCGACGATGAGCCGGGCGCTCGGGTTCATGGCGCCCTTGCCGAGTTCGATGGGGCTGGACGAGACGCCCTTCTCGAAGGACATGGTGATCCGGTAGCCGCTGCCGCTCTTCTCGGCCGTGATGCCGACGGGCGAGACCGCGCTCTTGACGCCGATGGGTGTTGCGCAGCGGTAGTTCACATCGACGACGGCGGCCCGTGCGGCGGGGGCGGCAAACAGCACCACCGGCCCCGCGACCGCGGCGACCGCGAGAGCGGCTCGTGTCCGGTACGTCACCTCGTGCCCCTTCCACCAGAACTGACGGAACATCAGATCGCCGGTCAAGGTACGCCGGGCACCCGATGGAAGGAAGACACAGAGCGCGTCTTGTTGACGCGCTCTCCAAAGACGCCGCCATGCGGCGGCAGCAACCGGCCCCGGGGGCGGCCGCGCAGCCGCCCGTAGGCGAGGGAGCGGCCTGGCCGCGTGCGCTCAGCCCCCGTTCCGCGCCAACAGGCCCTCGACCAGACGCTCCAGCGCTTCGGCGGCCGCGGCACCGGCGGAGTTGAGCCAGAAACCGGGAACGCGGTCTAGGGCATGGCCAGTTCGGCCCAGACCGTCTTGCCGGGGGCGCCCGGGGTGCGGACCACGCCCCAGTCGAGGCAGAGCCGCTGGACGATGAACATGCCGTGGCCGCCGGGGCGGCCGGCCCGGTGCGGGGTGCGGGGGGCCGGCTGGCCCGCGCCCCCGTCGGAGACCTCCAGGCGCAGCACCTTGCCGTCGCAGGCGACCCGCAGTTCGTCGGGGCCGTCCGCGTGCAGGCAGGCGTTGGTGACGAGTTCGGAGACGACGAGGAGTACGTCTTCGGCGGCGGCCCGGCGGTCGGCGGAGGCGGCGGGCAGCCAGCCCCAGTCGTAGAGCGCCTGGCGGGTGAAGTCGCGGGCGAGCGGCACGATCCCGGCGGCGCCGGCCAGCGCCAGCCGCCGCGCCCTGCGCACGGGGCGGGCGGCCTCGTGCGGCGCCGGGCGGCGCTCCCCGTACGGTGCCGCGGTGTCGTACGGCGCGGTGGGGGCGCTGCGCCCCCCGGCGTCGCTCGGCTCGGGGCCGAGGTCGCCCGGCTGCGGCCGGGTGGTGCTCATCGGCGCTTCACCTCACCCAATCACCAGATCGCCTGCTTGCTGGACATCAGAGTGCCCGACGGTGCACGCTCCGTGCGGGACCTGTGGAAACTCTTCTGCCCCGCGGATCAGTGACAACACTCACCCGTGCCGTCGAAGGAAAAACCTGCGGAATCGCGCGGGAGGTGCTGCTCAGCGGCCGAGGGCCGCGTCGACGGTCTCGTGGAGGGTGAAGACCGCACCCGCCCCGGTGATCTCCAGCACCCGGGCCACCACCGGTTGCATCGCGGCCAGATGGACCCCGCCGCCGGCGGCCTCGGCTTTGAGCCGGGCGGTCAGCAGGACGTTCAGTCCGGTGGAATCGCAGAATGCGAGCTGAGAGCAGTCGAGGACGAGCCGGGAACGCCCTTCGGCGAGTGCCTCGTCCAGCGGGACTCGGAGCAGTTCGGCCGTATGGTGATCCAGCTCACCGGCCGGTGCGATGACCGCGCTGCGGCCCTCGGTCCTGACCTCGACCCGGAGGCGGCCCTGACTGACGCCGCCCATGGCGGTACCGCGGTCCATGTACGCCCCTTCGCGCCTGTGATGTGCCCCGAACCTTACGCCTTATCGGCGCGCCCCAGCCATGCGGCACCCCCCAGAAAGCTCAACAAAACAGACATAAGCCTCAATTAACATTTGCATCTACCCGGGATAACCGGGTAGGGCTTGTAAGGACAACGCTACGAGACCGTCCCACGACCGGCATTGGAGGCGCCGCTCACCGCAGCTCGCACTGGGCTTCGGCAGCCATATGCCGAGAACGATGGAGGAGACGCATGTCACCCCGGCTCGACGCAACGGTTACCCCCACCACCGCGCCGACGGCAGAAACATCCGTAACACCGAACGCAGCAACGGCCGCCACGGCGGCGCCCGGCACGGCCCCCGTGCCCCCGGCGGCCACGGACACCGCCGCCCCGCAGGACCCGCTCGCCGATCTCGGCCTTTCCGGGATCCCCCTCGACGAGGTCGCTCCGCTCGACGCGCGAGCCCTGTCGAAGACGCTCTTCGCCCGCCTCCAGGAGCTGGAGGAGGGCACCCACGAGTACGCGTACGTCCGCAACACCCTCGTCGAACTCAACATCGCCCTGGTCAAGTTCGCCGCCTCCCGCTTCCGCACCCGCAGCGAGCCGATGGAGGACATCGTCCAGGTCGGCACGATCGGCCTGATCAAGGCGATCGACCGGTTCGAGCTGGCGCGCGGAGTGGAGTTCCCCACCTTCGCGATGCCGACGATCATCGGCGAGATCAAACGCTTCTTCCGGGACACCAGCTGGTCCGTCCGGGTTCCGCGCCGCCTCCAGGAGCTGCGCCTCGACCTCGCCAAGGCCGGTGACGAACTCGCCCAGCGCCTCGACCGCTCCCCCACGGTCGCCGAACTGGCCGAGCACCTCGGGCTCTCCCGCGAAGAGGTGGTGGAGGGCATGGCCGCGAGCAACGCCTACACGGCCAGCTCGCTGGACGCCCAGCAGGAGGAGGACGACAGCGAGGGCACCCTCGCCGACCGGATCGGCTACGAGGACCACGGTCTGGAAGGCATCGAGTACATCGAGTCCCTCAAGCCCCTCATAGCGGGTCTTCAGCCGCGGGACCGTAAAATCCTGTCTCTGCGCTTCGTCGCGAACATGACGCAGTCGGAGATCGGTGAGGAACTCGGCATCTCCCAGATGCATGTGTCCCGCCTGCTCTCCCGCACGCTGGTGCGGCTGCGCAAGGGACTGACGCTGGAGGAGTGACGCCGGACCGACCGTCCGGCGCCACGGCCGCCGGACGGCACGGCGCGGAGCCGCCCGCTCCGCCCCTGACGCGCAGGGTCCCTCCCGCCCGGGAGGGGCCCTGCTCCGTCGTTGTCCGTTCGTCATTGACGGAGCGCCCGGAGTGGTCCACATTGGCGACGGGTTCTTGGGGGGACGGAAATGGCTCAAGGGGAGGGCCGGCCTTCGTCCGTTTCATCCTCGGCGCCGTACGCGGCGATCGAGGAGATGATGCGGGCCAGGCTGGGCCGTGAATGTCTGTACGTACCGTCGTGCCGGCTCGGCATGTACCTGGCACTGCGACACTGGGTGAAACCGGGCGGCCGGGTGCTCATGGCACCGGTCAACGACGACGTCATCTTCTTCGTGGTGCTCGCGGCCGGACTCCGGCCGGTGATGGCCCCCGTCCATCACGAGGACGGTTCCATCGACATGGCCGCCATCCCGGACTCCACCTGGGAGGGCCTCTCCGCCGTTCTCACGGTCAATATCTACGGCAACCCCGACCCCGTCATGGAGCTGCGTTCCCGCTGCCATCTGATGGGTATCCCGCTGATCGAGGACTGCGCCCACGCCATCGGCACCAGCGTCGGCGGACGGCTCGTCGGCACCTTCGGCGAGGCGTCCACCTACAGCCTCGGCAAGCACCTCGGCGCCAGGACCGGCGGCATCCTGTCGATCGCCGACCCGTCGCAGCGCCGCGCCCTCGAAGCGGCCAGGGACGAACTGCTCTCCCCGGGAAGCTTCCTCTCCGAGCTGGCGTACGGCATCCGCCCCTATCTGGAGACCGCGGTACGGGGACTGCGGCTCACATCGCTGGCATGGGCCGTGGTAAGGATGCTCGGGATGGAGGAGCGCGGCCCCGAGATCCGGATGCCGCTCCGCGCCGCACGGCTGGTGGAGGCCCTCAACCACACCCCGTCGCTGCTCCCCTTCAACGACTGGGTGAAGGTGGACATGCACGACTACCGGATGCGGCCGGGCCCCCTGCGGCTCCGCCGCACCGAACGGATGCTCGCCGAACTGGACACCCTGCTGCGGGCCTACCGCGAGGGGACGGCCAAGCTGCTGGCCTCCCGCTGGGCGATCAGCCGGCCCGGCCCCGTACAACCGCTGTTCCAGGTGCCGCTGCTGGTCGAGGACCGGGAGGGGACCAGGGACCTGCTGCACCGCAACCGGATCAACACCGGCTATCTCTACGACCCGCCGCTCGACGTGTACGCCGCCGCCTTCACCGAACACTCCCGGACCCCCGAGGCCGCCGAGTGGTTCGGCCGGCACGCGATGCCCGCCGATCCGCTGAAGGCGGACCGGATCCTCAAGGTCCTCGACCGGGCCGGGGTGGCCCCCGCGCCGCCGTTCTCCCCCCGCCAGGTCACCCGGCACCCGCTGTCGACCGGCCGCAAGGTGCGGCGGCCGTCGTCACGCACCCTCACGACCGAGGCGTTCAGCAGCTTCCCCACCTTCCCCGAGGCCCCGGCCGCCCCCGGCCCCGTCACCGTCGCCGTCCCGGCGGACAACACCCCCGGCACCCCCAGCACCCGCGGCACCTCGGCCCCGGCCGGTCCGCCCGGCTACCACGAGCAGTCCACCATGCAGCTCCGCGCGGCCGATCTGCTCCCCGGGGACCACACGGTGCAGATACGGACCCCGGCCGCCCCGGGTCACTTCCCGGACGAGCCGCGTGCCTGACACCGACACCACCCAACTGCGCATCCCGCCGGACCCCTCCGACACCATGATGCTGCGCCGGGTCCCGTGGTCCGCGGCCGTCGCCGCACCCCACCGGCCGCCCCCCGGCAACGGCGAAGGCGACGGCGGAGGCAGCGGTACGGAGGACGACAGCGGCGGCGACTCCCTCTTCCGCAACGCCTACGCCCTGATGCTGTCGACCGCCGTATCGGCGGCCCTCGGGCTCGGCTTCTGGCTGGTCGCCGCCCGTTTCTACTCGAAGGAGGCCGTCGGCGAGGGCTCCGCCGCCATCGCCGCGATGCGGCTGCTGGCCTCGGTCGCCGCCACCACGATGATCGGCGCGGTGGTGCGGTACGTGCCCCGCGCCGGGCGCCGCACCGGTCCGCTGGTGTGGCGGATGTACGTCGTCGCCTCCGTCGTCGTCGCGGTCGCTTCGACCGGCTTCCTGCTGACCCTGCCGCTGTGGGGCGAATCGTACGAACCACTGGGCGGGCTCTGGCCCGGACTCTGCTTTGTGCTCTCCTGCGTCGGCTGGGCGCTGCTGACCCTCCAGGACGGGGTGCTCACCGGGCTCCGCCAGGCCTTCTGGGTGCCCCTCGGCAACGCCGTGTTCTCCATCGGCAAGCTGCTGCTGCTCGCCGCGTTCGCGGGCGCGCTGCCCGTCCTCGGGATCTTCGTCTCCTGGGGCGCGGCGATCGCCCTGTCGACGGTGCCGCTGGCCTGGCTGATCTTCCGGAAGTTGATCCCCCGCCAGGCCGCCGCCGACCGGGACCGCGAACCGCCCCGGCTGAAGGAGATCGGCCGCTTCCTCGCGGGCGACTCGGTCGGCGCGATGTTCTCCCTGGCGATGATCAACCTGCTGCCGGTGATGGTCGCCGTCCGCTTCGACTCCACCCTCAACGGCTACTTCTACATCGCGTACACCGTCGGCGGCACGATGGAGTTCATGGCCATCAACATGGCCTCGTCGCTGACCGCGCACGCCTCCCACAGCCCCGAGACGCTCGCCGCCGGAGTGCGCGGGGCGCTGCGCCGGATGGCGCTGCTGCTGGTGCCGGTGGTCGGGATCCTGGTGGTGTTCGCGCCGCTGATCCTCGCCCCGTTCGGCTCGTCGTACGCGGAGAACGGCACCACCGTGCTGCGGCTGCTGGCCGCGGCGGCGCTGCCCCGGGTCGCGGTCGAGCTGTACATCGGCGTGCTGCGGGTCCAGGGCAGGACGGGCATGCTCGCCGTCGTCCAGGGGCTGATGTGCGCCATGGTGCTCGGCAGCGCCGCGATGCTGACCGGCCCGGCGGGTATCGCGGGCGCGGGCTGGGCGATGCTGCTGTCCATGCTGGTGATGGCCGTGGTGGTGGCGCCCGGTCTGCGCGGCGCGCTGGCGGGCCGGGAGCCCGAACCGTCGAAGCTGTGGACGCGGCTGGTCGCCCGGGGCGCCGCGAAGGAGGCCGAGTACGGCACGGACTGGGCGCGGAAGACCGCCGAGCGGCGGGAGCGGGTGGCCCGGGACGAGGAGGAGTACGGCGCGGCCGCCTACGGGTGGAGCGGCCACGATACGGCGACTCCCGCGTTCGGCATCCCCGTCTTCGTACCGCCCGAGCCGAAGGAGACCGCGCCCGTCACCGGCCCGGCGGCCCCGGCGGGACCCACCGAATCGCGGATCGCGCTCGCCCTCTGGCTGCTCCTCGGGCTCGCGGCGGCGCTGTTCTGGGGTCCGCTGCTGTCGGCGCCCGACCTTCCCGCGGCCCAGGTGCTGTCGGGCAAGGAGCTGCTGAAGGCGCTGCCGCCGCTGACGGTCACCGCGGTGGTGCTGCTGATCGTGGTGCACAGCGCCGCGCTGTCGCTGCTCCGGCCGCGGACCGGACTGCTGTCGGCGGCGATGCTGATGACGTTCGCCGCACTGCACACCGCGCCCGCCGCCCTGGGCTGGGAGCCGGAGCCGGTGGACGGCGCCCTGTACGAGACGGTGGCGCGCTTCCTGGGCGCGGCGGCCGGTTTCGGGGACACCGAGGGCCTGTTGCGCTGGCTGCCGACGGTCGCGCAGTTGCTGCTGCTGGTGGCCGCGGTGGCCGTACTGCGGACCCTGACGGTGCCCGAGCCCGCCCAGTGGGGGATTCTGTGGGTGCTCACGGTGTGCGGCTGGGCGCTCCAGCGTCCGCTGGCCCCGGTCGCGCTGCCGCTGTATCTGGCGGTGGCCGTTCTCGCCGCGGTGCTGGTGTGGCGGGCCGTACGGCGGTCCCGTACCCCTGCCGCGGCTTCCGGACGGCCGGACGCGCGGGCCGGGCGGGCGGGCGATTGACGTGTCGGGACCGGCGACGGCGGCACACCGCGGGCGGCAGTGAAGCCGTGCCGTACGAAAGCCGTGCCGTACCGAAGCAGTGCCCGCGAGCCGTGCCCTACCAAAGCAGTGCCGTACCAAAGCAGTGCCGAAGCCGTGCCGTACCGAAGCCGTACCGAAGCAGTGCCCGATAGCTGTGCCGTACTCCCCGAGCTGTGTCGAACTCTGAGCAGGACCGAGAACCATCCGAGGTGAAGCGTGCGACGACCACCCACCGAATCCGGCAGACCGGTGCCGCAGCCGGGTCCCGGCCGCCCCGACCCCGGCGGTCGGCGCCGGCGGACCGGCGGAACGGCGGGAGCCGGGGTGGACCAGCCGACCATGGGGCTCTCCGTGGCCGGTCTGCGCGCCGCGGTGGCCGCCGCCCCGGCGCCCGGCGGCCCGGACGGTGAACCGGGCGGGCCCCGGCGGCCCGGCCGCCTCCCGGGTGTCGAGATACCCGACCGCCGCACGCTGATCACCCTGGCCGCCCCGCTCGCCGTCGCCCTGCTGCTGTGGGCGATCGCGGTGGCCACCGTCGACGTCTCCGACCTCTCCGCCTTCGGCCTCACCAAGGAACTCCCGCTCGTCTACTGGCTGGGGCTGGCCGTTCTGACGGGCGGCTTCTGGTACTGCGTCCGCGATCCCCTGCGCAGCAACGTCTGGCCGCTGGCGTACACCGTCGGTCTGCTGGTCTTCGAACGCGCCACCCAGGCCGTGGTCTATCCGACCCCGCTGTACGCCTGGGCCTGGAAGCACGACGCCGTCATCGAGCACCTGATCGACGCGGGACGGCTCCAGCGAGGCCCCGAACTCGCCGAGATGGCCGTCTACGACCAGTGGCCCGGCTTCTTCGCCGCCCAGGCCGCGGTGGTCAAGCTGACCGGGGCGGAGAACGCGCTGGCGTTCATGGCCTGGTGGCCGCTGCTCTCCAGCCTGCTGATGGTGCTGCCGCTGCTGCTGATCTACCGCACCTTCACCCAGGACCGGCGGCTCATCTGGACCGGCGTGTGGATCTTCTCCGTGGCGAACTGGGTGGGGCAGGACTACTTCTCGCCGCAGTCGATGGCGTTCCTGCTCTATCTGGGT
Organism: Streptomyces sp. NPDC094448; assembly: GCF_044763775.1. Classification (NCBI taxonomy): domain Bacteria; kingdom Bacillati; phylum Actinomycetota; class Actinomycetes; order Kitasatosporales; family Streptomycetaceae; genus Streptomyces; species Streptomyces sp. NPDC094448. The sequence goes on along the minus strand of NZ_JBIWGU010000013.1, from coordinate 135,158 downwards.
GTGATCGCGGTGGCGCTGCGCCGGGCGGAGGCGCCCGCGCCGGGCCGCCGGGCCCGGCAGATCGTCTGGACCGCGCTGCTGGTGCCGCTGATCGCCGCGATCGTGGTCTCCCACCAGCTCACCCCCGTGATGCTGGTGGTCAGCCTGGCGGCGCTGTGCGTGATGGGCCGCTACCGCGACTGGACCCTGGTGATCGTCCTGATCCTGGTCTTCGCCGCCTGGAACCTCACCGCATCGCTGCCGTTCCTCCGCCAGGCCGTGCCCGACATGATCAAGTCCTTCGGGGATGTCACCAGCAATCTGGAGCGGGGCTACGGCTCGGTGCCGACCGGCAGCGGGGCGCTCTTCGCCTCCTGGGCGGCGCGGATCCTGTCGGCGCTGGTGGTCCTGCTGGCCGCGGCCGGGGTCTTCCTCGGCGGAAAGCCGCTGCGGACCCGGGCCCGGCCGCTGCTGCTGCTCGCCGGGGTGCCGCCGCTGCTGGCCATCGCCAACGGCTACGGCAGCGAGATGATCTTCCGGGTGCTGATGTTCATGCTCCCGTTCCTGGCGTTCTTCGCGGCCGCCGCGCTGCTGCCGGTGCCCCGGGCCGCCGGGACCTCGCGGGCCGCCGCGGGCGCCGAACGGCCGCGGCCCGCGAACGGCGTACGGTACGGGCTGGTCCCGGCCGTGGTGCTGACGGTGCTGACCGCGCTGTTCGTCCCGAGCTATATGGGCAAGGACCGGCTGAGCTACTTCCCGCCGGACGAGGTGAAGCTGGTCAAGGACCTGCTGCGGACGGCCCCGAAGGGCTCCATGGTGGTCGCGGCACACCGCAACTACCCCGCCGCCTACGACCGGTACTGGGACGTGAGCCACTACTGGTTCCTCGACGACGCCAAGTTCCATGTGGACCAGATCGTGAAGGAGCCGGCGAAGACGCTGGCGAGTGATATGTCCGGGGTCCGGGCGCCGGGCGAGGCGTACTTCCTCTACACCCGCGCCCAGGTGGCGAACTCGGAGATGAACGGGCTGCTCACGGTCGAGCAGATGCAGAGCATCGAGAAGGACGTGGCGGCGTCGCCGCTGTTCGAGAAGGTCGCGAGCAACAGCGCCGGGGCCGTGTACCGGCTGAAGAGTTCGGCGGGGAGGGCGTCATGAGACCCGGCAACGGTTGGGACGACGAAGGCGACGGGGCGTCGCGGGAACGGGAACGGGAGCAGGAACGGGAGCAGGAACGGGAGCAGGAACGGGAGCAGGAACGGGAACGGGAGCGGTTCCCGGAGCCGTACGGGACGGACGGAGGCGGCTGGTTCGCCTCCGGCAGCGGCGACGGGCCCCGCCCGGGGGCCGGGCCCGAGGGCTCCGCCCGCTACGGTACGGGGCCCGAGCCCGGGATCCTGCCGGTCCCGAAGCGCGCGCCCGGCCGCAGACGCCGCCCGGAGCCCGGGGCAGGGTCGGGGGATTCACCGGCGCCCGGGTACGGCACCGGGGACGGGACCGGCACCGGCGAGGCGCCCCGGGCCGACAGCCCGCCCGCGCCCGGATACGGCACCGGGGACCTGCCGGGCGCCCTGCCCGCGACCGGCCGACGGCGCCGTCCGGGATCCCCGCTCGGGGCCGGGTCCGACACCGGGGACCTGCCCGCGCCCGAGGCCCCGCCCGGTGCCGGGCCCGGGCCCGGCACCGGAGGCCTTCCCGCGCCCGGCCGCAGGCGGCGTCCGGGGTCCGCGACCGGCACCGGTTCCGACACCGGTTCCGACCATGGGGGCCTGCCCGGCATCACGCCCGCGAACGGCACCGGAGCCCGTCCGGAACCCGGGTCCGGGGCCGAGCCCCGGTCCGGCTCCGGCTCCGGAACCCCGGCCGACAGCCCGTTCCCGCCCGTGGCCGGGCCACGGCGGAACCGGCGGGCCGACCGCTTCCGGGCCGGGAACGGCGAGGTCCCCGTACCACCGCCGTACCCGTCCCCGGCACCCCCGGCACCCCCCGTACCGCCGCTCTCTCCCCCGCCGGAGGCGGCCCCGCGCCGCGCCCGACGGGCCGACCGCCCCGGGCCCCCGCCGGGTGAGGGACCCGGCACGGCTCTGTTCCCGCCCCTCTCTCCCACGCCGGAGGCGACCCCGCGGTCCCTCCCCCGCGAGTCCCCCGCCGTCCGGTTCGGCCCGGTCGCCGCCGGGCTCGTCGCCCTGCTCGCGACCTTCCTCCCGGACGGGAACCCGCTGCGCTGGCTGCCCGTTGTGCTGTTCCTCGTCGCCGGTCCCGGTATCGCCGTCCTCCGGGTCTGCGAGCCCCGGCTGCGCCGGGACAGCGCGGTCGGCCCCGAAGACGACTGGGAACACGGGTTCAGCCGCGATTCCGACCGGCTCGAACTGCTGATGCTCGCCGTGTTCCTGAGCGTCTCCCTGGTCGTGCTCGGCGCCACCGCGCTGATCGCGCTGAAGTTCTTCAGCGGTACGGGTCTGCTGCTGCTCCTCACCGGCACGACGGCGGTCGCCGCCGCATGCCCGAGGCTTCCCGAGGGCAGACATCGGTACGAAACACCCGGAACACCGCCCCAGGAGGGGTGAATCCGCCCCGGCAGGGGGCGGCCCGGACCCCGAGGGAAGGCCGATCAGCGCACGTGATGAACCACGGAAGGCTGTGGGCACTGTCCACAGCCCTCGTGGGGGCACTGCTCCTGGGCTTCGTCGCCCTGGAGGACTCCACCCCGCGCACCGACGCCCGCCCGTCCCCCGACGCCCCGGAATGCCGGGTGACGGCGAAACTGGTGCCGCCGTGCGGTGCCTGGTTCGGGGCGTACGTCCGGCACGAGAAGCCGGATCTGGAGGAGAAGGTCCTCGCCTACGAGAAGCGGATCGGCCGCAAGCTGGACATCGTGTACGCGTACCACGACATGTCCACGGACGATCTCGAAGGGCAGCTCGTCACCGAGCAGGAGCGGAAGGTCGGGCAGGAGCGGATGCTGCTGCTGTCCTGGGAGAGCAAATGGTGGGGCGGTACGGACGCCCAGCAGCCGCGCTGGACCGATATCGCCTCCGGCGCGTACGACGAGAGCGTCATCGACGTCCAGGCGAGGCGTATCAAGGAGTACGGGAAGCCGCTGTTCCTCTCCTTCGATCTGGAGATGGACACCCGGATCCCCGACGACGGGACCCCGGAGGAGTTCACGGCCGCCTGGCGGCACATCCACGACCGGTTCCGGGAGCTGGGCGTCACCAATGCGGTGTGGACCTGGACCATCACCGGCTATCCGGGCTACAACGAGCTGGTCCCGAAGCTGTATCCGGGGGACGCGTACGTCGACTGGATCGCGTACAACCGCTACAACTACTACCGCTGCCACGACACCGGCTGGGTCTCCTTCGGGGAGACCCAGCGCGATGTCCACCGGTGGATCCGGGAGAACCTCTCGGACCGCAAACCGCTGATGCTCTCCGAGTTCGGCTCGGCGGACGATCCGTCGCGGCCCGACCGGCAGGCCGAGTGGTATGCGGAGGTCCCGTCGGTGGTGAAGGAGCTGGACGGGGTGCACGCCGCGCTCCAGTGGAACTGGCGCGACCCCGGCCCGTACTGCGATCTCTCCCTGGCCCGTGACTCGTCGTGGAAGAGCCTCGGCGACGCCGTCGCGGACCCCTTCTTCCGGCAGAACCGCCCCTGGTGAACCCCGCCGGGGGCGGCCCCCGGACCCCTGCGTCCCGGGCCCCGGACCGCTGGGCCCCGGACCGCTGGCCCCGGACCGCTGGGTCTCAGCCCGCGAAGACCGGTCCGCGGACGGCCGCCCTGGCCCGCCGGTACCAGCGCCAGCCCGCCGTCTTGAACGATTCGGGGAACGGCGCCACCGGCACCCCGGTCCCGGCGAGCCACGCCTCGACGTCGGCGACCGTATGCGTACGGCGCACGATCAGCCGGGCGATGCGGTAGGTGTCGTCGGTCTGCGAGCTGAGCGCGTGCCGGACGGCGACCGCGGAGGCGTAGCCCGCGCGCAGGGCGGCCTTCCGCACCCCCCGGCTGCTGTAGCCGTGCGGATAGGCGAGATGGGTCACCTCGTGCCCGAGGAGGTCCTCCAGCACCTCGCGCGGTTCCCGCAGTTCGCGTTCGAGGGCGCCTTGGCGCAGGGTGTCGAGCTGGGGATGGGTGACGGTGTGGGTGCCGATCTCCATACCGTACTGCTCCAGGAGCGGCACCTGGTCGAGGGTCATCATCGGCGCGGGCGGCAGCAGGCTCCGGCCGCCGGGGGTGATCGCGCCCGTCGTCAGATAGGCCGTGGCGGGCAGGGAGCGTTCCGCGAGCGCCTCCGCCGTCGGCCCGGGCAGATCGGCGAAACCGTCGTCGATGGTGAGGATCACCGGCCGTTCGGGCAGCGGCGCGCCGGCGGTGAGACGGGCCACGAACGCGCCGACGGTCACCGGGGTCCGCCCGGAGGCGACGACGGCGTCGAGCTGGGCGGTGAACTCCCGGGGCGTGACGGTGAACTCGGCGATCCACGCCGGGGGGTCGTCCATGACGGCGTGGTACAGCAGGACCGGGATATACGGTCTGCCCGGGTTCGTCGGGTCGTTCATGGCTGCTCCTCGCCCCGTGGCTCCCACGGCGGCCGTACGCCCCGCACCCTGCGGCGCGCCCTGGCGTAGCCGAGGGGTCCGGCGAGCATGCCCCGCCGTTCCAGCTTCGACAGCTGCCGTGGCCACGGATAGTCGTGCGTGCCGTGCGCCCCGGGCACGGCCCCGCCGCCGGAATCCCGGTGCGGACGCGGCTGCGGGTCCGCCGGTACGGAGTCCCGGTGTGCCGTGATGGTACGGGCGTGGGCAAGGCCGCGGGGCAGTTTGCGCAGCAGCGACGGCAGCAGGGAGGGGTGGCGGACCAGCAGGGCGGTCAGATAGGCGGTGAGCCCGGCGCCGTAGCCGTACGCCTGGTTCGTCAGGTCCTGCCAGGTCTCCCGGTGGTGGTGCCAGACCAGCGCCTCGGGGCTGTAGCGCAGCCGGTGGCCGCCGGCGAGGACGCTGACGAAGGCGTAGAGGTCGTCGCCGCCGCGGGCGGGGGTGCCGGTGCCGGTGGCCGGGTCGAAGCCCCCGGCGGCGCGGAGGGCGGCGGCGCGGAAGGCCATATTGGCGCCGGAGCCGAAGCTGCCCGCGGTGAAGGGGAACAGCGGTTCGTCGGCGGGCGGCAGCGCCGGATCGTAGGTCTTGGCGGCGAAGCCCTTGGCGAAGCCGCCGTGGCTCTCCAGCAGGATCTGGGCGGGGGTGCCGAGCAGGGCGGGGAGGATCAGTCCGGTGGTGCAGCCGAGCCCGGGGTCGTCGGCGAAGGGCCGGGTGAGGGCGGTCAGCCACTGCGGATCGGCGATGACGTCGTCGTCGGTGAAGGCGACGATCTCGCCGTCGGCGGCGGCCACACCCCGGTTGTGGGCGATGGCGAGTCCGGGCACGGGCTCGGTGACGTACCGCACGGACACATCCCGGTGCGCGTACTTCGCGACCAGGTCTCTGGTCGCGGTGGTCGCGGGCGCGTTGTCGACGACGACGATCTCGTAGTCGGGGTGGTCCTGGCCGAGGAGGGAGTCGAGGGCGCGGGCGAGCTGGTCGGCGCGTTCCCGGGTGGCGACGACGACGCTGGTACGGGGCGGGGTGCCGGTGGCGTCCGGGGCGGCGGGCAGTCCGGTGCGGGCGAGCCGGGCGCGGGCGTGGGCGGCGACGGCGTCGGCGGGGTTCTTGCCCGCGGGGACCTTGCAGACGACGGTGGCGACGGGCCTGCCGTGCACCCGGACCAGGGCGTAGACGTCGTCACCGCTCTCGATGGGCGCGGCGGGCGGCAGGGCGGGTCCGAAGGAGACGACCTCGCCGTCGGGTCCGGCCAGGTCGAGCTGGGCGACCCGGATCGGGGTCGGCAGTACGGGCGCGGCGGGGGCGGCCGGCGGCGGGGGCTGGGGTGTCACGGGTGCGGGTTCTTTCTTCGGTTTCTTCGGTACGGGGCCGCTCGGCGCGGCGGGGTGTCCTGCGGACGGCTCCGGGATACGGGGGCGGGCCCGGCGGGCGGCTTCCGGACCGGGTGGTACCGGTCCATCGTCCGGCCCCCGGCTCGGTCCGGCGCCGGGCGGCCGGCGCCCGGGCCCGGGCCCGGAGGCATCGACCGGCGCGAGGTGTCCGGCCCCCTCCCCCGGGGACGGACACGACCCGGTATGGGTACGGATCCGGGTCCGGTCCGGAAACGAGTCCGGGGCCGGGATCCGGGTCCGGGATCCGGGGCCGGGCGCCCTCGGCCGAGTGGCGGCCGCCACCCCGGCCCGGGCCGGACCCGGTACGCCCCGGGCCGGGGTCCGGCCCGGCATCCGGCGGGACCATGTACGTCCGGTCTCATCCCCCGGCCTCCGCGTCAGCGGACCGCGCGGAGCTTCGCGAGGCCGCTGAGCGTCCGCTGAGCCTGCGCGGCGAGCTTCGGGCGTTCCCGGACGAAGCCGTGGGCGCGGCGCGGCGGCTCGCGCAGCAGCCAGTGCAGCGCGGCCCCGGGCTTCGGCCGCAGTACCGCGCCCTCGTGGACCCGGAGTTCCCCGGTGTGCAGCGAATCCTTGTACTCGGCGTCGCCGCGCCCCAGGTCGAGCAGGGCGATCCCGGCCGCCGCCGCGCCCTCGGCCATCCGCAGATGCAGCACCAGACCCGGCGAGTACTTGGCGAACTCCGGATCGTAGGAGGGAAACCAGCAGGCGAGGAGGGTTTCGGAGCGGAGCCCGAAGTGCGCGGCGACCGGGCGGTCGGCCACGTACAGCACGGACAGCACCCCGGAGCAGCCGGGATCGTCGGAGGCGTGCAGTCGCCGGACGAGTTCCGCGATCCACTCCTTGGCGAAGCGGTCGCCCCGGCCGGTGCGGCGGTACTGCGCGGACTTCCACGCCATGAGCGTCGCCAGCGCCGCCGGGTCGCGTTCGTCGAAGACGAACCGGACCTCCCCGGCCTGCCGGGCGAGCCTGCGCTCCTTGGCGAGGGTGGTCTTGAGGAACTTCGGCGCCCGGACCCGCAGCACGTCCTCGTAGGCCGGGTAGCCGCCGGAGACGTCGATCACCGGTGAGCGAAAGGATTCAGCGGCGGCGGGGACGAACAGCTCCTGGCCGTCCTCCAGATTGTCGAACTCGAACACCGAGAGTCCGCAGGCGGCGAGCAGCTCGCGGCCGGTGAGCCGGAGGCCGGGGGCGAGCACCGCGCCCTGGCAGTCGGAGACGCCGAGGCCGACGGCCCGGCCGCGACCGAACGCGGAGCGTTCGAAGGGCAGGAACCCCACGGGTTCGGCCGCTTCGCCGTCTCTCCACAGAACCGCCACGCGGGTCTCCGGCCGGACCCGGCCGACGGCCAGGGTGAACCCCGGCTCCATGAAGGGGCTGGCGGGCGCCCCTTCGGCGATCGCGGCCCGGCGCAGTGCCCGCCAGGCCGCCAGTTCGCGCTCGCCCAGCTCGGCGGGTGCCAGCACCCGCACACGGATACCGCGCACGGTGCCGGCGGCGGCTGCGCCCGGCGCGTCGACGAGGCTCATCGGACCCCCGGCCTCCCCTGAGTTCTCCCGGAACAGGACGGTACCGGGCCATTGCCGACAGGATAGACAGCCCCGGCGAGGTGTGCCGTTGCTGTGAAGACTTGGGGAGGACGTTACCGCCGGGAAGTCCGGTTCCGGCCCCGGGGTGCGGAACGGGCGGGCTCGGGCTTGACCAACTGATATTCGAACACGGTCGGTTGATCGTAGGATTCTTACGCTTCCGTCCCCCTGCGGGAGTCCGACGTGTCCGGGAAGGACTCTGTCTCCAGTGACCTCTTCAGCGCTCGTCGCCCATATACGTCAGAAAACTTCCGCGCTCGAACCGTTTTACAGGCATCTGCCCGGCTTTATGGCTTCACCGGCGCCGGGCCGCAGATGGTGAGCCGGGACACCCGGGCGGCCGCCCGGACCGGACGCGGCTCCGCGTCCCGCCCCTCGGCCTCCCCCGTACCCTCCCCTGCGTCCCCGCCCGCGCCTCCGGTGCGGACTCCGCTCTGGTGGCCCCTGCTGACCCTGGCGGCCGTCGCCGCGGCGGCTGCGGGCGCCGCCGAGTACACCCCCGTCGACTGGCGCCGGATCGTCACGGGCGCCGCCGCGGGCGCCGCGGTGCTGCTGTTCTGCTGGGTGCTGCTGCTGGCGCGGCTGCTGCGCCGGCAGCGGATGAGGTACGCCGCGGGCCGGCGCACCGACGAGGCGCGCGCCGCCGAGGTGGCGCATCTGGCCTCCGTACGCGTCCCGGCGATCGCCGAGCGGCGGCGCGAGGGCCGCGGACTGGACGATGTCCCGGGCCCCCTCTCACCGGCCGCCGACACCGGTGAGGAGTTCGCCGCCGCGCTGGACCTGATCGTCGCCGCGCTCGGCTCGGACGAGGCGGTCCGCCGCGAGCGGGCGCTGCGCGACGCGGTCCAGGCGGCCTTCGAGTCCGTCGCCCGCCATATGCACGCCATGGCCACGGTCCAGCAGCAGGTGCTGGACGAGGTGGAGCAGAACATCGAGGACCCCGAGCTGATGTCCGGGGTGATGAAGGCGGACCACGCCGCCGCGCAGATGACCCGCAAGGCGCAGACGCTGCTGGTGATGTGCGGGGTGTGGCCGGCCAGGCGGGAGAACCGCCCGGTGTCGCTGTACGACTGCGTGCGCGGGGCGCAGTCGCGGATCGTGGAGTTCGCCCGGGTCGAGGTGCACGGCGGCCAGTCACTGTACGTCGTACCGCCCGCGGTCGAGGGCGTGATGCACGCGATCGCGGAACTGCTGGAGAACGCGACCGTGTTCTCGCCTTCGCGCACCCAGGTCGTGGTCACGGTCCGGGAGGTGGGGTCGGGGGCGGTCGTGGAGATCGACGACGCGGGCCTCGGAATGGCCCCGGACGTCCTGGACCAGGCCACGGCCCGGATCCGCGACGAACTCGACCTGGCGAATCTGGGCGCGGTGCCGAAGCTGGGTCTTGCGTGCGTCGGCCGCTGGACCCGGGAGCTGGGGTTCGGCGTGGAGCTTTCGGCGGCCTCGGCGTACGGCGGGACCCGGGCGGTGGCGTTCCTGCCGTACCGGCTGCTGACCGAGCCGCTGTCGCACTTCACTCAGGGCGGTACGGGTACGAGCGCGTACGGCCGCGGGCCGGGCGCCCGGGAGGCGGCGGGGCCGGGGGGCGGGCCGGGGATTCCCGCGGGCCGTGCTCCGGTGGCGTACGGCGCCCCGGAGGCCGGTGGCGGACGCTCCGCCCGTACGGCCCATCCGTACGGCAACCGCCCGCCGGAGGCGCGTTCGTGGGGCGCGCCGGACGGTCCGGCCGTCCCGTCGGCGGGCCCGTCGGCCGGGGAAACCCGGGCGGCCCTGCCGCGCCGCCGCAGCAGGCGGGGCGCGGCGGTCGAGGCGGCGGCCCAGCAGGCCCTGGGCCCGCGGGTGCCACCCGCCGAACGCCCCCTGCACCCGGCGCCGCAGCCCCCGATCCCGCCCGCGCCCGCGATGCCGGAACGGGCCGCGGGCTGGAGCCCGGAGGACGCGCGGGCTTCGGTGGCGAACGTCCTGTCGGGCACCCGCCGGGGCCGGGCGACGGTCGCGGAGGCGCGGGAGCGGGCCGAGGCGGAGGCGTGGCCGGGCGACAGGTACCGGGACACCGGTCACGGGGACGCGCCGCACGAGGAGGCCGCGCCCGCCGCGTACGAGCCGCCGTACGACTCCGACGCCCACCACACGTACAGCAACACGACCTACGGCACCTCGTACGACAGCCCTTACGGAACACCCCCCACCGACGCCGTCTCCCCCCGGGCCGACGGCGGCGCCCCCCGCCCCCCCGAACCAGACGTCCACCATGGAGGCAGACCGTGACCGGGTTCATTTCGACACTCCCCGACGTGGGCTGGATGCTCAGGCCGCTGATCGAAATCCCGGGCGTCCGGCACGCCGTCGTCGTCTCGGAGGACGGCCTGCGGCTGGGCCACGCCTCGGCGCAGCGGCTCCGGGGCCCGGTCGGCGAGCTGAGCGTGGCGCAGGCCGAGTCGCTCTCGGCGGCCTGCGCGGCGATGAACATGACGGGCAGATCCACCGCGTCGCTGCTGTTCGGCGCGGGGGCCGGGATGCGGCAGCTGATGCTGGAGTCCGAGCACGGCTTCGTCCTCTTCTCGCAGGCCGGGGTGGGTGCCCATCTGGCCGTGGCGACGGGCACCGACGCCGATGTCGGCCTGGTCGCCCAGCAGATGCAGCTGCTGGTGGCCAAGATCGGGGCACACTTGAGCAGTCAGCCGAGGGACCCCGTGGCCGATACACGATGACGGACCTTCCGGAGGAACGCCCCGGGCAGGGTCCGGAACAGCGGACCACCCCGGCGGTCAGGCCGTATGTGATCACCCAGGGTCGTGCGGGCACCGGTGCCGAACCGCTGCCGTGGGAGACCCTGGTGATGGCGACGGACGCCGCGTTCCCCGCGTCCCTCCAGCCGGAGCACCACATGATCCTCCGGCAGTGCCAGGGGCTGCTCTCGGTCGCCGAGGTGGCCGCGTACCTCGGGCAGCCGCCGTCCGTGGTGCAGGTACTGCTGGCCGACCTCGTCGACTGGGGCCTGGTGGTGCTCCGTCCCCCCATTCCACCGGCCGATCGCACCGATGTGACCATGCTGAGAAAGGTCCTCCATGGCCTCGAACACCGTCTCTGACCCCCGGGACCGGGACACCCCCGGTGAGCGGGGCCCGGGACACGGCCCGGGACACCGGAGCCAGTCCGCTCCCGCCGCCCTTCCTGCCGCTCCTGCCGTTCTTCCTGCCGCTCCTGCCCCCGCCGGCGGCGGCGCTCCCGGGAAGTACGTCCCGGCGAGCGTCAGGGGCGCGGCCAAAATCCTGGTCGTCGGCCCGCTGGGGGTCGGGAAGACCACGCTGATCGGCACGGTCTCGGAGATCAAACCGCTCTCCACGGAGGCGGTGATGACCCAGGCGGGCGCGGAGGTCGACACCCTGGTCCGGGCCGGGAAGACCACGACGACCGTGGCGCTCGACTTCGGGCGGATGACCATCGACGGCGCGCTGGTGCTCTATATCTTCGGTACGCCGGGGCAGCAGCGGTTCCTGCCGGCCTGGCGGGAGCTGGCCCGGGGCGCGCTGGGCGCGCTGGCGCTGGTGGACACCCGCAATCTGGCGGCGTCCTTCGACGCGCTGGGCAATCTGGAGGATCTGGGGCTGCCGTTCGCGGTGGCGGTCAACGACTTCCCGGGCAGCCCGCGCTATCCGGAGGAGGAGCTGCGCGGTGCCCTGGACCTGCTGCCGGGCACCCCGCTGGTGTACTGCGACGCGCGGGACCTGCGGTCGTCCGTGGGGGCGCTGATCGCGCTGCTGGAGCATCTGATCGACGACGACGCCCCGGGCCGGGACACGGCCGCGGGCGGCCCTCGGTGACCTATCCCCCGCAGCACGCCTACCCCGCGTCCCGTACCCCCGGCGGCCGCTGTCCGGTGGCGCCGTCGCTGTACGGTCCGGAGCCGGACGGCCGTGCGCTGCCCGCTTTCTACGAGGAGCTGCGGCGCGAGTACGGGCCGGTGGCACCGGTCACGGTGGCGCCCGGGGTCTCGGCGTGGCTGGTGATCGGGCACCGCGAGGTGCTCCACCTCACCCGTGAGGAGGGGGACTTCTCGCACGATCCGCGCCGCTGGTCGCTGCTGCGGGAGGGGCGGGTGCTGCCGGAGTCGCCGATCATGCCGCTGGTGGGCTGGCGTCCGGCGCTGCTGTACGCGGACGGGCAGCAGCACCGGCGGATGCGGGCGGCGGTATCGGAGGCGATCGCCCGGATCGACGGCCATGAACTGCGGCGCAGCGTACGGGCGACGGCGGAGGAGCTGATCGTGTCGTTCGCCGCCCGCGGGGAGGCGGACCTCGTCGCCCACTATGCGCAGAAGCTGCCGTCCCAGGTGATCATCCGGCTGCTCGGTCTTGACGAGCGCACCGGCCAGCAGCTGATCTGGGCGATCACGGGTACGGTCGCGGCGAACGCGGACTCCGTGAACGCCAGCAGGCGGATGGGGGCGATCCTCTCCGAACTGGTCGCCGAGAAAAGGTCCCACCCCGGCGACGACCTCACCTCCACGCTGCTGGGCCACCCGGCACGGCTCACCGACGAAGAGGTGGTGCACAACCTGGCGGTGATGTTCCTGGCGGGCAACCACACGACGGTGAACTGGATCTCCGCGACCCTGCGGGTGCTGCTCTCCGACCCCGCGTTCCGCTCCTCCCTCGCGGGCGGCCATCTGACCGTGGACGACGCCCTGGACCTGGTGCTCTGGCGCCACCCCCCGACCCAGCACTTCCCGGCCCGCTACGCCACCCGCGACCTGGTCCTGGGCGGCCGCGCGATCCGCGCTGGCGATATGCTCCTCCTCGGCCTGGCGGGCGCCAACCAGGACCCGGCGATCCTCCCGCCGGACGGTGCCCCGGTGGTGGGCAACCGCTCCCATCTGGCGTTCGGCGCGGGCCCGCACGCCTGCCCGGCGCAGGACCCGGCCCGCCTGATCACCCGCACCGCGGTCGACACCCTCCACCACCGCCTCCCGGACCTGCGCCTGTCCGTCCCCGAGTCCCAGCTGACGTGGCTCCGCTCCCCGTGGAGCAAGGGCCTGGCGGCGCTGCCGGTGCGGTTCGGGCCGAGGCGCTGACGCGGTCAGGGGCGGGTCGTCCCGGGGGAACCGTCGACCAGCGGTTCCGCCGTTCCCGCGGCCCGGGTCGCCGCCCGGACACCCGTCTTCGCCCGGTCGCACCGACCCGGGCCTCAGGGCGTACCGCCCGGCTCCGGTTCCCCGGTCGTCCCGGTCCGCCACAGGTGCAGTTCGCTCGCGTTGCGCAGACCCTGTTCGACCTGTTGCCGCTCGGCGTCCCCGAGTTCGATCGCGGCCAGCCGCAGGCGCCACTCCTCGACGGGTTCGTACTCCTCCAGCGCGGTGGCCAGTTCGATCAGGGTGGCCAGCGTCCGGGCCAGGTCCACGGCGGGCGCGGTGTCCCCGTACCGGCGCAGGGCGGTGGTCAGCACCCGCAGGGCGGTCCGGTCCTCGTTCTTGAATTCGCTGAAGATCCGCGCGTTGTCCAGCGCCTTGGCCAGCCCCTCGAACCGCTTCGACCCGCCGTACTCCAGCTCCTCGGGCTCGTCCCGCCGGATGAAGATGATCCCGTTGCCGGAGGGGTCGACCAGGGTGAACCGGCTGGCCCCCGGCCGGAAGCGGGTGATCCTCGGCCGCCCCTTGGCCAGCACCTTCCCGTACTTCTCGCGCATCGCCCGGGTGAACTCGGCATGGTACGGCGCAACCGCGTCCACCATGATCAGACACCCGCCGCCGTCCTCCGCGCCGGGGTCCAGATGCTTCGGAGCACCTCCGAAGTGCAGCTCGAACCCGCTCCATCGGAACGCCAGATAGATGTACGGCCGCCGCTGCTGGTGGATGACCTCGAAACCGAGCGCCTGGTAGAACTCCAGCGTCTCGTCGACCGACACGCACGGCATCACCGGCACCGCGGTCTCGTTCGGCCGCATCGTCTCTTCCGCCATCTCGCCACCTCTCGGGTTCCCGCCCCGGCCGGGGACCTCCCAAGAGTGGGGCAGATCGCCTCTCCTCGCCTATGGGACTTTTATCTGCCCTTTATCCATGCAGCTCGGCGGGGGTTGGACGAAAGCAGGAAGGCAGGCCGGGATCATCGAGAGGCTCGTCTCAGCGATCAGCCGGGTTGGTACTCCTCATGAGGTACCGCGAGACCCCAGACCGCCGCGAAAGCGGCCGCACACAGCTCGGCCACCACGGGGTCCATGACCACTTCCTCACCGGTCATCGTCCCGTTCCCGGCGAAGTGGTTGAACAGCACGGTCGTACCGTCGAAGAGCCAGAAATCATTGCCGGGAAGAGCCAGCCCGGACGCCCGGCGGCGGGGCAGCCACCGCACCTCTTCCCCGGCCTTGATGTTGTGGCCGGTGGTCAACTCGTACTCGTAGCGCACATAGGGCGAGACCGGTTCGGAGACCACGCGGGCCCGGTGCACGGCCACACCACGTGCCACTCCGGATCCGATGAGTTCAATCCACCAGGGCCAGCGTTCCGCCGGATCGAAACGATCCCCCCGCACCCATTGCCGGTAGTCGTCGTCGAGCCCGTACCCGTCCCTCATCTCCAAGTGGTACGCACTGCTGCGCACGGAGCGGAACAGGTTCTCGAAGACAGAGTCGGCCATCGCGTTCGCCTCTCATGAACACAACATCCCTGACCGCCCATGGTCTCCGGAGCCCCTGTGCGCGGCAAGCAGCGCCCGGTTGCGGGCTCGGACACGGGCGCGCCTCCGTACCCGGCCTGGATTTATTCGACTACGCCAATATCGAGATCGGCGTATAGCCCCCGTTCGGCAGAGCCCGTACGGTCGTCCCGCCCCGTCCAAGCAGGTTTGATGAACAGGAGGTTGGGCGCATGACTCGTCAGGGATTAACCAGGCTCACCGGAAGCGGCAACGGCGAGTGCGGGAAGAACGACTGCCCCAACGTGTACCGGACCACGACGGGATCGTTCGTCGTGCAAGGTCCGGTGTCCGATGAATTCACTCCACCGAACGGTGAGGCACTCGTGGAGATCCCCGAGCAGGTGTTGAGGGAGGCCGTACGTGCTCTTGGCTGGTGAGGCGTGGGCCGCACGCTTCGAAGACTACCGACAGGAGGCATGGCGTCTGGAGACGCTGCCGCAGTACCTCGTTCCGCAGGAGGAGGAGGAACTGCAGGCATTCCGGGACGGCCTCCGTCCGGATCCGGCGTCGGTCTCCGACGACTACATCGACCAGCTCCGCCGACAGACCCGCGAGGGCCGCGTGAAGGGCCGGGTGCACATCGTGCGCCGGCCTCTGTCGGAGTACCTTCGCTTCGAGTTCGCCCGTTACTACGCGCCACATACACTGGCCGGCGAGCAGATCCGCATCCTCGATGTCACCGAGCGCGCCAACCCCCTGGTAGGCGTGCAGGACTTCTGGATGTTCGACCGCACCGAGGTGGTACTGATGAACTACCACCCGGACGGAAGACAGATCAACCGCCGGGTTCACGAGGGCGATACGGCACCCTTCATCGAGTACCAGCGCATCGCCGTCGCCGCATCCGTGCCTTACGAGGAGTACGTCAAGGGCATTGACCTTTGAGCCCCAACGGCTGGGCCAGTCGAGATCCGATCTGGCCGAGGCCCTGAGAGAACTGCGGAAGCGAGCCGGGAAGACTCAGACCTGGCTCGCCCGCCGCTGTGCCATGTCACAGACGAAGATCAGCAACATCGAGAGCGGGAAGGCACCCCCCGCTCTCGTCGATGTCGAGTTGATCATTGAGGCCTTGGGGGCAGAAGGCCTTGTGGCCGATGAGCTGCTCGCCCTCGTCCGGGCGGCGAACACCGAGTGGCAGGACGACTGGTCGTCACGGCGGCGGGGCCTGGACAAGAAACAGAACGAACTGGCCCGTCTGGAAGCGGTAACAACAGAGTTCCGGTTCTTTCTGCTCTCCATGATCACAGGGCTTCTCGCGACCCCCGACTACGTACGGGCGAGCATCGCGGATGTACCGGGGGACCAGTCCAGGACCATCGCCCAGAAGCTCGAACGCCAGAGCGTGCTCTACAGCCCGGAGAAGTCGTTCACCTTCTTGCTGACCGAGCAGGCTGTCCGCTGGCCCCTGCTTCCGCCGCTCGCCATGGCCATGCAACTGGACCGGCTCGCCTCGGTCTCCCGTATCCCGACCGTCCGTCTGGGCATCATTCCGCTGGGTGGCCACATCAACGAACGCCCCCTCAGCACCTTCACCGTGTATGACCGGAGACTCGCCACGGTGGAAACCGGGACGGGTGCACTTGTCCTCAGAGACCACCGGGACGTGGAGGCATACCGCGACGACTTCGCACGGTACGAGCAGCACGCGCTGTTCGGCCGGGAAGCCCGGACGCTCCTCTCCGACTGGGCCGGGATCTTTACCCGACAACACCAATAAAACACCAGGTGAAGCGCGTTTCGCGGGAACATCCATGGCGTACCGGAGCGAGCCCGGAGGCACCGGCCCCGGCCCGTCCTGACATGGATTCAGAAAGGCACCCCCATGACCGATCTGTATGGCATCCCCCTCGACGGAACCGAGTTCTCCCGCGCTTGCGGCGGTAACACCCACCCCGACGGCGAGTCCTGCGTGACCCTCGCCCGGATCGGTGAGGACGTCTTCGCCCTCGCGGACAGCAAGCGGCCCGATCTCGCGCCGCTGCGGTTCGACCGGGCCGAGCTGGACGCCGCCGGGATCGACCCCGCGCGGTTCGGGCTCTCCGTCTGACCGCCTCGCCGACCGGCCCCGCTCCCCCGCGGGCGGGGCCCTTCCCCAACGGAGGGACCGGGTGCACCACCACGGCTACAGCTGGACCGGCGAGAAGCGCGCCTTCGACGACGAGGCCGTACGGCGCCCCCCGTATCCCGATCCGCCGCCGCCCGCAGCGCCCGGGGACGCCGTCGCGCAGCGGCTCCTGGAGCGGTATCGCGAGGTCGTCGCCGAGTTCGCCGTCACCGGGGTGCCGCCCATGGAGAGCGCCTACTGGCTGGTGAAGCCCGCCGCACTGGTCCGCGGGACCTGGGAGGAGCCCAAGGAGGCCGGCGCCTGGCTGGCGGAGCGGCTCGCCGAGGCCGCACCCCGGTTCGCCGTACGGACCGAGTCCGACCCCGGGCGGGCCGAGCGGCTGGTACGGGACGCGGTCGAGCGCCTCGGCCGGGGCGGGGACGTGTCCCTCGGGCACTACCTGCGCGGCCCCCTCTTCCACTCCCTCGCCCTTGTCACCTGCTCCCCGAACCGCGTCCGGCCCGAGCTGGGCTGCCCGCTGGACAGGTGATCGAAGAGAACCCGCCGAGGCCGATGAGTTTCGGTACGGTCCCCGGTCAGAGATCATGACTGGCCCGCCACCGGAGGGTGGGCCGGACCCGAGACACCGAGGAACCAGAACATGCGCACCCTGATCAGCACCGCCTTCATCTCCCTCGACGGTGTCGTGGAGGCCCCGGGCGGCGAGCCCGGCTACCGGAACTCCGGCTGGACCTTCCAGCACACCGACTTCCTGCCCGAGGCCTTCGCCATCAAGGGCCGGGAGCAGGGCGAGGCCACGGCGATACTGCTGGGCCGCACCAGCTACCAGGCCTTCAGCCCGGTCTGGCCGACGATGGAGGACTTCGCCGACTACAAGGAGATGCCGAAGTACGTCGTCTCCACCACCCTCGGCGAGGGCGATCTGGTGTCGAACTGGGGCGAGACCACGATCCTGCGCTCGGTGGACGAGGTCGCCGCGCTGAAGGAGACCGAGGGCGGCCCGATCATCGTGCACGGCAGCGCCACCCTGAACCACGCCCTCTCGGACGCCGGTCTGATCGACCGCTACCACCTGCTGGTCTTCCCGCTGCTCCTCGGCGCGGGCAAGCGCCTCTTCAGCGCCTCGGACAAGGACGTCCAGAAGCTGAAGCTGGTCGAGCACGAGGCCTACGCCAACGGCCTTCAGCTGAACGTCTTCGACGTGGTCCGCTGACCGGGCGCCCGGCCCTCCGCAGCACCGGCGCCGCTGCCGGGCCCATGGCCGGAGCCCGGCGGCGCGGCTCCGGCCGTCTTGGACACCCGAGCCCCTCGGAAGACATCATTCGAAACAGGCTGACGGAGCCTATTGGCCTTTCTTGAGAACAGCGGCAGCAAGCTCGATGCGATCCCTCAGTTGCCGCCCGGCCGACTCAAGCGTCTTTCGATTGTCGCGAATGAGGGCCCGCTGATATTCGCTTTGGATCGAATAATGAATGCCTGCGAAATCGACCCGCTCCTTGCACTTGACGTCCGCCACGGCCGCCCTGACGGCCTCGGGACCGGATGAGTCTTCCTGACTGATCCCGAGATCTTTCATCGGATTTCGAGGGTTCCGTACGGAGAATCCGGCGTCCTTCATGCATACGGACCAGCGCCCGTCGACCTTCACGCCTCGCCCATCACTGACGCTTCGAGATTCCGCCTCCCTTTTCAGGGAAAATGCGAACATGATGTCAACAGCACCCGGGCGAGGTGCGTAAAGCTTCAAGAACGACTCTCTGGTGCACCCGCCTACGGGCGCCACCCTTCCGTTGATCATTGGCCCGCCCTTCTTTCGCTCGGCCTCTTCCTGGCTTGCCGGAAGATCGCCGGGAGAAAGGTCGGAGGCGCCGACGAGAGCGGTACGCTCTGCCTCCGTACGAGCAGGTCGGACCTCGCCGCTCGAATTCTCTTCAGATTCCTTCTGCGGCCCGTACCCATATTTCGATGCGACGTTCAGGTCAAGGAGACCGAAAACGCGGCTGTGCTTTTTATCGTCCGCCACCGGTGAAGGCTTCGGGGGAGTGTAATGGAACCCGAGGCGCGCCATGCATTCCTTCAGCAGGACGCCTTGGGCTTCGTCGAGGGTCCGCTGCTCCTGGGCGGTTGGTTCGTAGTCGTCCAGGGGAAACCTCAGATCCTGCACAGCGAGCGCGCCGGGCCGGCTGGTCGATCCTTCGACTACCTCCTCCCTTGCCTCCTCCGTGGCGTTGCTCTTTCCCGAGCACGCAGCAAGAGCGGCGACCAGACCGGCCACCATTGCCGCGACCAGCGGGCTATTGAGTTGACGGCGTGATCGCATGACAGCGCCCCTGCTTCTCGCATAGTCGGCAGAATAACGCCACCGCCCCCCTGCGGGGCGGGGCGGTGGCTTAGAACTACCCGCGGTTGCCGTTACGGCTTCCAGATGTCCCGCATGGTCTTGTTTCCGGCCGAGGACAGGGCATTCTTGTAGTTCGTAGAAGCGTTTCCGGAGTATCCGGCAGGTATCGACCCCTCCAAACCTCCACCCTTGTAACCGGTGAAGACGTAGAAAGTCTCGTGCGCGCGATTCCAGTACGAGGCGGCGTCGTTGTCGACCAGCCTCCCTATTCCACTGCAATTCAGGAGAATCGAAGGCGACTTGAAATAGTTGTTGCGGAAGTCGGCATCCCCGACCCAGATGTCGAAGACGCAGCCGGCATTGTTGGAGTTGTAGTAGAGGCCGAATTCGGTGTCATCCAGCCTTCCGTCGTCCTCGGCGGCGTTTGCAGTACCGGCCATGGTCAGGGAAATGCAGACAGCCGCAGCTACCGAGAGCGCCGATCGGCCGAAACGCATCTTCAATGTTGACTCTGTCATCACTTACTCCGGAGTTCTGATGCCGCTGGCGGCATTGAGTTTCGACCTGGGGAAGGTTGAGCGCAGGGCCGCATATGCGAGCGCCCGTCGTTGCCGAGCACATGACAGCGCGGCAACGACGACCGGTCCCTGCGGACCTGGAAGAAACCTAGAACCTGGAGTGCACTTGAGATCAAGCATCGCGATACGACCTCGCCGGCCTGATCGACTGTCACCGCCCGCCGGGCTCCCCGCGGCTCCTCGGCTCGGGCAGCAGATCGGGCACCACGGACAAGGACGTCCGGAGGCTGAAGCCGGTCCGGCACGAGGTGTACGCCAACGGCCTCCGGCTCAACGTCTTCGACGCGGTCCGCCGACCGGGCGCCCTGCCCTCCGTATCAGCCGCGCGGCGCTGCCGACCCTCCGCCGGGCCGTGCAGCGCGGAGGGCGGCTCCGACTTCGGCCGCCATGGCCAGCGCCTCGGACGACAACGACTCGGAGGCCTCGAAGGCGGTGAGGACCAGGCGCCCGGCATCCCCGGTCCTGCGGACGTCGACCAGGATCTCGCTCCCTTCGTGGAAGCGGAGGGTGAAGACCGGATCGAGATCCATCAGGAAGTCGAAGCCCTCGCGGTCCTCGTCCGAGAGCGGTTCGGGGCCGAACACCGCCTCACAGGCCCAGTCGTCGCCGGTGACGCGGACCGTGACCAGGACTTCGTACCCACCCAGGCACAGGGACGTGTTCGCCCACCATTCGAGCGCCGCCGTCGCCTGGTAGCTGTCCATCTCCCCAGTATCCCCAGTGGCCTGTGCCCCGGGTGACCCCCGGTATACCCCCGAGGAGGAGGCGGCCAGGGAGCGGATCGACGAGGGCGGCCATGAGCCCGGGGGTCCGGCCGATGGCGCCGGGTCAGGTCCGCTTGCGGCTCGCGATCACATCGGAGAGATGCTGCACGTCGGCGGGGTCCGCGTCCCGGGCAAGGGCGACGTAGTGGTCCATGACGGCCGGCCGGTAGCGCACGGGAAACGTCTGCCCCGGGGCGAGTCGGGTGAGTTCGGTGATCGTGAGGCCTTCGTCAGCGATACCGCGGAACGAGGTGCCGCCGGCGGTCTCCACGTCGAACATCAGGATCACGCGTGGATTGCTGTTGACCTCCCGCCAGTCGACGAGAACGCCGATCGCAAGCGCCCCCGTACGCAGTTCCGCATTGCGCTTCCGGGCATCACTGCTCAGGAGCGGGTTCGGGGCGACGCCCGGGAAGTCGGGCCCTACGCCGAGCGACTCCCGGCTCAGGTCGGGTCTGAGCTGCGCCATCAGATCGTTGTGCTTCTTCTTCGAACCGAACATCCTGGCCCCTCCCTCACACCGGTGCCGAAATCTCGGCCCGGCGCTTCGCCCTCACTGCGAGTGTACGCAGCGGCCGTTCCCGACCTCCGTCGCATCGCCCTGTCCTCGGGCGGGTGCTCACCCGGCGTAGGGCCGGGCGGCGTCAGCGGTGCGCACTGCGGGCAGGCGTACCGTACGGCGTTCTCCACCCAGCGGACCGGCACCGGTGCGTAGGTGATCCGGCCGCACCGGAGGCAGTTCGCCGTCAACAGGCACGGCGCGGGACCGGTGAGCGCGGTCGCCCTCACGGATAGATGTCCGGCGGTACGAACAGCTCCGCCCAGACGTACTTGCCGGGCCCCACCCGGTTCTCCACCCCCCACCGGTCGGCCAGCTCCGCCACCAGCCACAGCCCGCGCCCGCCGTCCGCGTCGGGCGCGGGCATCCTCAGCGAGGGCCGTCCGTCCCCGGTGTCGTGGACCTCGATCCGCAGCCCGCCGGGGGTGCGGGCGCACCGGGTCTCGATCTGGCGCCCGGCCGCCGCACCGTACCGGACCGCGTTCGTCACCAGCTCGGAGAGGACGAGCGCGGCAAGGTCCTCGATGGCGGAGAGCCCCCAGCCCGCGAGGGCCTTGCGCAACCCGAGCCGGGCTCTGCCGACGCTCCGGGGGTGGCGGTTCCACCGGGCGGTCCATGTGCCGCCGCTACAGGGCCCGTTCATATCTGCGCTGCTCCTCTGAGTACCCGCACAAAAGCGGAGGAACCTCTATCAACTAACCGGAATCATCTGATCCTTAGTCGGATCAGGTGAATTGCACTGCACTTGATGGTTCCAGGATGGTGGGCGGGAGTTAGCTTCACCAGGTCGGAAGCAGTGACACCAAGGGGGTGTCACGAGGGGAGACGGCCATGGGGCGACGCCACGACAACTCCGGAGCAGCAGCAACGTCGGCGGCACTCTTCGGGGAGCTGCTGAGACACCACCGCGAGCGGGCGAACCTCTCACAGGAGCAGCTCGCGGCCCGGATCCCCTGCGACCGGTCGCTGGTCACGCGAGTGGAGGCGGGCACGCGGGTCCCTCAACTGCCGTTCGTCACCCGCTGCGACGAGCTGCTGGGTGCGGACGGAATGCTGGTGAGCCTGTGGTCACGGGTGAACTGGTATCCGCAGGTGGACCATCCGGACTGGTTCCGTCGGCGGGCCGAGATGGAGGCAGAGGCGACAGCGCTGAGGGAGTTCCAGACACAGGAAGTGCCAGGGCTGTTGCAGACCCCTGGTTACGCCCACGCCCTGTTCTCTCAGGTGTTGAACGAGACCGCCGCGCAGGAGCGGGTCGCCGCAAGGATGAGTCGGCAGCAGCGGTTTCTCGCGCCGGACGGACCGCTGTTGATAGTGGTGCTGGACGAAAGCGCCTTGCGTAACCTCGTGGGAGACGCCGCCGTGATGCGCGGGCAGTGCGCACATCTGCTCGCCATGGGCCGACGCCCGAACATCCGCATCCACGTCGCGCCCGCTGGCGCACAACTGGTTCGGCCTGCGAATTCCCTCTCCCTGATCACCCTGCCGGACGGGCATCAATGGGTGTACTCGGAGTCGTTGGACCGGGGCCACTTCGACAGCGATCCGAGCATCTACGCCCGGCACGTCCGTACCTATGATGTGCTCAGAGCGGACGCCCTGTCCGCACATGAGTCCGCCGCATTTATCAGCGACTTCGCGGAAGGGTACTGGGCAGATGGAACAGCGTCCGGGCACTGGGACATGGGTCAAGAGCAGCTACAGCGCCAACAATGGCGGCAACTGCGTCGAGGTGGCCCACGTATCCGGGGACACCGCCGCCGTCGCCGTACGTGACAGCAAGAACCCCACCGGCCCCCACCTCCACCTCACCCCCCGGGCCTTCGCCGGGCTCATCGGCTACGCGAGAGGCACCGGCGTCTGACGGGTCGCCGGTGGGGTGCGGCGGCCCCTGGGTGGCTGCCGGGCTGCGGCGGCGGTGGTGATCGCGGACACTGGCCCCGTACACCGCCGTACGCCCGCCCACCGGAAGGACCGCCGCCATGAGCAGCACCACCCCCGCCGATCCCGGCGCCCCCGTCGTCGCCGTCACCGGGGCCTCCGGGCGGCTCGGCGGCCGGGTCGCCCGGCGGCTCGCCGAGCACGGGGCGGCGGTCCGGCTGATCGGGCGGGATCCGGCGCGGCTGCCCGAACCGGCCGGCAGCAGCAAGGCCCGGATCGGGTCGTACGGCGACGAAGAAGGCATGCGCCGGGCCTGCGACGGCGTCGGGACCCTCTTCCTGGTCTCCGCGCACGAGGACCCGGGCCGGGTGCGGGAGCACCAGATCGCGCTGGACTCGGCGGTCGCGGCCGGGGTGGAGCGGGTGGTGTACGTGTCGTTCCTGGGCGCGGCGCCCGAAGCGACGTTCACCTTCGCCCGCGACCACTGGTACACGGAGGAGTACATCCGCGCCTCGTCCCTGCGGTACACGTTCCTGCGGGACAGCCTCTACCAAGGGGGGATCGCCGCGATGGCGGGCGCCGACGGGGTGATCCGGGGTCCGGCCGGGCAGGGCCGGGTGTCGGCGGTGGCGCACGACGACGTGGCGGACGCGGCCGTCGCCGTACTGCTCGGCGAGGGCCACGACAGCGCCGTGTACGACCTGACGGGACCGGCCGCGATCACCCTGGCGGAGGCGGCGGAGGAACTGT
The DNA here is from genome assembly GCF_044763775.1 of Streptomyces sp. NPDC094448. NCBI lineage: Bacteria > Bacillati > Actinomycetota > Actinomycetes > Kitasatosporales > Streptomycetaceae > Streptomyces > Streptomyces sp. NPDC094448. The sequence continues at coordinate 111,974 of NZ_JBIWGU010000013.1, read as the reverse complement.
CCCGGTTCTCGGGCCGGACCGTGACCTACGTCCCGGAGAGCCACGCGGAGGCCCTGGAGTCACGCGCCTCCTTCGGCGCCCCGGAGTGGGCGGTCACGGGCTGGGTCAGCTCCTACGAGGCGATCGCATCCGGCGAACTGGCGCTCGTGTCGGACGCCGTCCCAAGGCTGGCGGGGCGCCCGGCGCAGTCCTTCGCGGACTATCTGCGGGAGCACCCGGAGGCGTACGCGCATCTGCGCTTCTGACGCCCGCCGGAGCCCGCCGGGTTACCGAGGGGCCGCAGGAACGCGGGGCGTCTGGGACCGTGCGCTGTGTCCGAGTTCGGGTCCGAGGCCGAAGTAGTGGCGGAAGTTGTAGACCAGGGGGGTCCAGGCGGCGGGGTCGACGTACTGGGTACCCGGGACGACAATGTCCGCCGCCGCGTGCACCCGCAGGACGCCCGCCTCCACGATCAGGAACTCGCCCGCGCCGTCGTGCCGTACCGCCGCCGCCCGGGCCTCCAGCTGGAGCGGGCACTCCGCCACCCTGGGCAGGGAGACCACTTCCGAGGGCACGGGGGTGAGACCGGCGGCGGCGAACTTGTCGGGCTCGTACGTGACGTGGCCCCGCGGATCGTCGGGAGTGTGCGGCCGGCCGGTCAGCCCGCCCAGCAGCTCCACCTGCGGCCACAGCCCGGGGCCCGGCAGGTTCAGGACGAGTCCGGAGCGTCCGGCGAGCAGATTGCGGCCCGTCTGCCCGTCCGGACCGAGGCCGAGGACGACGGTGTGGCCCAGGGCCCAGGCGGACGAGACGGGCGCCAGGTTCGCCGTGCCGTCCTCGTTCAGGGTGGTGAGCAGGACCACGGGGGTGCCGAAGTAGAGGATGCTCGGCGTGATCGTCACCGCCGCGGACGGGGACGGGGACGGGAGCAGCGAGGTTGTTTCCATGGCCGGAACCGTAGGACGGCAATACTTCGGCGGCCGCCGAAGCGATACGGCGCGACAATCGAAGGATGGACACCCGAGAATCCGGGCGTGATCTCGCCGCCGTCGCCTCGCTGCTCGCCGATGCCACCCGGGCCGCGTTCTGTCTGGCCCTGCTCGACGGACGGCCCTGGAGCGCCGGGGAGCTGGCCCGGCACACCGGTGTCGCGGCCTCCACGGCCACCGGGCACCTCCATCTGCTGGTCGCCTCGGGGCTGCTGGTGGAGGAGCGACGGGGCCGCCACCGGTATGTCGCGCTGGCGGGGCCGGAGGTCGCGGGGCTGGTGGAGTCGCTGGCCGCGCTCGCCCCGGGGGTCTCCCGGGTTCCGCCGCGTTCGCTCTCGGCGGCCCGCACCTCCCGGGCCCTGGCCCGGGGCCGGACCTGCTACGACCATCTGGCGGGTGAGCTGGGGGTAGCCGTCACCGATGCGCTGACGGGCCGCGGTTTCCTCGACGACCGCGGCGGGCTGGCGCTGACCCCCGAGGGCCGGGCCTTCCTCACCGGCCTCGGTATCACCCTCCCGGTCACCCGCAGACCGGCGGTGCTCTCCTGTCTGGACCTCACCGAACGCCGCCCCCATCTCGCGGGCGCGGTGGGCGCGGCGCTCTGCCGCCATGCCTTCGACGAGGGCTGGATCGTCAGGACCGGATCCACCCGGGCCGTCGCCGTCACGGAGAAGGGGGGCCGGGAGCTGTCGAGGCACTTCGGCGTGGACGCGGGGGCCGCACGGGCGGCGGTCCCGGCTCTGCGGGCATCCGGCTCCGGCTGAGCCACCGCACTCCGGTTCCGGCGACGCCCCGCCTCCGCTCGGCGACCGCCCCGAAGGGCCCTGTCGGGCTCCGGAAATCCTGTTGACCGGGGGCGGCCGGAGCATGAGAGCGTCGCCCCCGGCGGCATCAACGGGGGGACGGTGGGCGTGACCGGTACCGATATGGCGCGCGGTCTGGGAGCGAAGGACATTCCGCCCGGTCAGGGCCTGTGGACGCCGGACTTCCGGCTGTTCTTCACCGCGCGCACCGCCTCGCTGCTGGGGGACGCGATGCTCCCCGTAGCGATCACGGCGGCCGTGCTGCGGGCGGGATACGGAACGAGCGGGGTCGGCTATGCGCTCGCTGCGCTCGTCGCGCCGTTCGCCGCGCTGATCATTTTCGGCGGGGTGATGTCCGACCGCTTCGGCGCCCGGCGGCTGATGATCATCTCCGATGTCGCCCGGCTGGGCTCCCAGGGAGTGCTCGCGCTGCTGTTCCTGCTGGGCACACCGCCGTTGTGGCAGATCCTGGCGCTGCTGGCGCTGATCGGTGCGGGCAGCGCGCTGTTCCAGCCGGGAGTCGCCACCGTCACCCCGCTGATCGCCCATGACGTGCAGAAGGCCAATGCCACGCTGCGGGTCGCGGAGTCCGTCGCCGTCGTGATCGGGCCGTCCGTGGCCGGCCTCCTGCTGGTGGTCTCCTCACCGGCGGTGGTGGTCGGCGTCGACGCCCTGACCTACGCGGTGAGCGGCGTCTGTCTGCTCCGGCTCCGTTCGGTCCCGATGGGTCCGGCCGGACGGGCCGGCGCGTCGACGTTCCGGGCCGATCTGGTGGAGGGCTGGCGGGAGTTCCGGGCCAGGACCTGGCTGTGGAGTGTCATTGTCGTCTTCATGCTCTGGCAGCTGGCCGGAGCCGGGCCGACCACGACCCTCGGCAACAGCACGCTCGTCACCGACCACGGGGCATCGGTGTTCGGCCTGGTCATGTCGTCCCTCGGGGCGGGAAGCGTGGTGGGCGGGCTGATCGCGATGCGGTTCCGCCCGCGGTATCCGCTCCGGGCCGGCGCCCTCTCCATGATCCTCTGGGTGCCCATGCCGCTGAGCGTCGCCCTCGGCCTTCCCGCGCCGCTCATCGCGGTCTGCTACGGCGTGAGCGGCGTGGGCATGGCGTTCTGGATCGTCATGTTCCACACGAGCGTGCAGACGCATATCCCGCATGACGTCCTCGGGCGGGTGCACGCCTATGACGCGGCCGGTTCACTGGTGATGAAGCCGGTCGGGCAGGCGGTGGCCGGCCCGCTCGCGCTCGTCGTGGGCACCGTGCAGCTGCTGTATGTGTCCGCCGCCATGGCGCTGGTCGTCAGTGCCCTGCTGCTGGCGATCCCGGCCGTGCGCGGCCTGAAGCGCGCACCGGGCATGCCCTGAGGAAGCCGGGAAGAGGCGCTCAGGCCCGGACGCCCGCCCGCCATACCTCCCGGACCAGCGGCACCCCCGGCCGGTAGGCCAGATGGACATGGCTGGGGGCGTCGAGCAGGACGAGGTCGGCGCGGGCGCCGACCGCGATCCGGCCGATGTCCGTACGGCGCAGCGCGGCCGCGCCGCCCGCGGTGGCGGACCAGAGGGCCTCGTCGGGCGTCATGCCCATGTCCCGTACCGCCAGGGCGATGCAGAACGGCATGGACGAGGTGAACGACGAGCCCGGGTTGCAGTCCGTGGAGAGGGCCACCGTCGCGCCCGCGTCCAGCAGACGGCGGGCGTCCGGCCAGGGCGCGCGGGTCGAGAACTCCGCCCCCGGCAGCAGGGTGGCGACCGTGGTGCCGCCTCCCAGGGCGTCGACGTCGGCGTCCGTCAGATGGGTGCAGTGGTCGGCGCTGGCGGCGCCCAGTTCGACCGCGAGCTGGACACCCGGGCCGTGGCCGAGCTGGTTGGCGTGGACCCGCGGGACCAGTCCCTTCGCCGCTCCGGCGGTGAGGACGGCCCGCGCCTGGTCGCCGTCGAAGGCGCCCTGCTCGCAGAAGACGTCCACCCAGCGGGCGTGCGGGGCGCAGGCGTCGAGCATGGGGCCGGTGACGAGGTCGACGTATCCGGCGGGGTCGTCCGCGTACTCGGGGGCGACGATATGGGCGCCGAGATAGGTGGTCTCCTCGGTGTGCCGGGCGGCGATCCGCAGCGCGCGGGCCTCGTCCTCGACGGTGAGGCCGTAGCCGGACTTGGTCTCGAAGGTGGTGGTGCCCTGGCGCAGCGCCTCGGTGAGATAGCGGGTGACGTTGGCGTCGAGTTCGTCGTCGGTCGCGGCGCGGGTGGCGGCGACCGTGGTCCGGATACCGCCCGCCCGGTAGGCACGGCCGGACATCCGGGCGTTGAACTCGGCGGTGCGGTCCCCCGCGAAGACGAGGTGGGAGTGGGAGTCGACGAAGCCGGGGATCGCGGCCCGGCCCCCGGCGTCGTACCGTTCGTCGGCCTCGGGCGCCCGGTCAGCGGGGCCCGCCCAGACGAACCGGCCCCCGGCCATGACGACGGCGGCGTCGGGGAGCAGCCCGAGGGGGGTTGCGGTGTCGCCGGTGCCGGGGGTGTTGGTGACGAGGCTGCCGATGTTGGTGACCAGGGTGGTGGGGGCGGGGGCGGCGGTCATGGGGTGGCTCCGGGGGTGGGGGCTGCGTTCTGGTGCGGGGGAGGGAGGGGCTGCGGTGCGGCGGCGGCGGTGCGGGGCCGCCCGAGTGCGGGTACGGCGGCGAGCCGGGTGGGCCCCGGTACGCGGGCCGGCGCGGATGCCGGTGCCGGTACGGGCCGCGGCACCCCTCCCACCCGTACCGCCCGCACCGGGCGTACCGCTCGCGCCGCCGTCACCTCGTCACCGCCGCGATCGCCCGCGCCAGCTCCCCCGCCGTGTCCGGTACCGTCCGGTGGACCCCCCCGGCGACCACGGTCCGGCCGCCGACCACCACCTCGCGGACGTCCGCCGCCGTCCCCGCGAAGACGACCGCTTCGGCGGCGAGCCGGGGCACCGGCCCCGCCGTCCGTACGGTGTCGAGGGCGACGGTCGTGAAGTCCGCGGGCGCGCCGGGCTCCAGGCGGCCCGCCCCGGGGCGGCCCAGGGCGGCGTGCCCGTCCTCGCCCGCGGCCCGGAGCAGGGCGGCGGCCGTCCAGTGGCCGCGGGTGCGGGTCCGCAGCCGTTCGTCCAGCTCCATCGCGCGGGCCTCTTCGAGGAGGTCGATCACGGCGTGGCTGTCGCTGCCGAGGCTGAGCGGGCTGCCCGCCCGCTGGAGCGCGGCGGCGGGCCCGATACCGTCCGCGAGGTCGCGTTCGGTGGTGGGGCACATGCAGACGCCCGCTCCGGAGCCGCCGAGGATCCGGATGTCGTCGCCGGTGAGATGGGTGGCGTGGACGGCGGTGGTGGTGGGCTTCCAGAAGCCGTGGCGGTCGAGGAGCGCGGCCGGGGTGACGCCGTGGACCGCGAGGCACGCCTCGTTCTCGGCGGGCTGTTCGGAGAGGTGGACATGGACGGGGACGCCGTCGGTGCGTTCCGCGAAGGCGGCGTATCCGTCGCTCTCGGCGAAGGCGCGGACCGAGTGGACGGCCGCGCCGACGGTGACGCGGTCGCCGTCGGCCCGCTCCCGGAGCCGGGTCCACCGCTCGTACCAGGCGTCCGCGGAGCCGTCGCCGAACCGGATCTGGGGTCCTTCGAGGGGCCGGTGTCCTTCGGCGGTGAGGCCCCCGTGGAGGTAGACGGTGTCGAGGAGGGTGATCCGGATGCCCGCGTCCCGCGCGGCTTCGATCAGCGCCTCGCCCATGGCGTTGGGGTCGGCGTACGGGGTGCCGTCGGGGCCGTGGTGGAGGTAGTGGAATTCGCCGACGGCGGTGATGCCCGCGAGCGCCATCTCGGCGTAGGCGGCGCGGGCGAGTGCGTGGTACGTGTCGGGGGTGAGCCGGGCCGCGACCCCGTACATGACATCGCGCCAGGTCCAGAAGGTGCCGGAGCCGGTCTGGACGGTGCCGCGCAGGGCCCGGTGGAAGGCGTGGGAGTGGGCGTTGGCGAGCCCGGGGAGGGTGAGTCCGCGCAGCGGTACGGCGCCGGGCGGCGGGGCGGCGGCCCCGGTCCGTACGGCGGTGATCCGCCCGTCGCCGCCGGTGGAGAGGACGGTCCCGGGCTCGGCCCGGTCCCCGAGCCACGCGTACTCGGCCCAGAAGGTCCGGCCGCCGGAGGACGGGGTCAGCGGCTCCCGCATGCCAGTCCCTCCAGTACGTCCGCCAGGGCCAGGACCCCGGCCGTGCAGTCGTCCTCGGACGCCGACTCCGCCGGGGAGTGGGAGACGCCCGTCGGGTTGCGGACGAAGAGCATCGCGGTCGGTACGGAGCCGGAGAGGATGCCCGCGTCATGGCCCGCGCCCGTGCCCAGGACCGGGACGGAGCCGCCGAGGAGTCCGGCGAGTTCGTCGCGCAGGACGTGGGCGAACTCGACGACGGGGGTGAAGGACTCCCGTACCAGCGTCACGTCGACGCGGTCGTGCGCCGCGCGTTCCCGGGCGGCGGACTCGACGGCGGCCACCACCTCGTCCAGCACCTGAGGGTCGGCGGCGCGGGCGTCCAGCCAGCCGCGGACCAGGGACGGGATGGCGTTGACTCCGTTCGGTTCGACCGCGACCCGGCCGAAGGTGGCGACCGCGCCGGTGTCCTCGGCGGCCCGGCGGGCGGCGAGCACGGTCGCGGCGAAGCCGAGCATCGGATCGCGGCGGTCGGCGATCCGGGTGGTGCCCGCATGGTTGGCCTCGCCCGCGAAGTCGAAGCGCCAGCGGCCGTGCGGCCAGATCGCGGAGGCGAGGCCGATCCGGTCGCCCGAGAGGTCGAGAGCGCGGCCCTGTTCGATATGGAGTTCGACGAACGCGCCGATCCGGGAGAGCCGTACGGGGTCGGGGCCGATGGCTTCGGGGTCGTAGCCCGCGTTCTCCATGGCCTCGGGCAGCGTGACGCCGTCCGCGTCGTGGAGCCGGTACGCGGCCTCCCTGGTGAGCACCCCGGCGGTGAGGCGGGAGCCGACGCAGGCCAGTCCGAAGCGGGCGCCCTCCTCGTCGCCGAAGCTGACGATGCCGACGGGCCGGTGGAACGCGGCTCCCCGCAGCCGGAGTTCGTCGAGGGCGGCGAAGGCGGAGACCACGCCGAGGGGTCCGTCGAAGGCGCCGCCGTCCGGTACGGAGTCCAGGTGCGAGCCGGTGACCACGGCGTTCCCGGCGGTGGGATCGCCCAGCCAGGCCCACTGGTTGCCGTTGCGGTCGGTCTCGTACGCGAGTCCGCGGGTCTCGGCCTGCTCCTGGAACCAGGTACGGCAGTCGGCATCGGCGCCGGTCCAGGCGTGGCGCCGGTAGCCGCCGGTACGGGTATCGCGGCCGATCGGGGCCAGCTCCTTCCACATGGCGTGGAAGGAGGGGCCGACGGGGGATGCGATCATGTCCGGTCCCCCGCTCCGGAGTCCGCCGGGCCCCCGAGGTCCCCGCCTTCGCGCATCGGGATCCGCACCCCCTTCTCCTCCGCTACCGTCTCCGCCGTCCCGTACCCCGCGTCGACGTGCCGGATCACGCCCATCCCCGGGTCGTTGGTCAGCACCCGCCGGATCTTCTCCCCCGCCAGGGCCGTGCCGTCGGCGACGGTGACCTGCCCGGCGTGGATGGAGCGGCCCATGCCGACGCCCCCGCCGTGGTGGAGGGAGACCCAGGACGCGCCGGACGCCACATTGACCATGGCGTTCAGCAGCGGCCAGTCCGCGATGGCGTCGGAGCCGTCGAGCATCGCCTCGGTCTCGCGGTACGGGGAGGCCACCGAGCCGCAGTCGAGATGGTCGCGCCCGATGACGACCGGCGCGGCCAGCTCCCCGCTCGCGACCATGTCGTTGAAGCGTTCCCCGGCGCGGTCCCGCTCCCCGTACCCCAGCCAGCAGATCCGGGCCGGCAGCCCCTGGAACCGGACGCGTTCGCCCGCGAGCCCGATCCACCGGGCGAGGGACTCGTTCTCCGGGAAGAGGTCCAGGACCGCCCGGTCGGTCTTCGCGATATCGGCGGGGTCGCCGGAGAGCGCGGCCCAGCGGAACGGGCCCTTGCCCTCGCAGAACAGCGGCCGGATATAGGCCGGTACGAAACCGGGGAAGGCGAACGCCCGGTCGTATCCGGCGAGTTTCGCCTCGCCCCTGATGGAGTTGCCGTAGTCGAAGACCTCGGCGCCCGCGTCCTGGAAGCCGACCATCGCCTCCACGTGCCGGGCCATGGACTCGCGGGCCCGGTCGGTGAATCCGGCCGGGTCCTTCGCGGCGGCGGCCGCCATCTCGCCGAAGTCCAGACCGGCGGGAAGGTAGGAGAGGGGGTCGTGGGCGGAGGTCTGGTCGGTGACGATATCGACCGGGGCGCCCTCCGCGAGCAGCCTCGGGAGTATCTCGGCGGCATTGCCGAGGAGTCCGATGGAGAGGGGGCGGCGGGCGTCGCGGGCCTCGACGGCCAGTTTCAGCGCCTGCTCGACTGAATCGGCGCGGATATCGAGATAGCGGTGGGCGATCCGGCGTTCGATGGCACGGGGATCGCAGTCGACGCAGATCGCGACGCCGTCGTTCATGGTGACGGCGAGCGGCTGGGCGCCGCCCATACCGCCCAGTCCGGCGGTGAGGGTGATGGTCCCGGCGAGGGTGCCGCCGAAGCGTTTCGCGGCGACGGCGGCGAAGGTCTCGTAGGTGCCCTGGAGGATGCCCTGGGTGCCGATGTAGATCCACGAGCCCGCCGTCATCTGCCCGTACATGGTGAGGCCGAGGGCTTCGAGGCGGCGGAACTCCTCCCAGTTGGCCCAGTCCCCGACGAGGTTGGAGTTGGCGATCAGGACCCGCGGGGCCCATTCGTGGGTCTGCATCACGCCGACCGGGCGGCCTGACTGGACGAGCATCGTCTCGTCGGCCTTGAGGGTGGTCAGGGTGCGCACCATGGCGTCGTAGGAGCGCCAGTCGCGGGCCGCCTTGCCGGTGCCGCCGTAGACGACGAGCCGGTCGGGGTGCTCCGCGACCTCGGGGTCCAGATTGTTGGCGAGCATGCGCAGGGCGGCCTCCTGCGGCCAGCCCGCGGCGGTCAGTTCCGTACCGCGGGCGGCTCGGACGGGCCGGGGCCCGGGTCCGGGTGCGGCTCCTGACATGGTGTGTGCCTCCTGAATCCCGCTGGGGGTCCGGCGGCCCCGGCCGCGTGCCTGCCCGGGACCGCCACCGGCTCCGACTCGAACTATTCACATCCTGATCTCATGAATAGGACTAGTCAACAGTCGCGCCCGGCAGCCGGCGGATGGTTGGCTGAACCACATGACTCTCGAAGGACCTGACCGCGCCCGCCGCCGGGACGCGGCCGTGCGCGCCGCCGTCGAACAGGGGCTGCTCGACGGGGACCAGATGGTCGCCGCGCTGCTCGACACCGCCGGAATACGCGCCTCCGCCGCCGCGCTGCGGTCCGCTTTCGCGGCCGTGACGGACGCGCCCGTCCTGCACGCCTTCGCCGTGAAGGCCGCGCCGCTCGTACCCGTACTGGCCCTGCTGAACGCCGAGGGCATCGGCGCGGAAGTGGCGAGCCCGGGTGAACTCGCCCTGGCCCGCGCGGCCGGGATCCCGCCGGAGCGGACCGTACTGGACTCCCCGGCCAAGACCGGGGCCGAGCTGCGCGAGGCGCTGGCGCTGGGCATCGCGCTCAACGCCGACAACGCGCAGGAGATGGACCGGCTGGACGGTCTGGTGGCGGCCGCCGGGGCCGGTACCGTACCGCCGCTGGGTCTGCGGGTGAACGCGCAGGTCGGCGCGGGGGCGATCGGCGCGCTGTCGACGGCGACCGCGACGTCCAAATTCGGCTTCGCGCTCCAGGACGAGGGGGCCAGGAAGGCACTCGTCGGGCTCTGCCTGGACCGGCCGTGGCTGACCCGGCTGCACACCCACTCCGGTTCGCAGGGTGTGCCGCTCGCCCGGATGGTCGCGGGTGTACGGGAGGTGTACGCCCTGGCGGAGGAGGTCAACGCGGCGGCCGGGCGGCAGCAGATCGACACGATCGACATCGGCGGCGGGCTGCCGGTGAACTTCGGCTCCGACGAGGAGACTCCGTCGTACGGGGAGTACGCCCGGCTGCTGAAGGCGGAGGTCCCGGGGCTGCTGGACGGACGGTACGGGCTGGTCACCGAGTTCGGCAGGTCGCTGCTGGCCAAGCACGGGCTGATCCTCGCCAGGGTCGAGTACGCGAAGGTGTCCGGGGGCCGTCCGATCGCCCTGACCCACGCGGGGGTCCAGGTCGCCACCAGGACGGTGTACGACCCGGAGTCCTGGCCGCTGCGGATCGCCGCCTACGACGGCGCGGGCCGGCCCAAGACCGGACCGGAGGTGGTGCAGGACGTGGCGGGACCGGCCTGTTTCGCCGGGGATCTGCTGGCGCGGGAGCGGGCGCTGCCGGAGCTGGCGGCTGGGGACGTGGTCGCCGCGCTGGACACCGGGGCGTACTACTTCTCGAACCACTACGGCTACAACAGCCTGCCGCGGCCGGGGGTGTACGGCTTCCGGGAGACCGGACCGGACGGGCCGGTGTCGTTCGCGACCGTACGGGAAGCACAGACGGTGGCGGAGATCGTCGCGGAGTCGGGCGGGGCGCACCGGGACGCGCTGCTGTAGGCGCACCGCCGGTGAAGGCCGGGCACTCTACCGGCCCCGGGCATGTTCCGTTGGAAAATGCCACAACTCCCACCGGGGCCCGCCACGTTGCGTAGTGTCCTGGTCACTGTCGTGCCGTGGCGCGCGGACCCGCGCGCGGGGAGGAGACGACTGGTGGCAGCCGAGGAGAACGTACTCGACGAACTCAGACGGCTGAGACTGCGCATGCCCCAGCTCACCGGGGCCCTCGCGGCAGGCACCAACGGCCTGGTGCTCGGCGCCGACGCGGGGAACCCGGAGGGCGTGGCCGCGCTGACCGCAGCGGCGCTCGGGGTCTGTGTGCGGCTCACCGAGGCGGGCGGCCAGGGCCGGTTCCAGGAGCTGCTGGTCCGGGGCGAGCGGGGGTACGTCGCCAGCTATGCGGCGGGCTCGTCGGCGGTCCTGACCCTGCTGGCCGGGCCGCGCGTCAACATCGACCGCCTCCACCGGGAGGCCCGCCGCTCCGGCGCCCGCATCGGCGATCTGCTCGACGGACACCCGCGCCGCGCGTGTCCGGGCCCATGACGGGCGCGCGCCGCGGAAGGCGGCGGGTCCCGGCGGTCCTCCGCAGCGGACGGCCGTCGGCCGTGACGGCCACGCCCCGCGGAAGGCGGCTCCGGTGACTGCGGGCGGCGGTCTGGGCGGCCGGCGCGCGGACTGGGTGGACCCCCGCTACGGCGAACTGGCGGAGCATGTGGACCGCGAGATCAGCCGCGCGTTCCGCAGACCCGACCGGACACCGTGCCCCGAATGCGGCGCGCTCGGCGTCCACGTCCTCGTGACGGAGGGCACCCGGGGGCCGGTCTCGGTTCCCTGCCTGGCCTGCTGAACGGCGGCACCGCCGGGCCGGTCGGCGGACTCGCGGACCGGCCCCGCGGCGCGGGCGGACCGAAACCGGGGCCGGCGTCTCCAGCACCGGCCCCGCGGCGCGGGCGGACCGAAATCAGCGGCGCTTCGGCGGGGCCGTCCGGCGGCGGGCGCCGCCCGGCACCGCGTCGCCCGCGGCGATGCCCGTCGTACGGAAACCCTTCGCCTGCCTGCCGACCGGGCCGCGGGACATCCAGTCCGTACGGACCCAGAGCAGCGTCTCGGTATCGCGCTCCAGACGGCCCAGCCAGAGCGCCTTCGCCCACAGGCCCGCGCCGGCTCCGGCCAGCAGCAGGCCCAGCGCACCGGGCAGGGCGAAGGAGCTGACGACCGCCGCGGCGAAGGCGCCGAGGAGCCACCAGCGCAGGGCCCGGCGGCGCAGCTTCAGCGTCACCGCCCGGTCCTGGAGGACGTCGGAGCGCCCGGCGCGGGTCGCCGCGCCCGCGAAGTGGGTGTAGCGGCTCCGGCGGGCGACGGAGGTGACGGCCAGGGCGACCAGGAACAGGGCGGCCCCGGACAGCAGGCCGATCCGGCGGCCCGTGAGGCCGGGCAGCAGGCCGCCGACGGCCGCGCCGAGCAGCCCGAGCCACCACAGGGGCGCCGCTCCCGCCCGTACCACGACCGCCACTCTCGCCAGCGACTGCGCCCCGCGTCCCACTCCGTACCCCTTCCGCCGCCATGCCTCTGCCGTTGCTTCCGGGGGAGGTTAGCGGCGGTTTCTGAGCACCGCCTGAGAACGGCGGTTTGCCCCTTACTGCCCCGGCGGCTACTCCACGAAGAGGCCGCGCGCCGCAGCGCCCGAGTCGAACTCCTCCAGCCGTGCCTGGGCGTCCGGCAACTCGTCGCACATGGCCTCCAGCAGCACCCGGCCGAGCAGCATGGGAGCGCAGGCGGTGTCGAAGGAGAGGCCGGTACCCACCGCCGCGGGGATCAGCACCTCGCTGACGGCGGCGACCGGGGCGAACGCCGAGTCCGCGACGGTGACGACCGTCAGCCCGGCGGTACGGGCGTGCCGGAGGGCGTCCACCACCTCGCGGGGGTGGCGGGGCAGTGCGAAGCAGAGCAGGGCGGTAGCGCCCGCGCGGCGGGCGTGGTCGATCCGGTCGGTGAGCAGTGAGCCGCCCTCGTCGAGCAGGCGGACATCGGGGTGGACCTTGGCCGCGAAGTACGCGAAACCGCGGGCCTGCGCGGCGGCGGCCCGCAGTCCGAGGACGGGCAGCGGGCGGGAGGCCGCGAGGAGCCGGGCGGCGCGGACCACGGGCGCCGGGTCGGCGAGGAGTTCGCCGAGGTGCTTCAGGTTCTCGATTTCGGCGCGGACCGCCTGCTGGTACTCGTTGAGTTCGTCCCCGGCGGGACCCGGGCCGGGCGGGGCGACCTCGCGCAGATACTTGCGCAGCGCCGGATAGCCGTCGAAGCCGAGGGCGACGGCGAAGCGGGTGACGGAGGGCTGGCTGACCCCGGCGACCTCGGCCAGTTCCACGCTGGACAGGAAGGGCACGTCGGCGGCGCGGCGGACCATGCTGTGGGCGATCCGCCGCTGGGTGGGGGTGAGCCGGTGCCCCTCGAAAAGCTGCTGCAGCCGCGCGGCGGGGCTGTCCGTCGTGCCCGTCATGCCCATGGTCCTCGTCTTCTGCTGGTCTCGTGGCGCGCGGATCCGTCCGGGTGACCGCCGCGGTCGCGGTCCATCATGGGCCGCCGGGCGCCGGCGGTGCGGCCGGACGCCGGGATCCGGACGGGGTGATACGGGCTCCGCCAGCAGCCGGCCGGTACCCGCACCCGCTCCGCTATTCAGCCACACACCCCTCTGAATGACCATATACAGCAGCCCGGTGGGGGCGGCCCCTGCGGTCCGGTCCCGGCGCCGGGGCGGGCACGGCCCCCGCCCACCTGCGAGCCCCGCCGGGAAGACGGGGGTTACCCCCACTGACGCGGCTGGGGCGGGAACGTAGCGTGGTGGGCATGGAAGCCCGCGACCCAGAGCTGAAAAGAGAACTCGACGCGACGCTGTACGCGCGCCGCGAACTGGGCGAGGAGTACGAGTCCGCGCTCGTCGACTCGTTCCTGGAGAAGGTGGAACAGCGTGTGGACGGTACGGTCGACCGCCGTGTCCGCAGACAGCTGGCGGAACAGCAGATGGTCGTGGCGCGGGGCACCCGCCCCCAGCAGCCGGTCGACTCGAACTTCGGCGAGCGGTTCGGCTTCGGCATCATCTCGATGATCCTGGCGGTGCCGCTGACCGCGATAGGCGTGGTCAACGCCGGGTTCAAGGGCCTGGTGGTGGCGTGGCTGGGCATTGTCGGGGTGAACTTCGTCCATGCGGCCCGGGGCGGTTTCCCGTGGCGGCGCCGGTCGGACGAGGACCGGGGCAAGGACGGTTCGGGCTCCGGCTGGGAGGGCTGACCGGCACCCGCCCCGGCACCCGGGCCGGGTCCCGGCACCCCTGCTTCGGGACCGTTCACGGGTGGAGGCGCGGCGCCGGTTCCCGTACGAGCGCGGGGGCCGTACGGGAGCTGGGGAGTACGCGGGGGCCGCCGTACACCCCGGGCCGCCTGCCCGGGGGCGGGACGACGGCGGTCCCCGCGTAGGACGCGGCCGGACCGGGCCGTCTCCGGCCGGTCACCACCGCGTCGGGCGCCTACGGGTCCGGGAGCCGCTCCGGAGGATCCAAGACGCCGGCTTGGCGTCGGCGGGGGCCGTCTGGCGAGGCCCCCGAGCCGACACCTCCACTCTCCCCGATCCGTGTTAACCGGGTGCTGCGGCGGTGTGAAAGCCGTGTTCCAGCCCGGTGAACCGGCCCGGCGGACCCTTCCGGTTACAGCCCGGGGCCCGGCTGCCCCGCTGCCCATGGGTACGGACAGGGTACGGACCGGGCCCCGGCTGCCCCTGCCCCTGCCCCTGCCCCTGCCGACGGGTACGGCCCGGAGCCGGGCTGCCGCGCCCTTCTCCGCCCGCTCCCGCCCCCGCCTCTGCCCCTTCCCTTTCCCCTGCCCCTGTTCCGCCGGCCGCTACTTCGCGGCGTCCGCGAGGAAGGAGAGCAGGTCCTGGCGGCTGACGACGCCCGTGGGCTTCCCCTCCACCAGGACGATCGCCGCATCCGCCGCGCTGGCGGTATCGCTCAGCACCGCCATCAGGTCCGCCACCGGCTCCCCGGAGCCGACCTGCGGAAGCGGGGCGCTCATATGCTTCTCCAGCGGGTCGCCGAGGACGGCCCGCCCGGTGTAGAGGGCACCCAGCAGCTCCCGCTCCACCACCGAACCGATGACCTCGGCGGCCATCACGTCCGGATGACCCGCGCCCGGCTTGACGATGGGCATCTGGGAGACCCCGTACTCCCGCAGCACGTCGATCGCCTCGCCCACGGTCTCCTCCGGGTGCATATGCACCAGGCTGGGGATCCTGCCGCGCTCCTTGTGGCGCAGGACGTCGCCGACGGAGGCGGCGGGACCCGCTTCCTCCAGGAATCCGTAGTCGGCCATCCACTCGTCGTTGAAGATCTTCGACAGATAGCCGCGCCCGCTGTCGGGCAGCAGCACGACCACCACATCGTCGGGGCCGAGCCGCTCCGCGACCCGCAGCGCCGCGACGACGGCCATCCCGCAGGAGCCGCCGACCAGCAGGCCCTCCTCCTTGGCGAGGCGGCGGGTCATCTGGAAGGAGTCCTTGTCGGAGACGGCGACGATCTCGTCCGTCACCGTCGCGTCGTAGGCGGTCGGCCAGAAGTCCTCGCCGACGCCCTCGACGAGATACGGGCGGCCCGAGCCGCCGCTGTAGACCGAGCCTTCCGGGTCGGCTCCCACGATCCGGACCCGGCCGTCGCTGATCTCCTTGAGATAGCGGCCGGTGCCGGAGATCGTGCCGCCGGTACCGACACCCGCGACGAAATGGGTGATCTTTCCCTCGGTCTGTTCCCAGAGTTCGGGACCGGTGGTCTCGTAGTGCGAACGGGGGTTGTTCGGGTTGGAGTACTGGTCGGGCTTCCAGGCCCCGGGGGTCTCCCGGACCAGCCGGTCGGAGACGTTGTAGTACGAATCCGGGTGCTCGGGGTCGACCGCGGTGGGGCAGACGACGACCTCGGCACCGTAGGCCCGCAGCACGTTGATCTTGTCCGTGGACACCTTGTCCGGGCAGACGAAGATGCATTTGTAGCCCTTCCGCTGGGCCACGATCGCCAGGCCGACCCCGGTGTTTCCGCTGGTCGGCTCCACGATCGTGCCCCCCGGCCGGAGGGCGCCGCTCTCCTCCGCCGCTTCGATCATGCGCAGGGCGATCCGGTCCTTGACCGAGCCGCCGGGATTGAAGTATTCGACCTTGGCCAGGACGGTCGCCCGAATGCCCTCGGTCACGCTGTTCAGCTTCACCAGCGGGGTGTTGCCGACCAGGCTGATCATCGAATCGTGAAAGCGCACAATTGTTCTCCGGGATCTCCGACTGAGGGTGCTGAAGGGCAGCCCATTGAGGGTGCGGTAAAGCGTATGCGGAGGTGACGGTGATTGGGCGGTGCCGGTTACCGGGCAGTTAGCTCTTGATGACAGGAGGTGGGCGGTGTCGGGAGCGAGAGTGGCACGGCGGATCGCCGCGGGCGCGGCCTACGGCGGAGGCGGCGTCGGCCTGGTCGGCGTCGCCGCGGTGGGTGTGCTGCTGGCGGAGGTGCAGCTCGCGAAACGCTCGGTGGGCGGCGGCATCGCCCCGCTGCCGCCGCGCGGCGACGGGCTGTACGGGCTGGCCTTCGGGCGGTCCCGGCCGCTCTTCCTGGGACTGCTCGGCGACTCCACGGCGGCCGGACAGGGCGTGCGCCGGGCCGGGCAGACCCCGGCGGCCCTGCTGGCCTCCGGTCTGGCCGCGGTCGCCGAGCAGCCGGTGGACGTGGTCAACGTCGCCCTCCCGGGGGCCCGCTCCGACGATCTCGACCGCCAGGTGACCCTGCTGCTCTCGGACACCTCGCGGCTGCCCGATGTCTGCGTGATCATGATCGGGGCCAATGACGTCACGCACCGGATGCCGCCGACGGAGTCCGTCCGGCATCTCGCGGCGGCCGTCCGCCGGCTCCGTACCGCGGGCGCGGAGGTGGTCGTCGGCACCTGCCCGGACCTGGGCACCATCGAGCCGGTGTACCAGCCGCTGCGCTGGCTGGCCCGCCGGGTCTCGCGCCAGCTGGCCGCGGCCCAGACGATCGTCACGGTGGAGCAGGGCGGCCGGACGGTATCGCTGGGGGATCTGCTGGGCCCGGAGTTCGCGGCGAATCCGCGGGAGATGTTCTCCATCGACAACTACCACCCCTCGGCGGAGGGGTACGCGACGGCGGCCATGGCGATGCTCCCCACGCTCTGCGCGGCCCTCGGCCTCTGGCCGGAGCCGGACCGGCCGGACGCCTCGCGGGACGAGAGCGTCCTCCCGGTGGCCCAGGCGGCGGCCACCGCGGCCCGGGAAGCGGGTACCGAAGTCACCCCGTCCCGCGCCCCCTGGGCCCTCCTCAAACACCGCCGCCGCCGTCGCCTCCCGGAGGAGGCCGGGGAGCCCGGGCACACCACGACGGCCGGGGGGCCGGAGGCCGGGCGCCCCGGCGCGGACCCCTCCGCCCACCGGTCCGGCTTCCGGGTGCACCGCCACTGAGCCTGGAGCATGCGGTGAGCGGGCGCTTAGAATTGAGGTGACCGTCACACTCCGGCACCCGTGACCCCGTGGCTACCTAGCGGTAGCTTCCATCCCGTCCGCCCTCTTCACCTGGAGCCGTGATGCCCGAAGCCGTCATCGTTTCCGCCGCCCGCAGCCCGATCGGCCGGGCCTTCAAGGGCTCCCTGAAGGAGCTTCGGGCCGATGATCTGACCGCGACGATCATCGGGGCCGCCCTGGCGAAGGTGCCCGAGCTGGACCCCGCCGAGATCGACGACCTGATGCTCGGCTGCGGTCTGCCCGGCGGTGAGCAGGGCTACAACCTCGCGCGGATCGTCGCCGTCCGGATGGGCCTGGACCACCTCCCGGGCTGCACGGTCACCCGCTACTGCTCGTCCTCCCTCCAGACCTCCCGGATGGCGTTCCACGCCATCAAGGCCGGTGAGGGCGATGTCTTCGTCTCGGCCGGGGTGGAGATGGTGTCGCGCTTCACGAAGGGGTCGTCCGACGGTCTGCCGGACACCCAGAACCCGGTCTTCGCCGAGGCGCAGGCCCGGACCGAGAAGGTCGCGGAGGGCGGCGTCGACGGCTGGCACGACCCGCGCGAGGACGGGCTCCTGCCCGACCCCTATATCGCGATGGGCCAGACCGCGGAGAACCTCGCCCGGCTGAAGGGCATCACCCGCCGCGAGATGGACGAGTTCGGCGTACGGTCGCAGAACCTCGCGGAGGCAGCCATCGCGGCGGGATTCTGGGAGCGCGAGATCACCCCGGTGACCACGCCCGACGGCACGGTCGTCAGCGCAGACGACGGCCCCCGCGCGGGCGTCACCCTGGAGGGCGTCGAGGCGCTGAAGCCGGTGTTCCGGCCGGACGGCCTGATCACCGCGGGCAACTGCTGCCCGCTGAACGACGGCGCCGCCGCTCTGGTGATCATGAGCGACACCAAGGCCCGGGAGCTGGGTCTGACCCCGCTCGCGCGGATCGTCTCCACGGGCGTCTCGGCGCTCTCCCCGGAGATCATGGGGTACGGCCCGGTGGAGGCGTCGAAGCAGGCGCTGGCCCGAGCCGGGCTGACGATCGGCGATATCGACCTGGTCGAGATCAACGAGGCCTTCGCCGCGCAGGTCATCCCCTCCTACCGGGATCTCGGGGTCGACCTCGACAAGCTGAACGTCAACGGCGGCGCGATCGCGGTGGGCCACCCGTACGGAATGACCGGCGCCCGGATCACCACCACCCTGATCAACAGCCTCCGGTTCCACGACAAGCAGTTCGCACTGGAGACGATGTGCGTGGGCGGGGGGCAGGGCATGGCGATGGTGCTGGAGCGGCTGAGCTGAGCGGCAGCGGAGGGCAGGGGGCGCCCGGGGAACGAGGGCGGCGCGTGCCCTCCGCGGACGCGAAGCGCAGCGCGACCGACAACACCCGCTGCCGAGCCGGGCGGGGAACCCGGAGAACCCCCGGAAAGACGTTCGCGCCGGAATCGGGCAAAGGCCCGGTTTCCGGCGCCTTCCCTCTCCGGGGCCGGAAAATGAGGCACGTTCTCCAGCCGTGATAGAAACAGCCCCAGGCTGTAATCTAACCCCTCCCTCTGCTACATTTCCGCAGGTCAGAAACGTCTGCACGGTAAACCCCGGGCCAAAAGTCCTGTCCAATTCGTGACGTATTGCACTGACAGGACCGGCATCCCCCTTGCAAGCTGAGGTAGGAAGTCGGGGGTGTCGACGAAACCGGGAGTACGTCAGTGAGCGTTCTGTCACTTGCTCTGCTGCTGACCACGGCCGCTGCCACGGTCGTGGGCGCCGCGTCCCTGCACGCCGCCCGCGGTCTGCGCCGCCAGGTCACCGCCCTGCGCACCGAACTGTCCGCCGTCACCGTCGCCGCCCGTGCCACCACGGCCGCCGCGTCCGCCGCCGCGTCCGTACCGCAGGCACGGCACACCCCGGCCGCCGAGATACGCGCGGCCGTCGCCGAGGCGCTCGCCGAGGAGCGTGAGCGCGAGCTGGCGGAGGCCAGGGCGTTCTGGGCCGCTCAGGAGGCGCGGGACGCCGCCGACGCGCCCGCACCGCTCGTGGGCGGGGTATCGGCGCCCGCTCCGGCCGGTGCTCCCGCCGAAGAGCTGCCCTTCTACATACCGCGGCAGGCGGACCTCGTGGGCCTGGAGTCCCTGGAAGCCGTGGACTACGACATGGCCGAGGCGCTGGAGGAGCTGGCGGACCTCGCCGACGCGACCGACGCCCCCGAGATCCCCGGGGGCCCCGAGTATGCGGAGGACTCCCCGGAGCTGGCCGCCGCCCGCCGCCGGCACCCTTCGCACCCCGATTTCGTTCCGGCGCAGTCGCCGGTCACCACGGACCACGAGCGCACGGTGGCCCGGCTGGAGGAGCTGGCCGACGCCGGAACCGAACTGGCAGACGTACGGCCGGGACCGCTCGGCACCCTCGACGTGTACGTCTTCGTCGACGGGACGACGCTCTGCATGACCCCCGGCCACCGGGAGACCGCCGAACGCCTCGCACAGGCCCTGCGCGACGGCGACACGCCCTTCCTGCTGGGCGGCTCCGGGGTCTCCGGGGCGTACGCACTGACCTTCCTCTGCGGTGACGAGCCCGTCTACATCCTCGCGGACCGGGTCATCGCGTCCCTCTGAAAGGCCCTCAGGGAAAGGCGCGGCGCTTCGCCGCGACGACCAGCGCCACGGCCTCGTCCAGGTCCGCCGCCCCCGCGGCGGCCCCCGCGGACGGGGCCGTTCTCAGTGCCTCGGAAAAATCCGTTCCGGCCACGAGCAGTTGGTCGGCGACGGCGAAAAGCCCCGCGTCCGGCATGATCCGCGGCGGCCGGGCGGGCTCCTCCAGCAGCTGGGCACGCCGTGCCAATTCCCTGGCCAGCCCGAGCCCTTCCGTCGCGGCGCCGCGCGCGAGACGGCTCTGCGGGGCCGCGCGCAGGGCGTCGGCGAAGCGGTCGAGGGCATCGAGCAGGGGGGTCGTATCGAGCACAGCGCAGCCTATGCACACTCCGCGGACTGTTGCCAACGGGCGAACCCTCGGGCACGGTGTCGGGAAGGAGCACACGCGCAACGCGTCCGGAGGCGCCCATGTCCCCAGCCCCTGTCTTCTCCGAAGAGACCCATCGCAATCTGCTCTCCCGTATTCCCCATTGCACCGGCCGTGAGATCGCGGAATGGCTGCACACCGTCGAGGAAGGCCCTTCTCTCCTGCGCTTCGAGGAGAAGGTGAGCTGGCTCCGGAGTGAGCACCAACTGTCGTACGGCCATGCGAAGGCGATCATCCACGAGTACGACCTGCGGCGGGCCGCGCGCAGACTGCTGTAGACCGTGGCGGCGGAGCAGGATCCGAAGTCCGGCAGAGCGGCCGGAGCAGATAGAGCAGGCAACGGGGAAACGGAAGGGGCCCGCAGGCGCGATGCCCGCGGGCCCCTCGTCACCGGCCGGGTGCGGCACCCGGCCGGTCCGTCATCGGACGATCAGAGGCTGATCAGTCGTCGCCCTGGAGGATCGACAGCACCCGGAGCATCTCCAGGTAGATCCAGACCAGGGTCATCGTGAGGCCGAAGGCGGCGAACCAGGCCTCGCGGCGCGGAGCGCCGTAGGTGATGCCGTCCTCGACCTGCTTGAAGTCGAGGGCGAGGAAGCAGGCACCGAGGATGATGCCGATGACACCGAAGAGGATGCCGAGGCCACCGCTGCGCAGGCCCAGACCGTCGCCGCCGCCGATCAGGGCGACGAGGAGGTTGACGGCCATGAGCAGCATGAAGCCGATCGCGGCACCGATCACAAAGCCGTAGAAGCGGCGGTTGACCCGGATCCAGCGCATCTTGTAAGCGACCAGCACTCCGGCGAAGACCGCCATCGTGCCGAGCACGGCCTGGGCGACGACACCCGGGCTGATGTAGGTGCTGACGGCGTTCGAGATCACACCGAGGAAGACACCCTCGAAGGCCGCGTAGGCCAGGATCAGCGCCGGGACCGGCTTGGCCTTGAAGGACTGGACCATCGCGAGGACGAAGGCCACCAGTGCGGCGCCGATCGCGATGCCGTAGGACTTGCCGAGGTTGTTCTCGTCGACGGGGAGCAGCGTCCAGGCGAGCGCGGCGGTGACCACGACGGTACCGAGCGTCATCGCGGTGCGCGAGACGACGTCGTCGATGGTCATCGCGCCGGAGCGCGTCTGCGGGCCGCCGTCGACCGGCGTGGCGGTCGGGGCGTACGGGTTGGTGGCGTACGGGTTGCCCGTGGCGGTGCCCTGGGCGTACGGGTTGGTTCCTACGGCGCCCCCGGCCTGCGGCTGCGCGTTGAAGCCCGCCATGCCGTTGTCGCGGCTGAACCCCCGTCGCGAGAAGACCGGGTTACTGCTCCTCATTTCACTCCTTCATGGCCGCCCTGCGCGGCCTTAGCGACAAGAGTAATCGGAGGGCAAAGATCCGGCCCTCGTGCCAACGGAGGATCTTTCCGGATCGTGACCCTTTTCTCAGATCGTTCCCGACCTGTCGTGGGCCGTTTCCGATGCCGTGGGGCGGCGTGCCGGGCCGCGGGGCCCGGCGGACGGCCCCCGGGGCACGGTGACCGCGCGGTCCGGCCGGGGGGTGCGGGACGGGTCCGGGCCTGGGGCGGGTGGTCCGGGCCTGGGGTGCGGGTGGTCCGGGCCGGGGGCGGAACGGGCCGGGGGTGGGGACGGGGCGGCGGCCCGGGTCCGCGGAGGAGGCGGCGGGGCCGGCGGAAGGGGGCCGGCCGGGCCGGGGTCCGGGACCCCGGCGACCGTTCGGGATTCAACCGGTTTCCGGGTCCCCTGAGAGACGTCCTGGGGCGGCAGTGCCCGGAGCCGGACTCGAACCGGCACGCCCTCGGAAGGGGCAGCGAGGTTTAAGCTCGCCGTGTCTACCGTTCCACCATCCGGGCCTGGCGAGCGGCTTCGCTACGGGGGATGAGCCTAGCCTCGGACGACCCGTCAGCGGCCTTATCCTGGCGGGAAGTTGTCTGATTTCATTACCGTCTGAGAGAACGTCAGTGCAGGTCAGGGCGGCGCGTCTGCACATGTCCCGACAGATGGCCACTCTCACGACTTCATGCGATTGACGGAAAGTCGACGCCCGTGCCCCTTACCGGCGCACGGCCGTCCCCGCGGTGCCCCGGAAGTGCGCCGCGCACCCCCCGCCGTCTCCCCGGCGTCCGCCCGGCGGCCGACCGGACTCGGGGACGGGGTCATCCCCAAGGAGGAGGACCGGGGCCCGGGGTGCGACCCAAGAGGGCCCCGGGAACCGGTACCGGGACTGACGTACCGGTACCCGGGCAGGCGAGACGATAAGGATGTCCCGATCGACACCGAACAGGAGCCTCCCCTCGTGACCACCATGCACCTCACCCACCGCGCGGCCGCCGTCGCCGCGCGCGCCACGGACCTGTCCAAGGTGTACGGACAGGGCGAGACCCAGGTGGTCGCGCTGGACAAGGTCAGCATCGACTTCCGGCAGGCCGAGCTGACCGCGATCATGGGCCCCTCGGGGTCCGGCAAGTCCACGCTGATGCACTGCGTGGCCGGTCTCGACACGTTCAGCGCCGGTTCCGTCCGGATCGGGGACACCGAGCTGGGCAGCCTCAAGGACAAGCAGCTCACCCAGCTGCGCCGGGACAAGATCGGCTTCATCTTCCAGGCCTTCAACCTGCTGCCGACGCTGACTGCCCTGGAGAACATCACGCTCCCGATGGACATCGCGGGCCGCAAGCCGGACCAGGCGTGGCTGGAGAACGTGATCAACATGGTGGGGCTCTCCGGGCGCCTCGGCCACCGGCCCACGCAGCTCTCCGGCGGCCAGCAGCAGCGCGTGGCCGTCGCCCGTGCGCTGGCCTCCCAGCCGGAGATCATCTTCGGTGACGAGCCCACCGGAAACCTCGACTCGCGCTCCGGTGCCGAGGTGCTGGGCTTCCTCCGCAACTCCGTCCGTGAGCTGGGCCAGACCGTGGTGATGGTGACCCACGACCCGGTGGCCGCCTCCTACGCGGACCGGGTCGTCTTCCTGGCCGACGGCCGGATCGTCGACGAGATGCTCGACCCCTCCGCCGACGGCGTACTCGACCGGATGAAGGCCTTCGACGCCAAGGGACGGACGAGCTGACCCCTGGCCGCCTCCCCGCCCGGCTCTCACCACAGGACTGAATGACAATGCTCCGTACCGCACTGCGCAATATCCTTGCGCACAAGGCCCGGCTGCTGATGACCGTGCTCGCCGTGATGCTCGGCGTGGCCTTCGTCTCCGGCACCCTGGTCTTCACCGACACCCTCGGCAACGCCTTCCGCAAGCAGTCCGCGAAGGGCTTCGAGAAGATCGCCGTCCAGGTCGACAGCCCCACCCGGGGCGAGGGCGACACCGAGACCGGCCTGCCGGCCGGCACACTGGCCCGGATCCAGGGGCTGCCCCAGGTCGCGGAGGCCACCGGCCGGGTCTCCGGCTTCGCGGGCGTCGCCGACCAGAAGGGCAAGCTGATCGGCAACGGCTGGTCCAACACCGGCAGCAACTTCGCCCCCGGCAAGGACGGCAAGGACCCCTCGTACGACTTCACCGAGGGCAACGGCCCGGCGAACGCCGGGGAGATCGCCCTCGACAAGGACACCGCGAAAAAGGGCAAGTACCAGGTCGGTGACACCGTCCGGGTCGCCACCAGCGGCCCCGTCGCCGAGTACACCCTCTCCGGAGTCTTCACCACCGAGCTGGGCTCGGTGAGCGCGGGCGGCAGCATGGTGCTCTTCGACACCGCCGTGGCCCAGAAGCAGTATCTGAAGCCGGGCCTCTTCAGCACCTTCACCCTCACCGCCAAGGACTCCGCCACCGACGAGCAGGTCCTCGCCGCGGTCAAGCCGCTGCTGCCGAAGGGCGCCGACGCCGAGACCGGCACCAAGCTGGCCGACGACGAAGCCGCCCTGATCAAGCGCGAGCTGAGCGGCCTGAGCACGATGCTGCTGGCCTTCGCCGGGATCGCGCTCTTCGTGGGCATCTTCCTGATCGCCAACACCTTCACCATGCTGGTCGCCCAGCGCACCCGTGAACTGGCCCTGATGCGCGCCGTCGGCGCCTCCCGCCGCCAGGTCAAGCGTTCGGTGATCCTGGAGGCCGGCCTCGTCGGCGTCCTCGCCTCCACCGTCGGCTTCGGCCTCGGTCTCGGCCTCGCCGTCGGTCTGCGTTCGCTGATCGGGTCCATCGGCGCCAAGATCCCGAACGGTCCGCTGATCATCTCCCCGACCGCGGTGATCTCCGCGCTCACGGTCGGTGTGGTCGTCACCGTCCTGGCCGCCTGGCTGCCCGCCCGCCGGGCGGCGAAGATCCCGCCGGTCGCCGCCATGAGCAGCGTCCACGCGGTGGCCTCCGCCAAGTCCCTGCTGATCCGGAACATCATCGGCAGCGTCATCACCGCGAGTGGTCTGGCGCTGATCGGCGCCGGTGCCGGGGCGAGCGACGGCAGCAACGGCCGGATCATGATCGCCGTGGGCGCGTTCCTCGCCCTCATCGGTGTGATCGTGCTGATCCCGCAGCTCTCCCACCCGCTGATCGCCCTGATCCGTCCGCTGCTGGTCCGTTTCTTCGGGGTCTCCGGCAAGCTCGCCGCGCAGAACGCGGTCCGCAATCCGCGCCGTACCGGAGCCACCGCGTCCGCGCTGGCGATCGGGCTGACCCTGGTCACCGGTCTGACCGTGATCGGGGTGACCGTCGGCCAGGCCATCGACCGGATGACCACCGACAACGTCCGCGCCGACTATCTGGTCTCCATGTCCAGCGGTACGCCGCTCGACGTCTCGGCCGTGGACGCGCTGCGCAAGGCCAAGGGCGTCGAGGGCCTCTCGCGCAAGCAGATCGGCTCCGCGGAGATCAAGGGCTCCGAGCAGATGATCACCGGGGTCGACCCGGCGGACTTCGGCAAGGTCTTCAGCATCAAGACCGTCTCCGGCTCCCTGGACACCCTGACCCGGGGACAGCTGGTGGTCGAGGAGAAGACGGCGGAGAAGCAGCAGTGGAAGGCCGGGGACCAGCTGCCGCTCGTCTTCGAACGCGACGGCAAGAAGACCACGAAGACCCTGACGGTCGGTGCGGTCATCGCCGAGAACGAACTGTTCTCCTCGTACGTCGTCGACCACAAGGTGCTCGACCCCTTCGAGGAGAAGCCCTACCTCCCCGAGGTGTGGGTGAAGATGGCGGGCGGTGAGACCAAGGCCAACGAACAGGCCCTGATCGACTCCCTCGGCAACAACCCGGCCATGAGCGTCATGGACAAGCAGGACATCCGCAACTTCTTCGGCGGCATGATCAACACGATGCTGAACATCATGTACGGTCTGCTCGCCATGGCGCTGATCATCGCGGTCCTCGGGGTCGTCAACACCCTGGCGATGTCGGTCTTCGAACGCCAGCAGGAGATCGGCATGCTGCGGGCGATCGGCCTGGACCGGCGCCGGGTGAAGCGGATGATCCGTCTGGAGGCCGTGGTCATCTCGGTCTTCGGCGCGGTGATCGGCGTCGGCCTCGGCTCCTTCCTCGGCTGGGCCATCGGCGAGACCTTCCGCAGCTCCATCCCCAACTACGAGCTGGTGATCCCGTACGGCCGGATCGGCATCTTCCTGCTGCTGGCCGGAGTGGTCGGCGTGCTGGCCTCGCTGTGGCCCGCCCGCAGCGCCGCGAAGCTGAACATGCTGACGGCCATCAAGACCGAATAGCGGCACCGAGCAGTCCGCCGGGCGGTACGGCGCAAGGGCCCCGGGATCCCGAGATCCCGGGGCCCTTCCCGTACGCCGGGGGCCTTTCCGTACGCCCGGGGCCCTTGCCGTACCTCAGTTCCAGGTACGGGTCCTCAGCGGCAGGCCCGAGGCGCCGCCGGCCGGTGTCCGGACCGCCAGGACCTGGTTCACCCCGATCCGGTTCCGTTCGAAGGAGAGCGCGGACGCGGCCATGTAGAGCCGCCAGACCCGGGCCCGGCCGGGCGAGGTGAGCCGTACCGCCTGCTGCCCGCCGGACTCCAGCCGCGCCACCCAGCGGCGCAGCGTCAGCGCGTAGTGTTCCCGGATCGACTCCACGTCCCGCACCTCGAACCCGGCGGACTCCAAGGCCGTCACCGTGGACCCCAGGGGCAGCAGCTCCCCGTCGGGGAAGACGTAGCGGTCGATGAAATCGTCCAGGCGGTAGGCCGATTCGTCGGTCCCGGGTCGGCGGGCGATCTGGTGGTTCAGCAGCCGGCCGCCGGGTTTCAGCAGCGCGTGCAGCCGGGTGGCGTACTCGCCGTAGCGGGCCGCGCCGACGTGCTCCGCCATCCCGATGGACGAGATCGCGTCGTACGGCCCGTCCGTGACGTCCCGGTAGTCCTGGACCCTGATCTCCACCCGGTCCGTCAGCCCGGCCTCCGCGATCCGTTTGCGGGCGTAGGCGGCCTGCTCCCGGGAGAGCGTGACGCCCGTGACACGGGCCCCGTACTCCCGGGCCGCGTGGATCGCCATCGACCCCCAGCCGGAGCCGACGTCCAGCAGCCGGTCGCCCTGCCGCAGTCCGAGCTTCCTGGCGACCAGGTCGAGCTTGGCGTGCTGGGCCTCCTCCAGGGTGGTGACGCCGTCGCCCCAGTAGGCGCACGAGTAGACCATGGACGGCCCGAGGACCAGTTCGTAGAAGTCGTTCCCGACGTCGTAGTGGTGGCGGACGGCCCGGCGGTCGCGGCGCCGGGTGTGCGAACGGCCGTGCCGGTGGCGGTCCTCCTCCGGGGGCGGCGGCGGGGGCGGGAGGAGGCCGCCGGTGCGGAACAGCTCCCGTACGGCGGACCGGACCCGCGGGTCGCGGAGCTGCCGCAGTCCGCCGGCCCGGGGCGGGGCGCCGTCGTCCGGGGTCACGTCCCACACCACCCCGGCGAGCCGGTCCAGCGCCGTGTAGAGGTCGCCGTCGATATCGAGGTCCCCCGCGACCCAGGCGCGGGCGAGGCCCAGCTCGCCGGGCCGCCAGAGCAGCCGCCGCAGTGCCCGGCGGTGCCGTACGACGAGGACCGGGCCGCCGGGCGGCCCGGACTCCGAACCGTCCCAGGCCCGGATCCGCAGGGGGAACGGGGCGTCCAGCAGGGCTTCGGCGAGGGCGGTCAGCTTCGGCGCGACCGGGGTCATGCACACACCTCCGTGGGGTCCCGCGTCCGGTGTCCGCGGACGCTGGATGGCCGGGTCGTTGTCCCCCACAACAACCCGCCTACGGTGGGTGCTTCCCCGCTCGTCCGCCGACGAGCGGTCAGAGGGCCGTCGGCCACCCCTTCGCACCGTGCCGAAACGTCCGCATGGCCCCCTGGTACCCGCCTGTGCGGCCCCCGGGACCACGGCACGCGGCTACGGCGGAGGGGCGGGCCCCGGGCCTGCGCCCTCCGGGCACGGCAGAGGGGCCGCCCGCACCACGGAGGCGGGCGGCCCCTCTGTTCAGGGTGCCGGTGAAGAGGCCGGGGTCAGGAAGCCTTGGCCTTCTCGGGGGCCGCGGTCGCGGCCGGCGCGGGCGCCGGCTTGGCGGCCTCGTAGAACTCCTCGCGCGGGGACTGGATCGCGCCGAGCGATACGACCTCGCGCTTGAGGAACATCTGGAGCGTCCAGTCCGCGAAGACCCGGATCTTCCGGTTCCAGGTCGGCATGGCCAGACCGTGGTAGCCGCGGTGCATGTACCAGGCGAGACGGCCGCGGAGCTTGATCTTCATCTTGCCCATGACGATCATCGCGACGCCCTTGTGGAGGCCGAGGCCGGCCACGGCGCCCTTGTTGGCGTGGCTGTACTCCTTCTGCGGGAAGCCCCGCATACCGGAGATCACGTTGTCGCCGAGGACCTTGGCCTGGCGCAGCGCGTGCTGGGCGTTCGGCGGGCACCAGGCGTTCTCCACCCCGGCCTTGCGGGCGGCCACGTCCGGGACCTGGGCGTTGTCGCCCGCGGCCCAGATGTAGTCGGTGCCCTGCACCTGGAGGGTGGTGGAGGTGTCCACATGGCCGCGGGGGCCGAGCGGCAGGCCGTAGCGGGCGAGCGCCGGGTTCGGCTTCACACCGGCGGTCCACACGATGGTGTTGGAGTCGACCTCCAGGCCGTTCTTCAGCACCACGTGGCCGTCGACGCAGGAGTCCAGCGACGTCGAGAGGTAGATCTCGATACCGCGGCTCTCCAGATGCTCCTTGCCGTAGGCGCCGAGCTTGGGCCCGACCTCGGGGAGGATCTTGTCGGCGGCGTCGACGAGGACGAAGCGCATGTCCTCGCGCTTGACGTTGCGGTAGTACTTGGCCGCGTCCCTGGCCAGGTCCTCGACCTCACCGATGGTCTCGGCACCGGCGAAGCCGCCGCCGACGAAGACGAAGGTCAGGGCCTTGCGGCGGACCTCCTCGTCGGTGGTGGAGTCGGCCTTGTCCAGCTGCTCCAGAACGTGGTTGCGCAGGCCGATGGCCTCCTCGATGCCCTTCATGCCGATGCCCTGCTCGGCGAGGCCGGGGATCGGGAAGGTACGGGAGACCGCGCCGAGCGCCACGACCAGATAGTCGAAGGGCAGCTCGTAGGCCTCGCCGACGAGCGGGGCGATCGTGGCGACCTTGCGGTCCTGGTCGATCGTGGTGACCCGACCGGTGAGCACCTCGGCCTTGGGCAGCACGCGTCGCAGCGGGACGACGACATGCCGGGGCGAGATGCTGCCGGCGGCGGCTTCGGGGAGGAAGGGCTGGTACGTCATGTACGAACGGGGGTCGACGACCGTGACGGTCGCCTCGCCGTAACGCATCTTCTTCAGAATGCGCCGGGCCGCGTACAGGCCAACGTACCCACCGCCTACGACGAGGATCCTGGGACGCTCCGTGGTGCTCATGCCATCGAGTATCCACCCCCTCCCGAGGGGGTGCTCGTGAGCCCCTTCACAAGAACCGTGGGCACCTCTGCTACACTGCGCGGCCCCCGTGATCCAGATGACACCACAAAGAGGGAACCCGGCCGGTGGTCCAGTCGTTGGGAACCCGCCGTGAGCAGGCCGCTTGGGCCCGGCCGAGGGGATTGCCCCCCATCTGGTTCACACGCCCGAAACAGGGTGAAGTTCCCCTTGTCGGGGTCCTGTCGGGCCCTTGGACCGGACGGAACGGGCCTTTCGGCCCCCCAAGGCCCCCAGCAGGCCCGTTTTCCTTGTGAAGAACTTCACGAACTTGGTTTCCGGGCCCCCGCGCGGCGGTGCGGGGGCCCGCTTTATACGGGCCTTATGTCGGATTTATACGAGGGACCAGGCGATGCCGTCGAGGATGTCGTGCTCGCTGACGACGACCTCCCCGGCCCCGGTCCGCTCCATGATCCCGAGCAGGATCAGGGCGCCCGCGACGATGACGTCGACCCGGCCGGGGTGCATCACCGGAATCGCCGCGCGCTCGTCGTGCGTGGCGGCGGCGAGGGTACGGGTGATCCCGGCGACGGTCTCGTAGGAGATCCGGGAGTGGTGGATGGCCTCCCAGTCGTAGCGGTCGAGGCCCAGCGCGATCGCGGCGACCGTGGTCACCGAACCGGCCAGCCCGACCAGGGTGGCCGCGCTCCGCAGCGGAACGGTCTCCTCGGCCAGGTCGAGGGCGGCCGCCACGTCCGCGCGGATCGCCGCCAGCTCGGCCTCGGCCGGCGGGTCGCTGCGGACGTGCCGCTCGGTCAGCCGTACGCAGCCGATATCGACCGAGCGGGCGGCCGCCACGTGCTCGCGGCCGGTGACGAACTCGGTGGAGCCGCCGCCGATGTCGACGACCAGCCGCTCCTCGTGGCCGGGCAGCTCGCGGGTGGCGCCGGTGAAGGAGAACTCCGCCTCCTGCGCCCCGGTCACCACCTCGGGCTCGACACCGAGGATGTCCAGGACGCCCCGGACGAACTCGTCGCGGTTCTCGGCGTCGCGGGAGGCGGAGGTGGCCACGAAGCGCACCCGCTCGGCGCCCAGCTCCTCGATGACGCCCGCGTACTCGCGGCAGGCGGCGAAGGTGCGCTCCAGCGCATCCGGCGCCAGCCGCCCGGTGCGGTCCACGCCCTGGCCCAGCCGGACGATGGTCATCCGCCGGTCGAGTTCGCCGAGCACCCCGGTCGCGGGGTCGAGATCGGCGACCAGCAGGCGGATGGAGTTCGTACCGCAGTCGACGGCGGCGACCCGGGTCATACGGAGGCCTCGGCGGCCGGGGCGCAGGGGGTCACACACGGGCCCTTGGCCCACCACTCGGGCAGCATCGCGATGGCCTCGTCGCCCAGCGGGTTCACCCCGGGCCCGGCGGCCAGCGAGTGGCCGACCAGGACGTGCAGGCACTTCACCCGGTCGGGCATACCACCGGCGCTCGGGAAGCCCGTCAGCTCCTCGATCTCGTCGCGGCGGGCGATGTAGTCCTCGTGGGCGGCCCGGTAGGCGGCCGCCAGCTCGGGATCGGCGGCCAGCCGCTCACTCATCTCCTTCATCACGCCATTGGCCTCCAGCGTGCCGATCGCGGAGGCGGCACGCGGGCAGGTCAGATAGTAGAGCGTGGGGAAGGGGGTGCCGTCGGGCAGCCGGGGCGCGGTCTCGACCACATCGGGCAGTCCGCAGGGGCAGCGGTGGGCGATCGCGCGCAGCCCGCGCGGCGGCCGCCCGAGCTGCTCCTCGAAGGCCGCGATATCGGCGTCCGTGGGGGCGGTGTGCTCGGTGGTGGGAGGAGGGGTTTCCATGCCTGCCTTGGGTCCGGGTCGTGCCTGCTGGTGCTGCTGGTGCTGCTGCCGGGAGGGCGGGGGTACGGGGCGGACTACTCGCGGTCCGCGGTGTCGACGCCCTCCCAGACGTTCGAATACCAGGGCCGGTCGGCCGAGCCCTGGTCGGTGCGGCGCTGCTCGGCCGCCTCGGGGTCGATCATCGTATAGCCGGTCTCGCCGGGCTCCACATAGTGCAGATGCTCCCGGGCCAGCTTGCGGATGTACCTGTCGTCCTGGAGCCGGGCCTTCTCGTCGCGCAACCTCTCGACCTGCTCCTCCGCTTCCTTCCGCCGCTCCTGCTGTTCGGCGATCTCTCCGCGCTGGGAGACGTACTGCCGCATCGGGTAGGCGAGGGCGACGACGAGGGAGCAGACGATCAGGGCGAGGAAGGCGGCCCGGCCGGTGAGCCGGGAGCGGCGGGCCTGCCGCTTGTTCTGGGAGCGGTAGACCCGGGCGGCGGTCTGCTCGCCGAGCAGACGCAGCCGGGTCGCCGTGGAGAACCGGTCGCCGCCGGATCCGGCACTCTTCCGGGCCATGCCGTCCGCCTCCCCTGCTCCGTGTGTACGTGCGCACGTCCCCGGACACGGTACGGGACCGCGGCCGGGGACGTGGCGTACGACGGGCTGGCGAACCCTGCGGGCTCGGTCCGGCCCTGGAAGGGGTCAGCCCTTGAAGGGGTCAGCCCTTGAAGCGGGGGAAGGCGCTGCGGCCCGCGTAGACGGCGGCGTCGTCGAGGATCTCCTCGATGCGCAGCAGCTGGTTGTACTTGGCGACGCGCTCGGAACGGGCCGGGGCGCCGGTCTTGATCTGGCCGCAGTTGGTGGCGACGGCGAGGTCGGCGATGGTGACGTCCTCGGTCTCGCCGGAGCGGTGGGACATCATGCACTTGAAGCCGTTGCGCTGGGCCAGCTCGACGGCGTCGAGGGTCTCGGTCAGCGAGCCGATCTGGTTGACCTTGACCAGGAGGGCGTTGGCGGAGCCCTCTTCGATACCGCGGCCGAGGCGCTCCGGGTTGGTGACGAAGAGGTCGTCGCCGACGATCTGGACCTTGGAGCCCAGCTTCTCGGTGAGGGCCTTCCAGCCCGCCCAGTCGTCCTCGAACAGCGGGTCCTCGATCGAGACCAGCGGGTAGGCGGCGACCAGCTCCTCGTAGTACGAGGTCAGCTCGGCGGCGGAGAGGCTCTTGCCCTCGAACTGGTAGGCGCCGTCCTTGTAGAACTCGGAGGCGGCGACGTCGAGCGCCAGCGCGATGTCCTGGCCGGGGGTGTAGCCGGCCTCCTTGATGGCCTCCAGGATCAGGTCCAGGGCGGCCCGGTTGGAGTCCAGGTTCGGGGCGAAGCCGCCCTCGTCTCCGAGGCCGGTGGAGAGGCCGCGGCCCTTCAGCACCTTCTTGAGGGTGTGGTAGACCTCGGTGCCCCAGCGCAGCGCCTCGGAGAAGGACTCCGCGCCGATCGGGGCGATCATGAACTCCTGGATGTCGACGTTGGAGTCCGCGTGGGAGCCGCCGTTGAGGATGTTCATCATCGGAACGGGCAGCAGGTGCGCGTTCGGGCCGCCGAGGTAGCGGAAGAGCGGCAGGTCGGAGGCCTCGGAGGCGGCGTGCGCCACGGCGAGGGAGACACCGAGGATGGCGTTGGCGCCCAGCGACGACTTGTCGGGGGTGGCGTCCAGGTCGAACATCGCCTGGTCGATCAGGCGCTGCTCGGTGGCGTCGTAGCCGACCAGCTCCGGGCCGATCTGCTCGATGACGGCGAGGACGGCCTTCTCCACTCCCTTGCCGAGGTAGCGGTTCGGGTCCCCGTCGCGCAGCTCCAGGGCCTCGAAGGCGCCGGTGGAGGCACCGGAGGGCACGGCGGCGCGGCCGGTGCTCCCGTCGTCGAGGCCGACCTCGACCTCGACCGTGGGGTTCCCCCGGGAGTCGAGGATTTCCCGGGCTACGACGACGTCGATGGACGGCACGAGCATCTCCTTCTGGGATGTGACGCGTGGGGTGCGGGTCTCTTGAGCCTTGCGCCAAGAGCCTAACCGGACGGCGGGCGCCGCCCCGCCGATGCCCGCCCCCTGGGACGAAAAAGAGTGCGAAGAACTGCGGTGGTGGGCAAAAGCCGCGTTCCTACCGATGGGTAACAGTTCTCAGCTGGGCATCTGCTCGCTCAGACGGGTGCACGGGGGCGGTTCTCCGGGGCCGTACGGAGCAGTCCGGGGCGGCAGACGGAACCCCGGACCGGCGCGTACGGGGGAAGCGCGCCGGCCCGGGGTGCGGGGGGGTCGGACCCGTGGGGGGTGGACCGCAGGGGGGAGCCGCGGTCCGGGGTCCGGGTGGGGGCAGGTCCGGAAAGGGACCGGCCCCGGGGGTGCGGTTCGCGGGGAGCCGCAGGTCCGTTGGCCGAGGTGGAGCTGCCGGCCCGGGAGGGTCAGGCCCGTCAGCCGAGGTGGAGCTGCTGGCCCGGGAAGATGACGTCGGCGTCGTCGACGATGTCCTTGTTCAGCTCGAACAGCTTCTGCCAGCCGCCTTCGACCTGCTCGGCGTCGGCGATCTTGCTGAGGGTGTCGCCGGACTTGACCTCGTACTCGCCGTCGCCCTTCTCGAAGCCCTTGGCCGGAGCCGCGGACTTCGCCGAGGCCGGGGCCTGGGCGCGCTCGGAGCGGGTGGTCGGAACCTCGGCGCGCTCCTGCTTCGGCTGCGCGGGCTCGGCCTGCTGCTTCGGCTTCTCCTGCTTCGGCTGGGCCGGGGCCTGCTCGGCGGCGGCACCGCCGTACGGGGTGTTCGAGAGGCCGACACCGCACTTCGGCCAGGCGCCCTTGCCCTGGCCCGCCAGGGTCTTCTCGGCGATCTCGATCTGCTGCGCCTTGGTGGCGAGGTGCGCGTTGGGGGCGTACTTGGTGCCGCCGAAGGCGGCCCAGGTGGAGCTGGAGAACTGGACGCCGCCGTAGTAGCCGTTGCCCGTGTTGATGGACCAGTTGCCGCCGGACTCGCACTGGGCGACCTTGTCCCACTCGGCGGCGGTGGCGGCGGAGGCCGAGGTGGCGCCCATGATCGGGGCGGCGACGGCGACGGTGGTGATGCCTGCGAAGGCGGCGAAGCGGGCGGCCTTGGACGGGCGGCGGTGCTTGCCCTTGCTGGAAAACAGCATGGAGGTTCTCCTCACCGACGCCTACGAGGTGAGCTGTCGGGTTCGGGCGCAGTGAGTTGCCCGGCCGTACGACCCGCGTCGTACGGCTTCACCCCAAGCCGGTCGTCCGCCGCCCTCGCGGGCTGTCGGACGGGACCGGCACAAACCTGGGTCCCCCGCTCCTGCCTTCGGCGCTTTCGCGACGACTGTTCCCCCCGACCGACGGCAGGATTCGGCGTGACGGTCAGTGGTGCCCGCTTTGGCGAGCGGTCCAGACCGTAGTCACAGGCGTCCCGCTTCTTCAACGACGGAACATCGTGGGCAAAACGCCCATCCCACCCCTCCGGAAACTCGCGTTTTCGCAGGTGGCGTGCGGAATGAGGGATTCCGGAAGAGTGGGGACCACGGCCGGACCGAAGAGACTCATGTCTCACTTACACGGAAATGGACATATCCCAGCAAAATAGGGCGTCAATTTCGGTGTTCCGGAGGCTACTTCGCCTGGAGATCAAGGCTCTGGCCAGGGAGGATCAGATCGGGATCAGCTCCGACCAGCTCCTGGTTGGCCTCATAGAGCGCCGGCCAGCCGCCGGGGACCTTCTTCTCCTCGGCGATGGACCAGAGGTTGTCGCCGGAGCGGACCGTGTACGTACCGGAGGGCTGCCCGGCTTCACCCGTACCGTCCGCGGTGCCGGTCTTGGCCGGAGTGCCCGTACCGCCCTGATCGCCCTGATTCAGGGCATCGGAACGGGCGGTCTCGGAGCGGGAGGTCCGGTCGGGGCCGGAGGCGCGGGACGGGTCGGCGGTTTCCACGGACGGGGTGCCGGTGCTCCCGGGAGCGCCGGGGCCGGCCGGGCCCGAAGGGGTCTCCTTGGCGGCCTCCTCGGCGGCGGGTGCGCCGCGGTGCTTGCCGACGCCCTCGGCGGGCTTGGCCGCCGCCCCCTTCTTCTCCGCCTTACCGGCGGAGGGGGCAGGGGAAGCGGAGGCGTCCGGCGCCTTCTCCCCCGCCTTGGGCGGCTCCGCGGGGAGGTCGCCCGCCTTGGCCTGGCCCGCCGGGCGTCCGGCGGCGGGGCCGCTGGGCACCGGGTCGGCACCGCCCGGATCGGTCACGGCGCCCGTGGCACCGCCGAGGCCCGACGCGATCCCGCAGGACGGCCACGCCTTGGGCCCCTCGGCGGCGAGCACCTTCTCCGCCACGGCTATCTGCTGGGAGCGGCTGGCCAGATCCGGCCGGTCGGCGTACTCCCGGCCGCCGTAGGCGTTCCAGGTCTCCTGGGAGAGCTGGAGCCCGCCGTAGTAGCCGTTGAGGTTGTTCACGGTCCACTGCCCGGCGCTCTCGCACTCCGCGACACGGTCCCAGGTCGCGGAGTCGGCGGCGGACGCCGAGGTGGCGCCGAGGAGCGGGATCGCAATCGCGGACCCCGTCACCCCCGCTGCGACGACCAGGGCCGGGGCCTGGCGAGGACGGCGATGTCGACCATTCCCGGAGAGCATGCGGTGCTGCCTTTCGCGTGACGGCTGAGACGGGGGTGAACGTAGCCGCACTCGAACGTCTGTCACAAGTCGATGCAGCGGAGATCACGCGCACATCACGAATATGACGGACTATCATATTTGGTGGGGGTGAACTCCACCGGAAGGGTGCGCAGTCCACGCATGATCAGGCCGCCACGCCACCGCAAATCGTGATGATCCACCGCCAGTCGCAGGTCGGGAAGGCGGCGCAACAGAGTGGCGATCGCGGTCTGTGCCTCCAGCCGGGCGAGCGGCGCGCCCAGGCAGTAGTGGATGCCGTGGCCGTACCCGAGGTGCTGATTGTCACGCCGCGCGAGGTCGAGAACGTCCGGCCGGCCGAACCGCTCCGGGTCCCGGTCGGCCGCCGCCAGCACCACGAGCACCGGATCGCCCGCGGCCACTTCCTGACCGCCGATGGTCAGCGCCTCGGTGGCGTACCGCCAGGTCGCCATCTCCACCGGGCCGTCGTAGCGCAGCAGCTCCTCCACGGCCGTCACCAGCAGCGAGGTCTCCCCCGCGGCGAGCGACTCCTGGAGCCGGGCGCGCTGCGCCGGGTGGCACATCAGGGCATAGAGCCCGTTCCCCACCAGGTTGATGGTCGTTTCGAAGCCCGCGAACAGGAGGACGAAGCACATGGCGACCACCTCGTTCTCGGTGAGGTGCTCGCCGTGGTCGCTGGCCCGGATCAGACCGGAGATCAGATCGTCCGTGTCCTCGTCGCCGAGGTTCTCCCGCTTGCGGTGGATCAGCTCGGCGAGATAGCCCCGGATCCGCTTCACCGCACGGGCCACCCCGCCGCGCGGGCCCCCGCCGTGACGGATCATCATGCCCGCCCAGTCCCGCAGCTCGTCCTGGTCCTCCGGGGGTACGCCCAGCAGATCGCAGATCGCGTAGATGGGGAGCGGGAACGCGAACTCGTGGATCAGGTCCGCGCTCCCCCGGGCCGCGAACCCGTCGATCAGCCGGTCGGTCAGCTCCTGCACCCGCGGTTCGAAGGCCGCGACCCGGCGGGGTGTGAACGCCTTCGCCACGAGGCGGCGGAGCCGGGTGTGGTCGGGCGGGTCGATGTTCAGCAGATGCGTCATCAGCCCGGCGCTGCGTTCGCCCGGGATGCCGGTCTTGCCGCGGGCGTGCGCGGGTTCGTCGTGGTGCACGGGGTTCTTCGACAGCCGGGTGTCGGCGAGCGCCTGCCGGGCATCGGCGTACCGGGTCACCAGCCAGGCGTCGACGCCGCTGGGGAGGGTGGTCCGGTGCACGGGCGCGTGTTGGCGGAGCCAGGCGTAGGCGGGGTAGGGGTCGGTGGCGAACTCCCAGGTGAAGAGTGCGGGAGCGGGTCCCGGGCCGCCGGGTTCATGGGGGTTGCTGCTCACCCCCATGACGCTATCCCCTGGCGGCGGACCAGGCCGCGGGCCCCCTCCGGGGCGGTCGGGTGGAGGCCCTCAGGGGCGCGGCCCCGCTTCCCCTCTCCGGGGCGGTCGGGTGGAGGTTGTTAGGGGCGCTGGGGGTCCCCCCATTGCCCCTGAATGCCTCCACCCAAGCCGCCTTGGCGGAAGACAGGCCGCACCCCTATGTGCTCCACCTGGCCCCCTCGTGGAGGCGGGCGCGCCCCTAAAGGACCTCCGCCTGGCCCACCCCGTGGGAGACGGGTCCCCGGGGGGCGGAGGTGTCTACGGGGCGGCGTGCTCGCTGGTGCGGATCGCCGCGTGGTACGCCCGCGCCGCCGCCCGCAGCGCCGCCTCCGGGTCCGCCCCCTCCGCCTCCGCCGCGACCGCCAGCGCCAGCAGCTCGTATCCGACGCCGTCCCCGGCCGGGAGCCGCACGTCGAGTCCGGCGGTACGGACCCGGGACGCCAGCTTCGCCGCCAGCGCGAGGCCCGGCTGCCCCAGCGGAATGCCGTCGGTGACCGAGTCCCGCGCCTTCTCCTCCGCCTTGGTGCGCAGCCAGATCCGCCGTACGTCCTCCGGTGTCGCCGCCTCCTCGTCGCCGAAGACGTGCGGATGCCGGTGGATCAGCTTCGCCACGATCGTCGCGGCGACGTCGTCGACGGAAAACGGCTCCGCCGGGTCCTCCTCGGCGATCCTGGCGTGGAAGACGACCTGGAGCAGAACGTCGCCCAGCTCCTCCCGCAGCTCGTCGCGGTCGCCGTGTTCGATCGCCTCGACCAGTTCGTACGCCTCCTCGATGGCGTACCGGGCGAGGTCCTGATGCGTCGGTACGGAGGACCACGGGCAGGCGTCGCGGATCCGGTCCATGATCTGGACGAGGTCGAGGAGCCGGGCGCCGGGCAGATCGTACGAGCCGGGGAGCAGCTCCAGATCGGGCATGCCGCCGCGGCCGGATCCGGCGAGCCGGGCGAGGCCGTCGGTCAGGGCCCGGTCCCCCTCGCCCGAGACGAGGACGGCGACGGTCGTCCCCCCGGCGCACAGCTCCACCAGTTCCCGTGCGTCGGGGTCGGAGATGTCCACGTCCACCCCGGCGTCGCGGAGGTACGGGAGCTGGGGGTGGCCGGGGTCGGCGCAGAGCACCCGGCCCGCCTCGTGCAGGGCGCGCCACGCGGGCCAGGACAGCAGTCCGGGGGCGACCCGGTGGCTCGTGGTCAGGAGGACGATGCGCCCGGCGGAGGTATTCGTGGTGGTCACCCCTCGAACCTACCCCGGGCGGGATCACCCCCGGCGGGCCCGGCCGCCCCTCGGGCTCAGGCGGTCGGCACCTCGTTGGCAGGCGGTGCCTGCCGGGTGAGCTGGTTGATCCACGGCGCCTTGTAGTCGCCCAGGACCAGCTTCTGGTTGTCCCAGGTCCCGTAGCGGGGGTTCACGTCGATGTCGAGGGACTTCGCGGCGGCGATGAAGACGGCGTTGAGCTTCTGCTGCCCGTCCGGGGTGTTGGCGGCGCCGATGGACTCGGCCAGTTTGCCGATCAGCACTTCGCGTTCGATGACCCCGCCGACCTGGTCGGGGGCGACCCCGCGCTGCTGGAGGAAGGTCGCGGCGAGGGCCTGCGCGCCGCCCGCCTGCGCGGTGTAGGCGGCCTGGGCCTGCTGGAGCTCCTTGCGGGTGACGGTGATGCCCGCGTCGTCGGCTGCCTTCTTCACGACCCGGTCGACGATCAGGTCGAAGAGTTTGGCCCGGCCGAGCTGTCCGGTGTCCGCGATCATCTGCTGCCCTTCGGGCGCCTTCGCCTGGGCGGCGCGGACGTCCGCGACCTGGGCCTGGAGCGTGGACACCTCGACCCGCTGGCCGCCGATGACGGCGGCGGCGCCCGGGTGGGCCTCGCTGCCGCAGGCGGTGAGCAGGGGGGCGGCGGCGAGCAGTACGGCGGAGACGGAGATCGCGGTGCGACGACGGCGGTGCAAAGGAGCCTCCTGACGAGGTTTGTGCGACGAGTCACAAAGTCCTGCGGTGACCGATGGTAGGCAGTCGGCGGGGCGGGGGCCACTACTTCACCGCGACTGTTTTGGTCCAACGAGACGCCCGATACGGGAGATACGGACGATGCCACCCGGAACACCGGACCCGGACCCGACCCGGGCACCGGCCAGCGGCACCGGACCCGGACCCGGACCCAACCCGGACCGCAGACCGCGGCACGGCCCGCGCCGCCCCGGGCCCGGCACCGGCACCAGCCCCGCCGTCCCGTCCCGTCCCGTCGCGTCAGCGGCGCTCGGTGGAGCTCACCGGCTCGGACGGCTGCTCCTCGTCGCGCGCGCCCGGCTCCGGACGGAGCATGATCATGCGGGAGACCACGAAGGTCGCCGGGATCGCCGCGGCCGCCGCGATCAGCGGCGCGTACCGGTCGTCGAATTCCAGCACGTCCACCAGCAGATAGACACCACTGGTGGTCACCGTGAAATTGGTGAGGTTGGAGAGCGGGAAGAGGAAGAACTTCCGCCACGTCGGCCGGGTCCGGTAGGTGAAGTACGAAGTGAGGAAGAAGGAACCGATCATGCTGAGCACAAAGGCCACGATGTGCGCGGCGACGTACGGCAGTGCGTTCAGCAGCAGCAGATACAGACCGTAGTAGGTGCCCGTGTTGACCGCACCCACGAGGGCGAAGCGGACGAGCTGGCCGCGGATCGTCGTCTTCTCGCCGGTCACTCGGTCTCTCGGTCTCTCGGGTGGCACAGGGGCTGGAGGCCGTGTGCCGCGGGCCGCGCCGCGGCGGGCACGGCCGCTCCCCGGGAAGCGTACGGCATGACGGCCCCGCGCCCCGGACCCCGCGGGGCGGGTCCGGTCAGCGGTCAGCGGTCAGCGGTCAGCGGTTGAACTGGCGCCGGCGTTCGAGGGCCCGGCGCAGTTCGACGGGGAGCTGGTGGTACGGCCCGTGGACGCGCTCGGCGTCGTACAGCAGGGCCTGCAGCTCGTGCCGGGCCCCGGTGTGGTCACCGATCGCGAGCAGCAGGTTCCCGATGCGCTGCCGGATGTCGAAGGCGCGGCCGGTGTCCCCGGCGTGCTCGTAAGAGGGGAGGACCGCGCGGTACTCGGCGATGGCCGCGGCCGCCTCTCCGAGCTGCTCCAGACACTGGGCCGCGTCGTAGCGGAACTGGAGGGTCTGGGCGTCGGCGGGCCCGGCCTCGGCGGCCCGGTCGTCCGCGAGCCGCCGCAGTTCGGGGAGGGCGCGGCGGTACTGGCCGTCGTCCATCAGGGTGGTCGCGTACTGCTTGCGCAGGATGCGGACGACCGGGGAGTGTTCGCCGTGTTCGGCGGCGGCGGTCGGGAGGATGCCGCCGAGGATGTCCACGGCGCGGGTGATGCTGCCCTCGCCGAGCGCCTTCTTCACCTCGTCGACGGCGGCGGCCACATCGGGTCCGCGGCCGCCATGCGGCGGGGCCTCGGGAGTCCGGGGCGGGGGCGGCGGGGTGACGGCGCCCCCGGCGCGGTCCGGCCAGGGGGCGTGCGGGCGCAGGAAGGGGCGGGTGGGGTCGAGCGGTCCGCCGGGGTTGCCGTGCCGGGGCAGCAACGGTGCCAGCGCCGCGTACACCTCCTGCGCTCCGGAGGGCCGGTGCTGGGGGTCCTTGGCGAGCAGCCGCAGCACGAGCTGTTCCAGGGGTTCGGGGATATCGGGGCGGACCCGCCGGACCGGCAGCGGGGGCTCGTACAGATGGCGGTGGAGCACACCGAGCGCGGTGGAGCCCGCGAAGGGGACGTTTCCGCTGAGGAGTTCGTGCATCAGCACACCGA
Organism: Streptomyces sp. NPDC094448; assembly: GCF_044763775.1. Taxonomy (NCBI): domain Bacteria; kingdom Bacillati; phylum Actinomycetota; class Actinomycetes; order Kitasatosporales; family Streptomycetaceae; genus Streptomyces; species Streptomyces sp. NPDC094448. The sequence goes on along the minus strand of NZ_JBIWGU010000013.1, from coordinate 71,591 downwards.
GGGCGTAGAGATCGGTGTACGGGCCGACGGCGCCGCCCATGGCCTGTTCCGGGGCCATATAGGCGGGGCTGCCGATGGGGGAACCGGTATGGGTGAGGCGGGTGGTGTCGGTGTCGATGACGGAGGCGACACCGAGGTCGAGGACGGTGACCGTACCGTCGGGTTTGACCATCACGTTCCGCGGTTTGAGGTCGCGGTGGACGATCGGGACGGCGTGGACGGCGGCGAGCACCGCGCAGAGCTGGGCGGCGACGCTGACGGTCCACTGCCAGGGGTACGGCTCGTGTTCGGCGAAGTGGTCGGCGAGGTCGGCGCCCTCGACGTACTGCATCACCAGGTACAGATCGTCGCCGTCGCTGCCCGCGTCGTGGACGGTGACCAGACCGGGGTGGGTGACCTGGGCGGTGACGCGGCATTCGCGGACGAAGCGGCGGCGCATCTCGTCGGCGTCGGTGCCCTGGGTCATGCGGTCGGGGCGGAGGAGTTTGACGGCGACCCGGCGGTCGAGGCGGTCGTCGTAGGCGGTCCAGACCTGGCCCATGCCGCCCTGGCCGATGACGGTGGAGAGTTCGTACCGGTCCGCGATGACGCGTCCGTTCACGGGTTCTGCTCCCGGCGGCCCTTGCGGAGGTAGTCGCTCAGCTCGTCGAGTTCGGCGCGGACCTGGTCGATCCGGGGCCCGTTGGCGGGGGCCGCGGGGGGCCGCTGCGCGGGCTGCGGGGGTACGGCCGGCACCGGGTTCACCGGGTTCACCGGGTTCACCGGGGGATATCCGTAGCCGGGGCGCTGGGGCGGGTAGCCGTAGCCGGGGGCGGCGGGAACCGGGCCGGCATCCTGCGGCGGCGGACCGAATCCGTAGCCGGGGCCCGCGGCCGGGCCGCCCTGGTACCTCTGCGCGGACTCCCACTGCCGACGCAGCCCGGCCTGATGGCGCACATCGGCGACGAAGTAGTGGACGGTGACGGCGACGGCCACGGCGAACAGCGCCAGGATCGCGGCCACATCGACGCCGTTGCCCGTTTCCGCGTCCGGGTCGGAGCCCCAGATTCCGATCATTGCGATCAGGCCGACGGTCACCAGGCAGCACGCCGCGAAGAGCATCCAGTCGACGGGCCGCCGCCGCATGAAGGCGATCCGCAGCATCGTCAGCCAGGCCAGCAGGCCCCAGGTCCCGAAGGTGATCACCAGGAAGCAGATATGCAGCACCACGACCGTCGCGGACGAACGCGGCTTCCCGTGCGGTGGGCCGTAGCCGGGGCCGTGCATTGCTGCTCCTGGGGACGAGGGCCTGGTTACGGACGAGGGTATACACCGGGGGCGGAGCCGTCCCGGGGTATACGGGGACGGGATGCCGGGCCGGGCCCGTGCTATCGGTTCCGGTCGGCCGTGGGGGCGCCGGGGGCGGGCCCGGTGGGATTCACGGTGGGGGTCACGGCCCACGTTCCGGTTCGACCGTACCGTCGGTGAGTCCGTCGTACAGGCCCTGGACGAGCTGTTCCCCGAGCCGTCCGGCGAGCCGTAGCGCGTCCTCGAAGGCGGCCAGGGCGCGGAACCGGTCGCCGTAGCGGCGCTGGTCGGGAAGGGGGACGCGGGGCAGTTGCAGCCGGCGCACGTCGAGCCGGGTCGCGGTCGATGCGTAGCTGCTGGCCTGCCGGGTGTTGGCGGTGCCGCGCAGGAATCCGGCGAGGAACCAGGGGTCGAGGGCTTCCGGCACGGGGCGCAGCAGCTGGAGGTTGCGGCCGAGGACGGCCCCGGCGGTGGTCTCGTCGACGACGCGGACCACGGAGGCGCCGCCGACTACGGGGATGACGACGTCTCCGGCGCGGGTGCGGACGGGCTCGTCGTCGGGGGTATCGGGCAGGACGCCGGTCGGCGGGGTGCCCGCGAGGACGTCGTATTCGGTGAGGACGGCGTCCCGGGTGCCCTGCGGGGTACGGCCGTGGTGGCCGCCGCCGGGCAGGGCGGAGCCGGCTCCGGCGCGGATGGTGAGGGCGCCCGCGCGGGCGAGTTCGCCGACGGTGGTGGAGGGCCAGGGCGCCGGGTGGGTGGGGGCAGCGGGTGAGGGCGTCAGCTCGCCGGTGAGGCGCAGGGTGTCGGTGAGGCGTTCCCGTACGCGCTCCAGCTCGCCCGCGTCACCGCCGGTGGCGGCGGGCGGCACATGGCGGGCGGGGGCCAGGTCGACGTCGTCGTCGAGGAGTTCGATGACGGGGACGGCTCGGCTGATCCCGGCCCGGTCGGCGGTTCCGTCGGCGCTGCCGTTCTCGTCGAAGGTCTGCCAGATGTCGAGGACGGTGTTGTGCACGGCCTGCCAGTCGACCCGGTCGCGGCCGCCGCCGGTGCCGCCGATGTCGACGGTGTCGACGACGAGGAGCCCGGCGGGAGGCAGCCGGCCGGGTTCGGGCCGGCGCAGCACCCAGAGGTGGAGCGGGATGCCGTACGGCGGGGCGGCGCCCGCGGGCAGGGCGATGACGGCGCGCAGGGCGCCCCGGCGCAGCAGTCCGGCGCGGATCCGGCGGCCGGAGCGGCGGGAGGCGGCGGCGGGCGGCATCAGCAGGACGGCGGTGCCGCCGGGGCGGAGGCGGGCGACGGCGTGCTGGACCCAGGCCAGTTCGGATTCGGTGCGGGCGGGGAAGCCGTACTCCCAGCGGGGGTCGTACCCCAGCTCGTCGTGGCCCCAGTTCCGTTCGTTGAACGGCGGATGGCAGAGCACGGCGTCGGCGTGGGTGTCGGGGAAGGCGTCGGAGCGCAGGGTGTCCCCGGCGCGCGCGGCGACGGTCACCGGGGGTTCGCTGTGGAGGGCGAGCCGGAGTGCCGTGAGGGCGGTGAGCGCGGGGTCGCTGTCTTGGGCGAGCAGGGCGGCGGGGTGCTCCACGGCGCGCAGCAGGGTGCCGCTCCCGGCGGCGGGGTCGAGCACGGTGGCGCCGCCGCGGGCGGTGTCCGGAGGTACGGCGAGGGCCGCCATCAGGGCTGCGGGTCCGGGCGGGGTCGGTGTGTACTGGCGGATGTTGGCGTCGAGGAAGCGGCCGAGGAGGAACTCGTACGTCCGGCGCGGTCCCAGTTCGGCGGCGAGTTCACCGACGGAGCGCAGGAAGGGCATGGCGGCGGGGTCCGGGTTCCGGCCGCCGCGCAGGGCCGGGGCGAGTGCTTCGAGCCGGTCGTCGCCGAAGCGCTGGGGCAGGAGCTGTTCGACGGCGGTGGGCAGCAGTTCGGCCATCCGCCGGTCGTCACCGGTGATCAGTTCGCGCCAGAGGGCGGGCCGGTCGCGGACCAGGAGGAGGACGACTCCGGCGCCGGTGAGATCGGCGGCGGCGGACGCGGGGTGGTCGGCCAGTTGTTGCCAGACCCGTTCACGGAGCGGGACTTCGGCCAGTTTGCCCTGGTCGCGCAGCCAGCGTTCGATGTCGGCGAGCGCGAAGGAGGGGCTGGTCTCGGTGCCGCCCACGGGCTTCGGGAAATCGGGGTGGCGGCGGCGCCAGTTGCTGACGGCGGCCCGTCCCACCCCCGCGAGCCGGGCGATTCCGGCCGCGGTGACTTCGCTTGCGCTCTCGGGCACCTGACGGCCTCCGTGATGATCCGTTCCGACGGTCCGCGGAACCGGCTGTTGTGTCGCCGATCATACCGAGCCCACACGAGAGCCCCCTTCACAGGGATCAAAAACCACTCCAACATTTTTTCCGTTGACTCGGTTCACAGGCTCTGTTCTTATTGACCCAGCACTTCACGGCCGCCTCGGTCCGCCCGGGGCGCAGCGTGAACAACCCCTTTGTCTGCCCGTGTTCATCGCGTGCATCGCCGATCCGACACCACCACCCCTCGAAGGGCGACCCCATGCCGTACGACACCCAGCAGTCTCCGCCCGGCGCGACGGGCTCCGCGACCGACCCCGACTGGGAGCCGGGAACGGAGCCGGAGCCGGGGTGGGGCGGTGCTCCGGGCGGGGGCCCGGCGGCGCCGTGAAGCAGGGCGGGGGCGCGGCGCGTACGGGGGTCCCGCCGCGCCCCGGGACGGCCGGCGCAGCGGCACGATGTCCGTCACCGGCCACGGGGTAAGGGACTGCGAGGTCCCGCCACGGACGGGAGCGGGGCGGACCACGACGGGGAGGTCGTGGTCCGCCCCGCTCTCCCGTTTTGTCCGACGCTTACGGCAGCGGGCCGGCCGCCCGCGCTGCGGTCAGCCCTCCGCCGCATCCTTCGACCCGCTGCCGGGTACGGCCACCGGCCGCCGCGCGCCACGAGTTCGGCCACGGGACGGCGCCCACCACTGGTTCGGCCACGGGACGGCACGAAGCCTCCCGCATCCCCATCAGCGGCCGCCCCGTTCGGCCTTGGTGCGGTACCGCCGGAAGACCATCCGGGAGAGACCCCAGGGGTAGTACCGCCAAGGCAGGGCACCGGCATAGCCGTCGACCACGCGGAAATGCTCCTTGGCCTCCTGGTAGCGCCCCTGCCGCACCAGGAAGTACGCGAGCATGTGGTGGGCATCCACCACCCCGGGGAGGTCCGGCGGGGCCGACTCCATCCGGGCCCTGGCCGTGTCGACCGCGGCCGTCACCCGCGCGCTGCGGTAACGCGCTTCGCTCGCCGTCTCGTCCTGGTGCTCGTACCACTCGAAGAGAGGCAGGGCCGCGAGGGGTGATCCGGACGGTGCCCGGGCGGCGGCCGACTCCGCGAACTTCCGGGCCGGCTTCTCCGAACCGTGCCACTTTTTGCACCAGTACTGGAGCGCCACCGCGTGGGCTTCGAAGTTGTGCGGCGACCGCTCGGTGATCCGCTTCCAGAGGTCGTCCATGGCACTGTGCGGATAACCGAGGCCCAAGGCCACCCACACTTCCTGGACAAGCGGAGAGGGATCGTCAGGGTTGAGCCGGGCGGCACGCGCGGTGGCCTCACGTGCGACCTCCAGCGCACGGTGGAAGTCGGCGAACTGCTTCGGAGAAGTATTCGCAGCACGTCGCGCACCTCTCAGGTGCCACGCATACCGGACCTGGAAGGCGGCCCGGACGACCGCCGCGTCCGCGTCGTCGGGGCGTGCCCGCTCCCAGCCCGTGAGCCAGGCGTCGCTCTTCCCCTCGGCCAGCCGTCCGATCCTGCCGACGCGGTACGCACGGCGGTCCCAGTCCTGCCCGGTGTCGGCGAGCAGTTCCGCCATGGGCTCCCACCGCCCGCGGCGGGCGGCCTTCCAGGCCTTCTCCAGCTGCCGATCGGGGCCGGGCAGCACGGGGTGGAGCCGCTTCGGCGAACCGAGCAGAACGATCCGGGCACCGAGCAGCGCGACGACAAGGCCCGCCAGTACAGACACTTCGATACCCGTCCGTCCCTAGGATGATCATAAGGATCACGGCAGGATACGTGCGGAGGATCCGGATGCCTCCGGCGGGCGGCGTCCGGTCCCGACCGGCAGTCTCAGGAGCCGCACTGCTTCAGCATCATGTTCCGGTCCGGGGCCGTCACCAGCAGCTCGTACTTCCGTGCCACCTGCGCGAACCGCATCGCGTAAGCACAGCGGACGGCCTTGTTCGGCGGCAGCCAGGACGCCGGGCCGGAGTCCCGTTTGGCCTGGTTGGCCGGGCCGTCGACCGCGAGCAGATTGAGCGCGTCATTGGCGAATCGTTCCCGCTGGTCCGCGGTCCAGCGCGCGGCGCCCATCCGCCAGCCGTACGCCAGCGGCACCACATGGTCTATCTGCACCTCGGCGGCCTTCGCCTTCTTCCAGACGATGTCCTTGCCGGTGTATGGGTCGGAGAGGGTCATCGCAACGACGACGCAGTCCGAACCGTCCCGGAACCGCAGTTCCCGCCCGTCGCGACGGAGGACGTCGTTCCGGGTGTCGCAGCCGTTACGGGCCAGCGGTACGCCGTCGGCCGTATCGCTCCAGGCCCGGCCGAACTTCTCCCGCTCGTAACCCGTCCCGGGCCCACGGCCCTTGGTGGCCAGCGAACCGATCAGCTTCCGGGCCGCCGCCCGGTCCGCGTCGGCGACGGGCGCGAGCCCGGGGCGCGTACCGTCCGGATTGGCCGGCGGACCGACCGCGCCGGGCCCGCTCCCCCGTGCCTCCTCCGCTCCCGGCGGCCCGCCGCCCTCGCAGCCGGTGACCAGCACGGCCGCGCCGAGCAGGGCGATCGCATACGTTATGGGGGCCTTGCGACTGTTCTCCACCCCGGCAGGGTACTGACGGCGGCAGCCGGGTGACGCCCCTGGCAGCGGCATTGTCAGTGCCCCGTGTCACGATCGGACCGAGCACATATCAGGGGCGGGACCGGCGCGGCGACGCGCCCGGTCCCCAGGGGAGGGACAGCACCATGGGCGCCTGGGACATCGGACCCTTCGACAACGACACGGCGGCCGACTTCTCGGGCCACCTCGACGACGCGGAGCCGGAGCAGCGCGAGGAGCTGATCCGCCGCACCCTCACGGAGGCCGCGAACACCTCCGCATCGGACTACCTCGACAGTTACGAGGGCAACCGCGCGGTCGCCGCGGCGGCGCTGGTCGCGGCGCAGTGCCCGGACGGCGAGACGGTCGACCCGAGCTACGGCCCGAAGAAGCCCGTCCCCGTCCTCTCCCCCGACCTGCGCCCCCTGGCCGTCGCGGCCCTGGACCGGACCACGGCCCCGGACTCGGAGTCCGCGGACCTGTGGGAGGGCGAGGACGCGGTGGAATGGCGCAAGCAGGTGGCCCGAATGCGGGCGATCCTGGTGGCGGCGCCCGCGCAGTAGGGGACGGAAAAGGGCCCGGCGGCGCGCTTACCTTCCGCCGGGCTCCCTCGCGCACCTGTGCGCCCTTCCCGGACTCGGCCACCCACGGGCTTTCCCCTTCGAGTATTGACCGTGCGCCGCGAGCTACCGGGTAGCCCCACTTCAGGCGGTACTGGCAGTGGAGTCCGGGCAGCAATGACTGGGCAGCCCGGCGCGCGGCGCATCCACCGGGCTCCCCGGCGCGCGGGGCGCGTCCCGACATGCACGGCGGGCAGGCTCAGAGCACAACAGGCGGATCGCCGACGGCTCTGCTCACGGCCCGGCGTGGATGTTCGGGCTCCGGCTACAGCCCTCGTGGAGCCGCTTCCGCCCCGGGGAGGTCAGCGTTGAACGGCATCACCTTTGCCTGGCTGGAGATCACGGCGGAGTGCCAACTGGTCTGTGACCATTGCTATGCAGACTCCGGGCCCCGGCACGGCCACGGAAGGATGGCGACCCAGGACTGGCTGCGGGTGATCGCACAGCTCGCAGCGGAGGGCGTCGGAGCGGTTCAGTTCATCGGCGGGGAACCCATGCTTCATCCCGGCCTTCCCCTGCTGATGGGATCCGCACTCGACAGCGGGCTGCGAGTGGAAGTCTTCTCCAATCTCGTGCACGTCCCCGAAGACCTCTGGCCTGTTCTGCAGCGGAACGGCGTCTCCCTGGCGACGAGCTACTACTCGGACGAACCGGCCGAGCACGCGGCTGTCACGGGTCGACCGAGCTACGGCCGTACCCGGGCGAACATACTGGAGGCCGTCCACCGGGGGATTCCTTTACGCGCGGGCGTCATCGAGGTACGAGCAGGCCAACGTGTGACCGCCGCCCAGCGGGAACTGCGGGGCCTCGGAGTCCGTCGGATAGGTAGGGACCGGCTCCGCCAGGTCGGGCGGGGCGCGCGTGACCGGGTTCCGGACATGTCTCAGCTCTGCGGCCACTGCGCCTCCGGGGTGATAGCAGTATCACCTGACGGTTCGGTATGGCCCTGTGTCTTCTCCCGCTGGCTGCCCGTGGGAAACGTCCTGGCGGCCCCTCTGAGGGATATCCTGACCAGCCCCGAGGCTCAGCGGGTGCGGGAGCAACTGGCCGCTGAATTCGCGGACCGTGAGATCGCCGGGGCAGGCAAGCCAAAACCGACGCCTTGCGATCCCAAGTGCGGCCCGTCGTGCGGGCCGGCCTGCACCCCCTCCTGTTGGCCGACGGGAACGGGCCCCTGCACGCCGAAGGGGGGCTGCCAGCCGAACTACGACTAGGAGCACCGTGTTCGTTGACCGGGTCTCGGTACCCGAAGGGCTGGCGCCGGACCGCGCAGACCGGAACCGGTGGCCTTTTACCGTCCCCGCTGTCGCTCAGCTCCTCAATGACGGAATGAGTTTTACCCGACCGGTTACCTTCCTCGTCGGAGAGAACGGTTCGGGAAAGTCGACCCTGGTCGAGGCCATCGCGGAGAGCTTCAAACTGGATGCCAGGGGTGGGCGGCTGGCTCGGGTTCACGGCCGGCCCGACCCCACCAAGACGCCCCTGGGTGAGATTCTGCGCGCGGACACCACCCGGGCCGGGGCACGGATGCTGGCCGGCCCACGCAGAAACAAGAAGGGTTTCTTCCTACGAGCCGAGACCGCTTTCGACATGACCGAGAATCTGGGCGGCGTACCCGGGTACTGGGATGAGGACACCAGCGCCATGAGTCATGGTGAGGGCTTCCTCACGATGTTCCAGGCCATGTTCGGCACACCAGGCTTCTACCTCATGGACGAGCCGGAAGCCGCCCTGTCCTTCAGCTCGTGCCTTCAGCTCGTCGGCCTGATGCACCGACTCGGCGAGAGCGGGGCCCAAGTGGTGTGCGCAACTCACTCACCCATTTTGGCCAGTACTCCCGGCGCCGACATCATCGAAGTCGGCGAGCACGGTTTCCACCGGACTTCCTGGGAGGACCTCGAACTGGTCGACCACTGGCGCCGTTACCTGAACAACCCTGCCGCCTATCTGCGTCATATCGTCCCGTGACCACCGCCGATCCCGACGAGGCAGCCGAGGCCGACCGTCGTTTCCGCCGCTGGATGTACGGAAATCTCGACCATGCCGCTGGCCATTTCGGCCTCACGGTCACGGGCCCGCCCGTCTTCGGCTGGCGCGATCGTTCCATCAGCTCTGCGGCGGACAGTCCGGACGGCATCCGCTGGCTGCGGGTCGTCTCCGAGCAGACCGAGTGGGCCCACGGCCGTGGTTGGACAGGGAACACCGATGCCAATGTGCTGACAGGCATTCCCAAACCCCAAGTCCTCAGGGTCCACGAATGGGCTGAAGGCGACTGGCGGCGGCAGCGCGCCGAAATGATGACCTATGTATCCGGAACGCCCTGTTCACCGACCGACACAGCGCCATCCGGACTCGACCCGTCCGGCATCTGGTGGAAGGGCCTCCAGCAAGCCGTCCGGCGTCTGGCCGCAACAGCGACCGACCGCATCAACGCCGATCAGGAAAAGGTCGACCAGCGGGTACGCGCGGCTTTCGGCGAAGAGGTCGTCATCCGGATCCGGAATTGGGAGACGGTCCATGGCGACCTGCACTGGGCCAATCTCCTCACCCCCCTCTCGGTACTCGACTGGGAACTTTGGGGCAAGGGCCCTCTGGGAACGGACGCAGCCACTCTCTACTGCTACAGCCTCACTTCCCCGGCACTCGCGCAGAAGGTCCGCGACCACTTTCCCGTCCTCGCCACGTCCGACGGGCGCCGCGCCCAGCTGTATGTCGCCGCCCGCCTCCTCCACCGGTCCGGGCTGGGCGACCATCCCCATCTCACTCGGCCACTCCGCAGCCTCGCGCAGCAGCTACTCACCAGCATGGCCTGACCGTCCGGGGTGGGGCGCTCGGCCCCGGACCGGTCAGGCCACAGGCTCGGAATCAGCCCCGTGCCCCACCGGTCCGGGCCCCTGGTCAGCTCCCCAGGATCGTCGTCAGGAACTCGCCCGTCCACGCCAGCAGCTCCCGCCCCACCACCGGCTTTCCGCCGATCTTGCCGGTCGTCGGGCGCGGGACCAGGATCTGGTTCGCGGCCGGCTTCACGACCGTGCGCGGGTAGAGCCGCATCAGGCGCAGCTCCTGCGATTCCCGCAGTTCCACCGGGGCGAAGCGGATGTTGTTGCCCTGGAGGACGATCTCGCCGACGCCGCAGGCGCGGGCCAGCATCCGCAGGCCGGCGACCAGGAGGAGGTTCTCCACAGGCTCGGGCAGCTTGCCGTAGCGGTCGGTCAGCTCCTCGCGTACCGCCTTGACGTCCTCCTCCGAATTGGCCGCGGCGATCGACCGGTAGGCCTGGAGGCGGAGGCGCTCGCCGGGGGCGTAGTCGTGCGGGACATGCGCGTCGACCGGGAGTTCGATCTTGACTTCCAGGGGGGGCTCCTCCTCCGCGCCGCCCTCCAGGGACGCCCGGTAGTCGGCGACCGCCTCGCCCACCATCCGTACGTACAGATCGAAACCGACGCCCGCGATATGGCCGGACTGCTCGCCGCCGAGGAGGTTGCCCGCGCCGCGGATCTCCAGGTCCTTCATCGCCACGTACATGCCCGCGCCCATCTCGGTGTGCTGGGCGATGGTGGCGAGGCGTTCGTGGGCGGTCTCGGTGAGCGGCTTCTCCGGCGGGTAGAGGAAGTACGCGTACCCCCGCTCCCGGCCCCGGCCCACCCGGCCGCGCAACTGGTGCAGCTGGGAGAGGCCGAAGTTGTCGCCGCGCTCCACGATCAGGGTGTTGGCGTTGGAGATGTCGATACCGGACTCGACGATCGTCGTGGACACCAGGACGTCGAACTTCTTCTCCCAGAAGTCGACGACGACCTGTTCGAGTACGTTCTCCGACATCTGGCCGTGAGCGGTGGCGATCCGTGCCTCCGGCACGATTTCCCGGAGCCGGGCCGCCGCCCGGTCGATGGACTCGACCCGGTTGTGGATGTAGAAGACCTGCCCCTCGCGGAGGAGTTCGCGGCGGATCGCGGCGCCGATCTGCTTCTCCTCGTACGGGCCGACGAAGGTGAGGACCGGGTGCCGCTCCTCCGGCGGGGTGGTGATCGTCGACATCTCGCGGATGCCGGTTACCGCCATCTCCAGGGTCCGCGGGATCGGCGTCGCGGACATCGTCAGTACGTCGACGTTGGCCCGGAGCTTCTTCAGCTGCTCCTTGTGCTCGACGCCGAACCGCTGCTCCTCGTCGACGATGACCAGCCCGAGGTCCTTGAACTTGGTCTCGGACGAGAACAGCCGGTGGGTGCCGATGACGACGTCGACCATGCCGTCCCGCAGGCCCTCCAGGGTGGCCTTGGCCTCGGTGTCGGACTGGAAGCGGGACAGCGCGCGGACGTTCACCGGGAACTGCGAGTACCGCTCGGAGAAGGTGCCGAAATGCTGCTGCACCAGCAGCGTCGTCGGGACGAGGACGGCGACCTGCTTGCCGTCCTGGACGGCCTTGAACGCGGCCCGTACCGCGATCTCCGTCTTGCCGTAGCCGACGTCGCCGCAGATCAGCCGGTCCATGGGGACCGACTTCTCCATGTCCTCCTTCACCTCGGCGATGGTGGAGAGCTGGTCGGGGGTCTCCGCGTACGGGAAGGCGTCCTCCAGCTCCCGCTGCCAGGGGGTGTCGGGGCCGAAGGTGTGGCCGGGGGCCGCCATCCGGGCCGAGTAGAGCCGGATCAGATCGGCGGCGATCTCCTTGACGGCCTTCTTCGCCCGCGCCTTGGTCTTGGTCCAGTCCGCGCCGCCGAGACGGTGCAGGGTGGGGGCCTCGCCGCCGACGTACTTGGTGATCTGCTCCAGCTGGTCGGTGGGGATGTAGAGCCGGTCGCCGGGCTGGCCGCGTTTGGCGGGGGCGTACTCGACGACGAGGTACTCGCGGGTCGCGCCCTGGACGGTCCGCTGCACCATCTCGATGTAGCGGCCCACACCGTGCTGCTCGTGGACGATGTAGTCGCCGGTCTCCAGGGTCAGCGGGTCGATCGTCTTACGGCGGCGGGTCGGCATCCGCCGGCCGTCCTTGCCCGCGGCCTTCTGGCCGGTGAGGTCGGTCTCGGTGAGGACGGCGAGACGGAGCCCGGGGTCGATGAAGCCGTAGTCGATGGAGCCGGTCGCCACCTGGACGACCCCGGGGGCGATTTCGGTGAGGTCGGTGTCGAGCCGGGCCGGGACGCCCTCGCCGCCGAGGACCTCGACGGTGCGGGCGGCCGGGCCGTGGGCCTCGGTGACGAAGACCGTACGCCAGTTGTCGGCCAGCCAGCCCTTGGTGTCGGCGAGGGCGCGGGCGGTGTCGCCGCGGTACGAGTCCGGGGCGTGCATCCCGAGCTTGACGGTGTCCTCGGACAGCTCCTCGTCGGCGGCGAACGGCGCCACCGTCCACCACATCATGTCCAGTTCGCGGGCCCGGTCGCGGACGTCCGCGATGCTCCACAGCGACGCCGCGCCGACGTCGATCGGCGCCTCGCCGCCGCCCGCGGTCGCCGCCCAGGAGGCGTGCAGGAACTCGCGCGAGGTGGCGACCAGGTCGGCCGCCCGGGTCCGGACCCGCTCGGGGTCGCAGACCAGGGCCATCGCGCCGTCCGGGAGGACGTCGAGCAGCAGCTCCATATCGTCGACGAGGACCGGCGCCAGGGACTCCATGCCCTCGACCGCGATCCCCTCCGCGATCTTGCCGAGGAGTTCGCCCAGCTCGGGGTGGGCCTCGGCGAGCGCGGCGGCCCGCTCCCGGACCTGGGGGGTGAGCAGCAGCTCACGGCAGGGCGGGGCCCACAGACCGTGCTCGGCGACCTCCAGCGACCGCTGGTCGGCGATCTTGAAGTAGCGGATCTCCTCGATGTCGTCGCCCCAGAACTCCACCCGCAGGGGGTGCTCCTCGGTGGGCGGGAAGACGTCCAGGATGCCGCCGCGGACGGCGAACTCGCCACGCTTCTCGACCAGCTCCACCCGGGCGTACGCGGCGGCGGCGAGCGCGTCGACGACCTCGTTCAGATCGGCCTGCTCGCCGGTGCGCAGGGCCACGGGAACCAGCTCCCCCAAGCCCTTGACCTGCGGCTGGAGTACGGAGCGGATCGGGGCGACCACCACGGAGACGGGCCCGGCGGCCGGATCGTCGGCGGAGGGGTGGACCAGCCGTCGGAGCACGGCGAGCCGGCGGCCCACCGTGTCGGAGCGGGGCGAGAGGCGCTCGTGGGGCAGGGTCTCCCAGGCGGGGTACTCGGCGACGGAGTCCTCGGGCAGCAGGGAGCGCAGGGCCGCGGCGAGGTCCTCGGCCTCCCGGCCGGTCGCGGTGACCGCGAGAACGGTCCGCCCGGCGTCCCTGGCCAGCGCGGCGACGGCGAAGGGCCGGGCGGCGGGCGGCCCCACCAGATCCACGTGCATCCGTCCGGCGCCACGGGCGGCCTCGACGGCCTCGGCGAGCGCGGGGTCACGTACGACTGCGTCCAGCAGACCGTGCAGGCTCATGAAAGACGTTCCATCCCGGTGATGCGATCCGACGGGTACGGGCAGCGCTGCGGCCAACGGGCAACGCGAACGACCCGGCACGTGCGACGGGCCGGGGTCTCCCCAGCCTACGCCCGCGCCCGGGGCCCCGCGCGCCCGGCGACAGGGACCGGCCACGGTCCGTGACAGCGCGATGACGGCCATCCCGCTGCGCCGGGACGGCCGGGGCGCCGAAGGCGGTGATTACGGGCCGGAAGCCGGAGCGGATGCGGGAGATCCGCGCCCGGATCATCCGGGCCGTCGAGGATCCGGACACCGAACTCCGGATGACGGTGGCAACGCCGGTGATCGGTGATCCCCGGAGGTGCCACATCAGCAACGAGGTCAATCTGCTCGACGGCACCGGGAACCCTGGTGTAGTCATCTCCTGATGCCCCGGTCCGGCCCCGGTCGCGCCCCAGCGGCGATCTCAGGAGCCGACCCCCGGCACAGGACCCGTACCGCCCCAGCCTCTTCTCACCCCGGGGGAACGATGTCCCAACCCGATCCGGCCCCGGATCCACCGCCCCAGCAGCCCTGGCGCAATCCGCCCCGGCCGCCCGCGGGGAGCCCACCGGCGCCCCGGCACCCTCCCGCGCCCGGACTTCCGCCCGACCCGGCGGGGCCGGAGCGCTTCCCCGCGGACGGCGCCTACCGCACGGTCGGCATCCGGGTCACCCAGCGGCTGCTCTGGGTCGACCAGGCCGTGTATCCGCTCCAGAACATCACCCGGGTCCACACCACGATGCTCGCACCGGACCGGAAGCGAGCGGTACTGACCCTCGTCAAGGTCCTGGTCGTCCTCGTCCCTGTGTTCATCATCATCGGACTCCTGGAGGAGGCGACGGCACCCAGCGGCGGCTACGGCTCGGACGAACCCTCCGGTGCCTCGGCACTCCTGACGACGATCTGGGTGCTGGCCGTCCTCGGCACGATCGCACTCGTCATCCGGACGCTCGTCATCGTCCTGAGCCCCAGCCGTGATGTCCTGGTCATCGAGACCAGCGGCCCGCCGGCCGCGGTGCTTCCCGGCCGGGACCGTGCGGAACTCCACCGGATCACCCTCAGGATCGCCCACGCCCTGGAGCACCCCGAGACCGAGTTCCAACTCACGGTGCAGACCCTGGTCATGGGCAATATGCGGAACTACCAGTACAACAACAACGTCAACATGTTCGGCGGAAACGGGAACACGGGAGTGAGCGGATGACGAGCGGCAGCGGCTTCCAGGAGCACCACAACACCGTGAACATGTACGGCGGCACCGGGAACAGGGGCATCTCCTACGACCAGCGCACCACCGCCCCCGTCTCCTTCGACGCCGGACTCCGGGAGCTGCGGCCGCTGCTCGCGGGACTGCGGGCCGGGATCCCCGAGGGAGACGGCCGAACCCTCGACGAGGCGCTGGGCGTTCTGGCCGAGCCCGAAGCCCAGCCGCAGAACCGGCGCAACGCGCTGATGGCGATCATCGGTGTCGCCGCGACTGCCGGAACGCTGGGGGAATCCGTACTCTCCCTGGCGCGGCAGCTCCTCCAACTGCTCGGCGGCTGACCAGCCCACCGGCGCGGCCACGGCAGCGGGCCCGGTGCCCGAGCGGAATGCTCGGGCACCGGGCCCCGTCCCCCGTGGTCGGGCGGCCGGAGCCGCCGGGCCTACTCGCTGGCGATCGCGTTCAGGACATTCATCCGGCCCGCGCGGAACGCCGGGACCAGCGCCGCGAACAGGCCGACGAACGCGGATCCGAAGAAGACCGTGACGATCGTGGGCCAGGGGATCTCCAGCACCCCCAGTCCTTCGAGCGCCAGCAGCTTCTGCGCCGACGTGCCCCAGCCCATGCCCAGACCGAGGCCGAGGAGTGCGCCGAAGAGAGCGATGACCACGGACTCCAGGCGGATCATGCGGCGCAGCTGGCGGCGGGAGAGGCCGATGGCCCGCATCAGACCGATCTCACGGGTCCGCTCGACCACCGACAGGGCCAGGGTGTTCACCACACCGAGGACGGCGACGACGATGGCCAGGGCCAGCAGACCGTAGACGAGGTTCAGCATCTGGCCGACCTGGTCCTTCAGGTCCTCCTTGAAGTCCGCCTGGTTGGAGGCCCGGTACTGCGGATACGGCTCCAGTGAGGTCTTCAGCGCCTCGTACGTCTCCTGGGCCCGGCCGTCCTTCGCGGAGGCGAAGAGCATGAAGTTCTGCGGCAGCTTCGCCGCAGGTATGTGGCTGCGGGCCGTCTCCGTGCTCAGGATGATCGCGCCCTGCTCCATGGCGCTGTCGTCGGAGGTGATCGCCCGGACCGTCAGCTGCGCGGGCCGCGCGCCGCTGAAGGCGACGGTCAGCTCGGAGCCCACCTTCAGCCCGTGCTTCTCGGCGTACTCCTCGCCGACCGACAGGGAGTCCTTGCGGTAGGCGTCCGACTGCTTGCCCGCGACCATCTCCTTCCGGAGGTCCTTGGCGTAGGTCGGATCGGTGGCGACCAGCGTCATCTTCTCCGAGCTGCCGTCAGGGGCGGTGACCTCGGCGGGGATGTCGCGGTACTCGGTGACGTACGCGATGCCCTCGGTCTTGCGCACCGCCTCCAGCGCCTTGGGCACGACCGGCTGGCCCGGCTGCGCCTGGATGATGAAGTCCGCGCCGACCGACTTGTCCAGCTCCTCCGTCGCGGAGGCGACCATGGAGGAGCCGACCACCGAGAGGCCTGCGACCAGGGCGAGTCCGATCATCAGCGCGGCGCCGGTGGCACCCGTGCGGCGCGGATTGCGCAGGGCGTTGCGCTCGGCCATCCGGCCGACCGGGCCGAAGGCGCGGAGCACCACCACACTGAGGGCACGGACGACCACCCCCGCCAGCAGCGGGCCGATCACGATGAAACCCAGCAGGGAGAGCACCACACCGACGGCGAGGACCATGGAGCCCTCGGATGCCTTGTCCGCCTGGGTCGCCGCGATCAGCCCCAGGGCGCCGCCCGCGGTGAGCAGCAGCCCGACGGCGGCCCGCACCCGGCCGGACTTGCCGTCGGCCGGGACGCCGGTCTCGCGGAGCGCGGCCATCGGGGAGATCCTGCTCGCCCGGCGGGCCGGGACGTACGCGGCGACGATCGTCACGACGACCCCGAGGACCACGCCGACGACCGGTGTCGTCCACTTCACCGTCAGGTCGTCGGTGGAGAGGTTCATCCCCATGTTGCCCATCAACTTCATCAGACCGACGGCGATACCGACACCGGCCGCGACGCCGAGGGCGGAGCCGACGATGCCGAGCAGTACGGCCTCGATGAGAACGGAGCGGTTGACCTGCTTGCGGCTGGAGCCGATGGCCCGCATCAGGCCGATCTCACGGGTGCGCTGGGCAACCAGCATGGAGAAGGTGTTGACGATCAGGAAGATGCCGACGAGGAGAGCGATCCCGGCGAAGCCGAGCATCGCGTACTTCATGACGTTGAGGAAGGAACCGACCTCCTTGCGGCCCGCGTCGGCCTCCTCGTCCGCGGTTTTGAGGTCGTAGCCGGCGCCGAGGGCGGCGGCGAGGTTCTGCTTGGCCCGGTCGTCGGAGACGCCGTCCTTCGCGGTCACCGCGATCTGGGTGAAGAGGCCTTCTTTGCCGAGCAGTTGGCGCTGGGCGGTGGCGGTATCGAAGACCACCATGGCAGCACCGGGGTTGGTGACCTTGAAGGCCATGATCCCGCTGATGGTGGCGGTGAAGTCGCCGTCCACCGTGATGGTGCGGATCGGGTCGCCGATCTTCAGCTTCTTCTTCTCGGCGGTGTCCTTGTCCACCATGATTTCCGTGGGGCTGCGCGGGGCCTGTCCGGAGCTGATGTCGAAGGTCTTCAGATCGACCTCGGTCCAGTTGCCCGCGATGGTGGGGCCGCCGCCGGTGGCGCCGATGTTCTTGTTCTTCTTGTCGACGATGGTCACGGCCGTGGTGTGGACCATGCCCACGGCGTCCTGGACGCCCTCGGCCGAACCGGCCTTCTCCACCAGCGACGCGGGCAGGGTGTCGGGGCGGCCGGTGGCCGGGGCCTCTTCGCCCTCCTCCGGCTCCTTCGGGGAGACGGTGACATCGGAGGAGGTGACCGCGAAGAGCTTGTCGAACGTCGTGTTCATGGTGTCGGTGAACACCAGGGTGCCGCAGACGAAGGCCACCGACAGCAGCACGGCTGTCGCCGAAAGCGCCATCCGCCCCTTGTGGGCGAAGAAGTTCCTGAGGGACGTCTTGAACATGGTCACGAGGTACGCCCCCGGGCGTCGAAGTCCTTCATCCGGTCCAGCACGGCCTCGGCGGTGGGCCGGAACATCTGGTCGACGATCCGGCCGTCCGCGAGATACAGCACCCGGTCCGAGTACGAGGCGGCCACCGGGTCATGGGTGACGATCACGATGGTCTGCCCCAGCTCGTCGACCGAGCGCCGCAGGAAGCTCAGCACCTCGGCACCGGCGCGGGAGTCCAGATTCCCCGTCGGCTCGTCCCCGAAGATGATGTCCGGCCTGGCGGCGAGCGCCCGGGCGACGGCCACACGCTGCTGCTGCCCACCGGAGAGCTGCGTCGGCCGATGCTTCAGCCGGCCGGTGAGACCGACGGTCTCCACCACCCGGTTCAGCCAGGCGCCGTCCGGCTTGCGGCCCGCTATGTCCATGGGCAGCGTGATGTTCTCCAGGGCGTTGAGCGTCGGCAGCAGATTGAACGCCTGGAAAATAAAACCGATCCGGTCCCGGCGGAGCTGCGTCAGCTTCTTGTCCTTCAGGCCGGTGATCTCCGTATCGTCCAGATAGATCTGGCCGGACGTGACGGTGTCCAGCCCGGCGAGGCAGTGCATCAGCGTCGACTTGCCCGAGCCCGACGGGCCCATGATGGCGGTGAACTGCCCGCGGGCGATGTCCACGTCGACCTGGTCGAGGGCGACGACACGGGTCTCGCCCGAGCCGTAGGCCTTGACGATCTGCCGTCCGCGCGCGGCGACGGCCGAACGCTCTCCGGTGGCCCCGTGGGGCGAAATGGTCGTGGCCGTAGTCACGGTCGGTCTCCTCGATGGGTGCGCGGTCTGCTGTCGCCAACTGCCTTGGTAAAGAGTCTGTCGGCGGGGCGGGGTCGGCGCGCTGGTGCGAGTCACCGTGTTGATGCGGGGGTTTACCCCACCCCCCGGTGCGCCGTAAGACCAAGTTAAAGAACGGAGGCCGGAGGGTTCGTCGTCCCTCGGAACGAATGCGGCAGGCCGTGCTCTAGGGCGCTCCCCCTAGGGCTTCTCCACCCAGAGGTGGAGGCGTCCCCTAGGAGGACGGGCCGCGACTGTCGGGGTTCCCCGAGCCCCGGGTGTGGGGGGGGCGCCCAGTCCCGTGCGCCGCGTCTTGTCCGGGAAGCGCCGTGCCCGGCAGGGCTGTGTTCCGGCTGCGGCCCGGATGTGGATGGTCGCGCAGTTCCCCGCGCCCCTATGCCTGGCGGCGCGGGAGGACCCCCAGCGCCCCTTCTTCCCTCCCCGGGGAGCGCCGTGCCTGGCGGGGGTGCATTTCCGACCGCGGGCCGTCGTGGGCCGTTCGCGCAGTTCCTCGCGTCCCTGGGTTACCTGCCTCTCCGCCCCTGGAGAGTGAAGCTCCCGCGGCAAACAGAGATCCTTGGGCACCTGATCATGTCGGGATCAGGTGGGAGGGGGGTGCAGGGTCGCCCCCGCAGCCGTGGGCGACAAGACCGGACGCGCTTCGGGGCGGTGCATCGCAGGCCGCGAGGAGGCGAGCCCGGAGGCCACCGACCCACCCGCACCCGGCAATACCCCGCGCCTACCCCACGGAGTGACGCGACCCGACCGCCGGAGAAACCCGCACCATGCGGGCGGGGCCGCCCCCGGCGGAACGCGGCCCCGCCCCGGGCTACCCCCCAGCCGGAGGCGTCACCGTCGGGAGGGAGTCCTGGAGCAGCTTCAGCGGGGCCAGCGCCTCCTCGCGCTGCGTCGCGTGCGTGGACAGAATGCGTTCCGTTTCACGGGCCACCGCCTCCGCCTCCCCCTGCGCCCCCGCCCGCAGCGCCTCCGCCCGCGCCTCCGACTCCTCGTTCGTGCGCCGCGCGTACTCCTCCGCCTCCGCCAGCTCCCGCTCCGCCTCCCGCAGCAGCGCCGCCGCCCGCTCCTCCGCGCCCGCCCTCCGCTCGTCCCCCGCGGCCGCCCGGCGTTCGGCGTCGCGGTCCACCTCCGCCCACCGGTCGGCCTGTTCGGCCTCCAGCACGGCGAGCATGTGCTCGGAGCGTTCCCGCATCGACTCCCAGACGACCGTCGCCTCGGCGCGCGCCGCGGTGGCGTCCCGGCGGGCGTCCATGAGAAGCCTGCCGCCCGCGGTCCTGGCGGCGGTGGTCAGGCGCCGGGCGTGCTCCTCGGCCCCGGCCAGTGCGGCTCCGGCCTCCGCCCCGGCCTCGTCGGCGAGGCGCCGGGCCGCTTGCTCCGCCTCACCCGTGGTGCGCTCGGCTTCGTCGCGGGCGGAGGTGCGGACGTGGTCGGCGGTCTCCCAGGTGACCGCGAGCAGTTCGCGGGCGGGGGCGCCGAGGGCCTCGTACGTCTGCGGCGAGGCCTCCTCCGCGGTCTCGCGCAGCCGGGTGAGGTCCGCGTCCATCCGCCGGGCGAGCACGGTCAGCCGGGCCACCCGCTCCCAGGCGGCGTCACGCTCGCCGGAGAGCCTGTCGAGGTACTCGTCGGCCTGGTCGGCGCGGTAGCCGCGGCGCGCGACGTCGAAACCGCGGGCGGAGACGGCGGGCGGGACGGAAGGCGGCGCGGGAGTCGAGGGAGGCTGTGGTGTGCGGGCTTCTGTGATGGTCATCCTGCGACCCCTTCGTCTCCCGTGACCGATGACATGACGAACAACACAAACAGTTCGCATATCATCCGCGATACGGACTAAGTGGTCACATGACGACACTCGGAACGGCCACCAAGGGGACCGAAAAGACGAACGGGGCGCCGGTCCCGGAGAACCGGCGCCCCGTCCACAGCGCCTCGCAGAAACACGTACGACCGCTACAGCAGGCCGTCCCACATCTGTTCCAGCAGTACGGACCACCAGCTCTCCGGCGATGCCAGGGCCGCCGGGTCGAGCGCGGCCAGATACGCCTGGAAGTCGACGGTCCAGCGGCCCGCCTGCTCCGGGTTGAGCCCGTACCTCAGCCGCCACATCTGCCCCAGCAGGGCCATGCAGCGGACGAACTCGGGCAGTCCGGTGTTGACGAACTGCGGCGCGGTCGCCGCTCCACCCGGACCGGCTTCGACCGGGACGGCCACGATGTTCGCCGTGCCGTACTGCACACAGATCGCCCGGCCGAAGTCGCTGCCGACGACCAGATAGGAGTTGGCGTCCGGCGCGGCCTGCACCTGCCGCTGGGCGGCGAGTTCGGCCAGCGTGGGGATGACCGGCCGGGCGGGCTGGGCCCAGAAGAAGGGGTTGAAGTCCCCGGGCAGCCCGGCGTACACGAGGGTCGCGGCGACGATGTCCGGTACGCCCTGGCGGGAGACCGCCCGCTGGTCGAAGCGGAGGATGCCCTGCGGCCCGAAGGCGTTGAGCAGCTCGTGCGCGACGCCCTGCGGCGGCACCGGCGGCGCGGGCTGGACCTGCGGCAGCGGGACCCGGACCGGCGCGGGCCTGGCGGGCCCGTCGGCGACCTGGTGCAGCTCCCCCTGGTGGGTGATCAACTGCCGCATGCCGTCCTGCCGTCCGGCGTGGTCGCGGCCGTACGGGGCGATGCTGGTGATCCGTGCCTGCGGCCAGGTCTCCCGGATCATACGGGCGCAGTACCCGCCGGGCAGTTCGCAGGACTCCAGTTCGGTGTGGAGCCCCAGCACCTGGTTGGGCGGGACGTTCATGGCGCGCAGCTCGTGGAGGATCTGCCACTCCGGGTGGGGAGTGCCGGGGGCGCTGCGGCGGATGATCTGCGCCTCGGAGCCGTCGGGGGCGCGGTAGCGCAGGACGGCCTGGTAGCCGGGGCCGACAGTCGGTACGCCGGACGGCTGCTGGGGGTAGCCGTACGCACCCGGTGCCGGGGGCGGCGGGCCGGGAGGCGCGGGCGGTCCGGCCATCGGGGGCCGTCCGGGCGCGGAGGGTGCGCCGGGGGGACCCGGCGGCGGGGGCGTGGCACCAGAGGCTCCGGGGACACCGGGGAAGCCGGGGACGCCGGACGCGCCAGGGGCGCCGGGAACCCCGGGTGCTCCCGGGGGCGGTGGGGGCGCGCCGGGGCCGGGCGGGTTCGGCCGGGCGAACATGGTCGGGGCGTGGTGGACCTCTCCCCCGGGCCCCGGGGGCGCGGGCGGAGGGCCGGGCGGCGGAGTCGGGTCGGGGGTCACCTGGGAGACGAGCTGGGTAGGGGTGTATCCCCCCACCGACTGTCCGGACTGTCCCGGTCGACCGGGCGGACCGGGGGGCGGCGGGGTCGGCGGGGTCGGCAGGCTCGTTGAAGGGCTGCCGGGGCGCCGCGGGGGCGCGGCCTTGGCGGTGGCGGCATCGGCGATGTCGGCGGCGCCCGCCGCGGGACGTACCAGGGGAGTCGCCAAAGCCGGGGTGGCGCCCGGCAGCGGTCCGGGCGGTCCGGGCGGCCCCGGAGGTACGGGCGGGGGCGTGGCCGAAGCCTGAGTCTCCGGTACGGCGGGGGGCGAGGCGGGCGTGGAGGCGACGGGCTTCATCGCGCTCTCGACGGCAGTGGGCGGGAGTTGGCTGCCGCCCTCCATGAGCGCGGTCGGCAGCTCGGCGGCAGCCGCGTCCTCCTCGGGATCGGCGGGCGATTCGAGCACGGTCACCGGCAGCGGTACGGACCCGTCACCGGCGCCGACGGCCGGACTGCCCTGGCTGGGCGTGGGCCAGGCACTCCCGGCGGTGTCGGCGGGGGTGTCCGCGGGGGGCGGCGGGGTCAGGGCGGCGCCCGGCACGGCATCGGCGGGCTCAGGCTCCGGCACCGCGTCCGCGACCACAGGCACGGGCGACGGGGCGTCACCGACCGTGTCCCCGGTACCGGTGGCACCTGTGGCACCGGTGGCATCCGAGGCATCCGCCGCACCCGGCACGGGAGCCGCACGGTCCGCGGCCTCCTGGAGCCACTCCGGCGGGGTGATCAGGAACGACGTCTGGTTCAGGTCGATCCGCCGCGGGCGCTCGGGGGCGGCGGGCGGCGGTGCGTCGGCGGGGCCGCCGTACTCCTCCTCGTACCGCCGGATGACCTCACCGACCGGCAGTCCGGGCCAGAGCGTGGTCTCACCGCCGGTCCGGGCGATGACCATCCGCTGGCTGCCGCCGTCCGAACGGACACCGCCCTCGCGGTCCTCCGCCCACACCACGAACCCCAGGTCGAACTCCCGTACCCGCACCTCGCGGTGCTGGTAGGCGGGGACATCGCCGTTGATCCACTCCTCGGCGCGCTCCTGCGCCTGCGCGAACGTCACCATCGCCGCGTCACTCCCCATCCGGTGCATCGGTCGCGGACACGGGCACGGCCCGGGCGAAACCGCCGTCGACCATCAGGCCCGCCACGGTCTCCAGCTCGGGCGGACTGCCCGCGAGCCGCCCGAGGAAGGCGTCGAAATCGTCGCCGCAGTGCTGGAGCAGTCGCTCCACCCGCTGGTCGGCGGGTTCGCCGTCCCGGTCGCGGATATCGTCGTACGCGCAGAACCGGACCGAACCGGTCGCCGTGCCCCGCACCTTCACCGCGAGCAGCCCGCCCTGGACATAGGCGATGCCGAGGTAGTCCTTGGTGAGATGGTCGCGCAGGCACTTGTTGACATAGACGAGATCGTCGGCGGCGGCCTCGTCGCGGACCGTGAAGAACGGCTGGTCGACCAGGAGCCCCAGCTCGGGGTCGAGAGCCGGCCCCACCGGGGCGCAGCCGCCCGCGGCCTTCAGGAAATCGCGGTAGGCGCCGGGAAGGCGGTAGCCGAGATCCTCCTCGACGCCGAGGAGTTGCGGTTCGGCGACGGCGGTACCCCGCCGGGGCAGGCGCAGATGGGCGGGGCGGGTCTCCTGGAGCGGGCGGGTGCCGCGCTTGCCGTGGTCGACGGGCGCGGTGGCGAGACCGCCGTGGTGCCGCAGCAGCGCCTTGACCTCGACCGGTATCAGCTCCATCCGGCGGCTGCCGCGGACGTGGTGCCAGGTCCAGCCGTGGGGGGTGGCGACGGAGGACAGGCCGTCCCAGAACTCGTGGCCGTCGGCGTGGAGGGCGGCGTTCGCCGATACGTAGTCCGTCAGACGCAGCTCGTCGATGCCGAAGCCCTCGGGCGGTTCCGCGATCTCCGCGGCGGCACGGGCGTACGGGGTGAAGTCCGGGTAGCCGTCGGCGTCCACGCGCACCCCCCGGGGATGGCGGGAGGCCCGGACCGGATCCGGGAAGTGCACGACCTGACCGGCGTAGGCCGCGTTCGGCGGCCCGGCGGGCGACTGGGCATCGGGGCCCGGAGGCGGGGCCCCCGGCCCCTGCCTGCCTGTCGTCCCTGTCGTCATGGGATCTGCACCCCCTGCTGGCTACTGACTGTCCGGGACAGCCTATGCGGTGGGGTCGGCGGCGTCGCCCGGCGCTTCCCCGGCGCTGCCGTACCGCCGCACCGGTCCTCACGGCGCTCCGCCGGGCCGCCGGACTCCGTGCCGGACCCCGTCCCGAACGCTCACCAAGTGTCACGACCGAGTGACCGAACGCCGACGGGAAAGCACGTTTCATCGCCCCAGCTTCCCCAGTAAGCACAGCATTTGGCAGGCTGTTACCTGCTCGGGGGGAGTGCACTGGAGGGACCACGGCACCATGCACACAGCGCAACCGTTTACACAGAGCAACACGGGTGATCCTCGTCTCAGCTGGAGCAGCGACGAGGGAACGCACACACCGGTGCTCGGTCACCGCCGCGACGGCATTCTGCCGACGGTCGCGGCGGCGCTCTCCGTTCGCGGTACGGTCCTCATCTCCACCGCCGCGAAGGCGGACCGCGCGCCGGTCCTGCACCCCCTCGTCCAGGACTTCCTCGACACCCTCACCAGCAGCCAGCGGGAACGATTCACCGGACGCTGCGCCGAGGCCCTGCTGCTGTCCCGGCAGCTCACCGAGGCCGACGGGAAACGCTCCAGACGGTCCCAGCGCAGGCCCATGACGTACGGCGAGGCCAAACGCGCCCTGAAGAACGCCAGGCTGACGGCGCGCCGGATCCGCGAGGACGGAGATCCGCTGCACGGCAGCTACGCGCCGCCGTGCCGGTCCTGTACGGCGATGCTCGACCACTTCGGCGTACGCGCCGTCGATCCCACCGCCCCCGAGAACGGCTGACCACCCGCCCATGTCCGACAGACTGAGTACGACACGCTTCCCCGTCGGCATCGACGCCGCGCTCCGGAACGCGGGCTGGCTGCCCGGCCGCTGGGACATCAAGCTGGCCGAACACTGGGCGGACACGCTGCGCGCGTACGAGTCGCCCGCGGGGCACCGGCACGCGGTGTTCCCGGCGGCGGTCGAGGCGTGGGCCGAATTCGGCGGACTGCGGATCTCGGCTCCGGCGCCCGGCCGCCAGGTGGCGCCGCCGGATCTGCGGGTGGACCCCCTGTACGGGCTCCACCTCGCCCGTACCCTCGGCGATCTGGGGCGGGCGCTGGACACGGAGCTGGCGCCGCTGGGCGCGGAGGGGGAGGACCAGGCGGTCCTCGCGGTGGATGTACGGGGGCGGGTGTACAGCGTGGACCACACGGGCGACTGGTACGTGGGGCCGAGCGTGGACGCGGCGCTCACCCATCTGCTCTCGGGCCGCGTCCCGGCCCGGCTCACCCCGGGCTAGCCGGGGCCTCCGGGGCCTGGCCGGGGGGGTGCCTCCTGCTGGTGAGCTCTGAGGCCACCGACCCACCCGCACCCGGCAAAACCCCGCGCCTACCCCACGGAGTGACGCGATCCGACCACCGAAGGGCCTGCACCCCGGAGCCGCGATGACTCCGGCTTCTTGAGCCCCGTCGGCGATTGAGGTGCAGGAGCGGCCCGTACCCCGCGGGCAATCCAGCCCCGGGGGCCCCGGGCTACCCCACAGCGGGAGGCGCCACCGTCGGAAGGACCGCCGAGACGCGGAAGCCTCCCGCGTCCGTCGTGCCCGAGACGAAGACGCCGCCCAGGCCGTGGACCCGTTCCCGCATGCCCACCAGGCCGTTGCCCCCGCTGGGGAGGTCCGCGCCGGGGGCGCCGCCCGCCGCGTCCGGGGCGCCGTTCTCGACCTGCATGGCGACCTCCTCCTCCCGGTGCGCCAGCCGGACCAGGACCTTCGCCCCGGCCGCGTGCTTGTGGACGTTGGTCAGCGCCTCCTGCACCACGCGGTAGGCGGTCTGCTCGACCTCGGGGGCGTAGCCGCGGGCCTCGCCGTGGACCAGGTACTCGACGGCCATCCCCGCCTGCCGGGACTGGCCCACGAGGCCCTCGACGTCCGCGATGCAGGGGCCGTCCGTATCGCCCCCGGCGGCCGCCGCTGCCGCCGCTGCCGCCGCGACGCCCACCGCGGCCAGTGGTATCACCGCGCTCCGGGGCCGGTCGGCCTCGCCCGCCCGGAGCACCCCGAGCATCTCCCGCAGTTCGGTCAGTGCCTGGCGCCCCATGTCCCCGACGAGGGCGGCGTTCTTGACGGCCTTCGGGGGGTCCTTGAGCGCGACGGCCTGGAGGGCCGCGGCGTGGACGACCATGAGGCTGACCCGGTGGGCGACGACGTCGTGCATCTCGCGCGCGATCCGGGTGCGTTCTTCCGTACGCGCCCATTCGGCACGCTCCTCCGCGCGGTCGGCGAGGAGGGACAGCTCGGCCTCCAGGCTGTCGGCGCGCTCCCGGAGGCTCTCCATCAGCCGGCGCCGGGCACCTATATAGAGGCCGAAGAGGACCGGTGGCAGGGACAGGCCGACGGCGACAAAGGAGGACATGGCGGGGACGAACCAGACGCCGGGGTCGCCGAAGTCCTCCGGCGCGTCCCGTACGTCCTGTGCCATCTGGGCGTAGGCCACGATGAACATGGCGACCAGCGACATGCTCGTCAGCGTGGCCGTGATCCGCTTGGGGACCTCGGACGCGGCGAGGGTGTAGAGGCCGACGAGGGTCATCAGCCAGCCCATCTCGGCGGGCGTGATCGCGATGCCGACGAGCACGACCGCGATGGGCCACCGGCGCCGTACGACCAGCACGGATCCGGCCAGCACGCCGAACAGCACCCCGAGCGGCAGCGGGGCGCCCGTACCGTCCGCGAATCTCGCGCCCTCGAAGGCGCACTCCACCGCGGACACCAGGGCGAGCCCCACGTCCAGCGCGGCGCTCCGCCGGCGTTCCCACCACCCCCCGACGCGGGGCCTCGTGCCCGCGGCGTCCCGGTGTGCCCCCGTTATGGTCATGCCGTCCACCCTACGGGCGGCGGGCACCGAACACCCGGGGTGTTTTCCGCGATTCCCCGGGATATCACGGCCCTCGGGCCGGTTCCGGCCGCCCGCCACGACCGGGGGCGGGAAGCCGGTGCCGGAGCCCGGCGGGCCGCTGCCGAAGGGCCGGAACCCGGTGCCGCGGCGGCCGGTTCGGGACGGGCGGCGGGGATCGGGCGCCTTACACCGTCGCGGGGGAGGCTGCCCGTACGGCATAGTAGGGGCTGCCCAGGTGCTCCCCGGTCATGAGACCCGTATCACCTCGGGTTGGCGATCCCAGGTCGTCTAATGGCAGGACAAATGGTTTTGGTCCATTGAATGAGGGTTCGATTCCTTCCCTGGGAGCCGTACCGCCGCGGGAGCCTCACGGCATCCGCAGGCAGGGGGCGCGGGGGGCCGGCGGGGGGGGGCGGGGGCCCCCCCCCCCGGGCGGGGGGGGGGGGGGGGGGGGGGGGGGGGGGGCCCTACCACCAGGTGGAGTCAAGGCGGCCTTCGATGGAGCGGAGATGGGT
>NZ_JBIWGU010000013.1:0-44489 GCF_044763775.1 Streptomyces sp. NPDC094448 | reverse complement strand
CCCGGGGCTCACCTGTGGTGGTGGGTCTAAGACGTCGGCGCGGCCTGCCTCCCGGGCCGCCGGACGGCCGCGCCCCCCCGCCCCGCCCCCCCGGGGGGGGGGGGGGGCCCGGGGGGTGGGGGGCGGGCCCCCGCGCCCGTTTCCGGGGATTCCGGGGGGGTGCAGAGGTTCCGAGGCCCGGAGGCTTCGGAGGCCGGAACTCCGGACCATGCCCCGGCCCGTACCGAGAACCGAGCCCCGACCCGGGTAACGGCCCGCGCCCCGAGCCACGCCCGGGACCCGCTCGGGAACACAGCCGGGACATTTCGCCGCGGCGCGCACCGCCCGGCGGCTCTTGGGCGGATCTTGGGTTTCCCTGGTCATTTCGCTGGTCAGACGCCCCGGTATCCTTCGGATGTCCACCACCCGAAGCCGAAGGGCATACCCGTGAGCGCCAACCGCCCGGCAGCCGTCGTCGTCCTCGCAGCGGGTGAGGGCACCCGCATGAAGTCCAAGACCCCCAAGGTCCTCCATGACATCTGCGGGCGGTCCCTTGTGGGCCATGTCGTCACCGCGGCGCGCGAGCTGGACCCCGAGCACCTGGTCGTGGTCATCGGCCACGCCGCAGAACAGGTCAGGGGCCATCTGACGGAACGGTACGCCGGTACCCGTACCGCCTTCCAGGCCGAGCAGAACGGCACCGGCCACGCGGTCCGGATCGCCCTCGAAGAGCTGGGGCAGTCCGTCACGGGGACGGTCGTCGTGGTCTGCGGCGACACCCCGCTGCTCTCCGGCGGGACGCTGACCGCGCTGGCCGCGACCCACGCGGACGACGGCAACGCGGTGACCGTGCTCACCGCCGAGGTCCCGGACTCCACGGGCTACGGCCGGATCGTGCGGGACAGTGTGTCGGGCGCCGTGACCGCGATCGTGGAGCACAAGGACGCCTCCGAGGACCAGCGGGCGATCCGGGAGATCAACTCCGGGGTGTTCGCCTTCGACGGGCAGCTGCTCACGGACGCGCTGGGGAAGGTCCGTACGGACAACAGCCAGGGCGAGGAGTATCTGACCGATGTCCTCGGCATCCTGCGGGAGGCCGGGCACCGGGTCGGGGCCAGTGTCGCCGCCGACCACCGGGAGATCCTCGGCATCAACAACCGGGTCCAGCTCGCGGAAGCCCGCGGGCTGCTCAACGCACGGCTGCTGGAGCGGGCGATGCTCGCCGGAGTGACGGTCGTGGACCCGGCATCGGTCCAGGTCGACGCGACCGTCGTGTTCGAGCCGGACTCCATCGTCCACCCGGGCACCCAGCTGCTCGGGGCCACCCGTCTCGCCGAAGGCGCCGAGGTGGGGCCCAACACCCGGCTCACGGACACCGTCGTGGGCGCGGGCGCCCGGGTCGACAACGCGGTCGCGGATCGCGCGGAGATCGGCGACGGCGCCTCCGTGGGCCCCTTCGCCTATCTGCGTCCGGGCACCAGGCTCGGGGTGAAGGCCAAGGCCGGTACCTACGTCGAGATGAAGAACGCCACGATCGGCGAGGGCACCAAGGTCCCCCATCTGTCGTATGTCGGCGATGCCACGATCGGTGATTTCAGCAATATCGGCGCGGCCAGCGTCTTTGTGAACTACGACGGTGAGGCAAAGCACCACACCACGATCGGCTCCCACTGCAAGACCGGCTCGGACAATATGTTTGTGGCTCCTGTCACGGTCGGGGACGGCGCCTATACCGCGGCCGGCTCGGTGATCACCAAGGACGTGCCGGCCGGTTCCCTGGCCGTCGCCCGTGGCCAGCAGCGGAATATCGAGGGCTGGGTGGCCCGCAAGCGGCCGGGGAGCGCCGCTGCACAGGCTGCCGCGGCGGCGTCGGACAAGGCGTCCGTCGAGAACTGACCGGAAACAGGTGCGCCAAAGACGGCGTACCGTGATACGTGCACACATTCGGCTGGCTCGCGATTTCCCATGCCCGCGGCCAGAGAACACCCTCTGAGGAGACAGTGCTGTGACCGGGATCAAGACGACCGGCGAGAAGAAGCTCATGCTCTTCTCCGGCCGCGCCCACCCCGAGCTGGCCGAGGAAGTCGCGCATCAACTGGGTGTCAGCCTGGTTCCGACCAAGGCTTTCGACTTCGCGAACGGCGAGATCTACGTCCGCTTCCAGGAGTCCGCGCGCGGTGCCGACTGCTTTCTGATGCAGAGCCACACGGCTCCCATCAATAAGTGGATCATGGAACAGCTGATCATGATCGACGCTCTGAAGCGGGCCTCCGCCCGGAGCATCACCGTGATCGTTCCGTTCTACGGCTATGCGCGGCAGGACAAGAAGCACCGCGGCCGTGAGCCGATCTCGGCCCGTATGATCGCCGACCTGATGAAGACGGCGGGCGCGGACCGTATTCTCACGGTCGATCTGCACACCGACCAGATCCAGGGCTTCTTCGACGGCCCGGTGGACCATCTGTTCGCCCTGCCGGTGCTGGCGGACTACGTGGCCGCGAAGGTCGACCCGTCGAAGCTGACCGTGGTCTCCCCCGACGCCGGCCGGGTCCGGGTCGCGGACCGCTGGTGCGACCGGCTCGGCGCGCCGCTGGCCATCGTCCACAAGCGGCGGGACAAGGACGTCGCCAACCAGGTGACCGTCCACGAGGTCGTCGGCAATGTCGAGGGCCGGGTCTGCGTCCTGGTCGACGACATGATCGACACCGGTGGCACGATCTGCGCCGCGGCGGACGCGCTGTTCGCGAACGGCGCGGAGGACGTCATCGTGACGGCGACGCACGGTGTGCTCTCCGGTCCGGCGGCGGACCGTCTGAAGAACTCCAAGGTCAGCGAGTTCGTCCTGACGAACACGCTGCCCACCCCCGGCGATCTGGAGCTGGACAAGATCACGGTGCTGTCGATGGCGCCGACGATCGCCCGCGCCGTGCGCGAGGTCTTCGAGGACGGTTCGGTGACGAGCCTCTTCGAGGAGCAGGCGTAACTTCCGGGGCTCGGTTCGCCCTCGGCCCTCGGGTCGGACGGGTCCGGGTCGGCGGATCAAGGGGCCGCGCTCTCCGTTTCGGAGAGCGCGGCCCTTTCGCGTAGACTGCTGAGGTTGCTCGGCGAGGGAGGCCGTACCGGAAGCGGTACGGCGGTCCGTTATCGACGCGCTCTTCGCATCAGGCGTAGCAGGCCGTTCGCGGCCGGGTGACCATCCGTATCCGTCTGTTGTGCGAGGAGTGCACATGTCCGAGGTGAAGCTCGCCGCGAGCATCCGTACCGAGTTCGGCAAGGGCGCCGCCCGCCGCGTCCGCCGTGACAACCGGGTTCCCGGTGTCCTCTACGGCCACGGCACCGACCCGGTCCACCTGACCCTCCCGGGCCACGAGCTGCTGCTGGCGCTCCGTACGCCGAACGTCCTGCTCTCCCTCGACCTTGAGGGCAAGAACGAGCTGGCGATCCCGAAGGCCGTGCAGCGCGACCCGCTGAAGGGCCACCTGGAGCACGTCGACCTGCTGCTGGTCAAGCGCGGCGAGAAGGTCACGGTCGAGGTCCCCGTCGTCGCCGAGGGCGAGCTGGCCGCGGGCGGCAACCTCCTGGAGCACGTCCTGAACTCGCTGCCCGTCGAGGCCGAGGCCACCCACATCCCCGAGTCCTTCACGGTCTCCGTCGAGGGCCTGGAGGCCGGCGCCTCCGTCCTCGCCAAGGACATCGCGCTGCCGTCCGGCGTGACCCTGGCCGTCGAGGAGGACGCGGTCGTCCTCCAGGTCCTGGCCGCGCAGGCCGAGGAGCCCGCCGCCGAGGCTGCCGAGGGCGAGGAGGCCGCGGAGGCCTAAGCACTCCCGGCGTCACTGCTTGTACGGTCGCCGCCCGCACCCCGCCGGGGAGCGGGCGGCGACCGCGTTTCCCGGCCCGGGACGCCCGATGCCCCGCGGCCGGTCCGGAGGCCCGCCGGGCGTGCGCCGCCGCCGTCCCCCGTACCTCCGTGCCCCCGGACGCTCCGGACTCCGGATACGGCCCGCCCCGCCTCCCGCCACCCCCGACGGAGAGAATCACCCCATGACGACCACCGATGCGACGACCGGCACCAACGCCCCCTGGCTGATCGTGGGTCTCGGCAACCCCGGCCCCGGCTATGCCGCCAACCGCCACAATGTGGGCTTCATGGTCGCCGATCTGCTCGCCGACCGGATCGGCGGCACCTTCAAACGCGGCCAGAAGGCCCAGGCCCAGATCGTCGAAGGCCGGCTCGGCAGCCCCGGGCCCGGCAGCCGCCGGGTGGTGCTGGCGAAGCCGATGTCGTACATGAACCTCTCGGGCGGCCCGGTCACCGCACTCCGGGACTTCTACAAGATCCCGGTGGCGAACATCGTCGCCGTCCACGACGAGCTGGACATCGACTACGGCGTCCTGCGGCTGAAGATCGGCGGCGGGGACAACGGCCACAACGGCCTGAAGTCGATCACCAAGTCGCTGGGCCCCGAATACCACCGGGTACGGTTCGGCATCGGCCGCCCCCCGGGCCGGATGCCGGTCGCCGACTTCGTTCTGAAGGACTTCTCGGGCGCCGAGCGCAAGGAGCTGGACTACTTCGTCGACCGGGCCGCCGACGCGGTGGAAGCCCTGGTCACCGAGGGTCTGGAGCGGGCGCAGAGCACGTACAACTCCTGACGGCCGCCGGATCCCACCGGGGACGGTGGTTGACGCGGTGTGCCCTCATGGCCAAAGATCCGGGCTCATGCCGTCCGTGAACCGCGCGCTCCTCGGTGCCCTCCGAGCCGCCATGGGAGCCGTCGCCGTGCTGCTGCTGGTGGCCGGATTCCGGGCCTCCTGGGACTCCGCCCAGCATGTCGTCCTGGCCAAGGGCCGTGAGCACGGCACCCTGACCGTCGCCGACTGCGGCGAGGACACCTGTACGGGTGCTTACGCCCCGAAGGCCCCCGCACCGGCCAGGACCGGGCTGACCATCGAGAAGTCGATCGCGGTCGAGAAGGGCGCGGTGCTGAAGGTGGTCCTGAAGCCCGGTACGAAGGAACTGGTCCGCACCGGCCCGGCGGGCGCCCTCCACGCCTGGCTCCCGTTGGCGGGCGCGCTGCTCCTCGCGTCGATCGTCATCGCGGGCGGCCTGGCGCTGCCCCGGGTGGCCGCGGCGACGGCCGCGACGGGGGCGGCGATCGCCGTGGCGACGTTCACTCTGCTGTAGGGCGGACCGGGGGGAGCGGAATCTCCAGATCGATCGCAATCTCGTAAGGGACATCCAGTTTGAGCCGGTCGCGGTGCATTCCCGCGTGCACATAGCTCCTGGTGGTTTGATCCAGCTCGAATACATGGACCACCGGCTGCTCGTTCCCCGTCTGCTCCACCCGCCAGAAGTGCGGAATGCCGGCGGCAGCGTACTTGTGCGGCTTGGTGTCCCGGTCCCTCGACATCGACTCGGGTGAGACCACCTCGATCGCAAGGACGACGTCCGAAGCCTGGAAGCGCGATTGATTCATGCTCGTCAGAGCCTCGGCCCGGATCACAGAAACATCGGGCTCCGGACCGTTGCGCCGGTCGATGATCACGGTCATCTCCCTGACGATCCAAAGATGCTCCGGCAGCGTGAGCTGGAGCCCGTTCTCCAAAAGCTTGATCACCGCATAGTGGAAGTAACGCTGCGGACTCACCAGAACCAGACTCCCGTCGATCAACTCCGTATGCGGCGGGAGGCCGGGCAGCGTCAGCAGATCGTCCACGGTGTATCCGTCCAGGGGCGGCACAGGCCAGTGCTGCACGGGCTCAGCAGTCATCGTTCCTCCCATGGACGGGATCATGGCCTACCCCGTCCACGGTAGCCGGACACTTCCGGCCCCGTCCCCCCATCGGGTGGCGGAGCCGGAAGCGCCTTGACGAGCCGTGGCCGGAGGCCGGTGTCAGCCGGTGTTGCGGAGGCCCGCGGCGACGCCGTTGACCGTCAGCAGCAGGGCGCGGGCGAGCAGCGGATCCGGGTCTTCGCCGCGGGCCGCGGCCTCGCGCTGGCGGGCGAGGAGGGAGACCTGGAGGTACGAGATCGGGTCCAGGTAGGCGTCGCGGATGGCGAAGGTCTGCTGGAGCACCGGGTGGGAGTCGAGGAGCCGCTCACCGCCGGTGATCCGGAGCACCTCGCGGACGGTCAGCTCGTGCTCGGCCTCGATGTCCGCGAAGACGTGCTTGAGCTCCTCGGGCACCAGGGTGTCGACGTAGTGGCGGGCGATCCGCAGGTCCGTCTTGGCGAGCGTCATCTCGACGTTGCCGAGGAAGTTGCGGAAGAAGTGCCACTTCTCGTACATCTCCTCCAGCACGGTGTCCAGACCGGCCTCGCGGAGCGCCTTGAGGCCCGAGCCGACTCCGTACCAGCCGGGGACGATCTGCCGGGACTGGGTCCAGCCGAAGACCCACGGGATGGCCCGCAGCCCGTCGAGCCCGGCCCCGGAGTCGGGGCGGCGGGAGGGCCGGGAGCCCAGGTGGAGGTCGGCGAGCTGGTCGACCGGGGTGGAGGCGAAGAAGTACGCGGGCAGGTCCGGGTCCTCGACGAGCCTGCGGTACGCCGCGTGGGCCGCGTCCGACACGGTGTCCATCGCCGCGTCCCAGCGGGCCAGGGACTCCACCGACTGGCGGGGCGCGGTGTGCAGCGCGGACGCCTGGAGGGTGGCGGCGACCGTCAGCTCCAGGTTCTCCCGGGCCAGCGACGGGATCAGGTACTTGTCGGAGATGACCTCGCCCTGCTCGGTCACCTTGATCTCGCCGTCCAGCGTGCCCCACGGCTGGGCGAGGATCGCGTCGGCGGTGGGGCCGCCGCCGCGGCCGACGGTGCCGCCGCGGCCGTGGAAGAGCCGGAGCCGTACCCCGTGCCGGTGGGCGACGTCGCGCAGTCGGCGCTGGGCCCGGTGGATCTCCCACTGGGAGGTGGTGATGCCGCCGAACTTCGACGAGTCGGAGTAGCCGAGCATGACCTCCTGCACATCGCCGCGGAGCGAGACCAGCCGCCGGTAGGAGGGGTCGGACAGCATCTCGTCGAGGATGACGTCGGCGGCGCGCAGCTCGTCGGTGGTCTCCAGCAGCGGCACGATGCCGATCTTCGCCCAGCCGCCGTGCAGATCGAGCAGTCCGGCCTCGCGGGCCAGGACGGCGGCGGCGAAGACGTCGTCCGCGCCCTGGCACATGGAGATGATGTACGACTCGATGACCTCGGGTCCGAACCGTTCGAAGGCCTCGCGCACGGTGTGGAAGACCCCGAGCGTCTTCTGCCCGGCGGCGTCCAGCGGTGCCGGGGTCGGTGCCAGCGGGCGGCGCGAGCGCAGTTCCTTGGCGAGCAGCTTCTGCCGGTACTCGCGCGGCATGTCCGCGTACCGCCAGGACTCCTCGCCGAGCCGGTCGAAGAGCTGGCCGAGGGCGTGGTGGTGGGCGTCGGCGTGCTCGCGGACGTCCATGGTGGCGAGCTGGAGCCCGAAGGCGGCCAGGGTGCGGATGGTGCGGTCCATCCGGCCGTCGGCGAAGAGCCCGCCGCGGTGGGCCCGGAGCGACGTCTGGATGAGGGTGAGATCGGCCAGCAGACCCGCGGTGCCGAGGTAGTCCCGGCCGGGCTCGTGGGCGGTGCCCTTGGCGAGTCTGGTCCGGGTGTTCTCCAGCTTCTGCTGGATGCAGGTGGCCTTGAGGCGGTACGGCTCCTCCGCGTTGAGCCGCTTGTAGCGGGGGCTGATCTCCGGCAGCAGTTCCAGATCGGTGTCCAGCGAGGCGAGCAGTTCGTCGGTGGCCCCGGCGTAGCGGATGGAATTGGAGAGCAGTCCGCGCAGCGAGTCGACGAGCGCGAGGGCGTCGGTGATGCCGTGCTCGTGCTGGAGGATCAGCACGTCCCGGGTGACGGCGGGGGTGACGTTCGGGTTGCCGTCGCGGTCACCGCCGATCCAGGTGCCGAAGGTCAGCGGCCGGGTGCCGGCGGGCAGCTCGACGCCGACCCGCTCCAGCTCGGCGGCGAGGTCCTCCAGGACGTCCCCGACGGCGTTCGCGTGGAGTTCGTCGAGGTAGTAGATGGCGTTGCGGGCCTCGTCGGCGGGCTCGGGCCGGACCACCCGGAGTTCGTCGGTCTGCCAGACGAGGTCGATGTTCTCGGCGAGCCGCAGATCGCAGCGGCGCCGCTCGGCGGGCCCGCCGGACCCGGCCCCGTCGGTCTCCAGGAGCTGGGCGATCCGCCGGAGCTTGTTGAGCACCGAGCGCCGGGCGGCCTCGGTGGGGTGCGCGGTGAAGACGGGCCGGACGTTGAGGTTGCGGACGGTGGCCGCGAGATGCTCGGGGTCGGCGTCCTTGAGCCGGTCGGCGGTACGGGCCAGCAGCCCGCCCTCGGCGGCGCGCCGCTCGCGCATCTCCCGCCCGCGGTGCACCTGTTCGGTGACATTGGCGAGGTGGAAGTAGGTGGAGAAGGCGCGGACCAGCTTGCCGGCGGTCGGCAGGTCGATATCGCCCAGGAGTGCTGCGGCCGCTTCCCCGTCGCTGCGGGTCAGGGCGCGTACGCGCTCGACGAGGTCGAGGAGGTCGGGTCCCTCCTGACGGACGATGGTCTCGCCCAGGAGGTCGCCCAGTCGGCGGATGTCGGCCCGGAGTTCTGCGCTGGCCGTGGGTGTCTGGTCGGCACTGCTCACAGGTGCTGCTCCTTGCGGTGTTTGAGCACGTCTGGAGGGGTTCTGGAGTCGGCGGACCGCGCTGTCCGGCAGCTCCCAGGATAGGTGTCCACCACCCCGGTACCGCTAGGAGGGGCTCTTGCCCCCGGGCCGTGCGCTGCCATACTTACGTCGCCGTAGGTTACGCAGCCGTAGCTCCACGGGACGACGGCTCGACCGCGGACACACCGCTCACTCCTTCACCCCCCAGGGGAACCCTTCATGACGACTAGCCCCGACCTGCTCGACGACGTCCCGGGCCCGGGCACCCCACCGGACGAGGAGCCCGGCGACGGCTCCGCCGCGGGGAGCGCCCCCGGCGGGGAGTCCGGCGCACTGCCCTCCGCGACGCTGGGTGGTGACGAGAAGCGGACCCTCGAACAGATCGCCCTGATGCTCTTCATCGCCGTCCCCTTCCTGGCGCTGATCGCGGCCGTGCCGCTGGCCTGGGGCTGGGGGGTGAGCTGGCTGGACCTCGGGCTGCTGGTGTCGATGTACTTCATCGCCTGCCACGGCATCACCGTCGGCTACCACCGCTACTTCACGCACGGCTCCTTCAAGGCGAAGCGGCCGCTGCGGATCGCGCTCGCCGTCGCGGGTTCGCTGGCCGTGGAGGGTCCGGTGGTCCGCTGGGTCGCCGACCACCGCAAGCACCACAAGTTCTCGGACGCCGAGGGCGACCCGCACTCCCCGTGGCGGTACGGGGAGACCGTGCCCGCGCTGATGAAGGGCCTGTGGTGGGCCCATATCGGCTGGATGTTCGACGAGGAGCAGACTTCGCAGCACAAGTACGCCCCGGATCTCATCAAGGATCCGGCGATCCGCCGCGTCTCCCGCCACTTCGTCTTCTACACACTCCTCTCCCTCTCCTTCCCTGCCGTGGTCGGCGGTCTGGTGACCTGGTCCTGGTGGGGGGCGTTCACCGGTTTCTTCTGGGGGTCGCTGGTCCGGGTCGCGCTGCTGCACCATGTCACCTGGTCCATCAATTCCATCTGCCACGCGGCCGGGAAGCGGCCGTTCCGATCACGTGATCGGTCGGGCAATGTGTGGTGGCTGGCGGTGCTGTCGTGCGGCGAGTCCTGGCACAACCTGCACCATGCGGACCAGACCTCGGCACGCCACGGAGTGCTGCGCGGCCAGGTCGATTCCAGTGCGCGGGTGATCCGCTGGTTCGAACAGCTCGGCTGGGCGTACGACGTCCGCTGGCCCAGTGACGACCGGATCGCCGCCCGGCGGGCCACGTCCCCCGGGAACACCGGGGCCGTCGACACGGCATGATGGACGACGTGGCGACCGAAGGCAGCAGTACCCATACCCAGATAGACGCAGCGAACGCGGCGGGCCCGGCGACCGCGGCGGGCGCCGCGAAGAGCCGGCCCTCGGCGCGGCGCGGGCGCCGGGTGCGGATGACCGGCGCCGAGCGCCGCGAGCAGTTGCTGGACATCGGTCGCACGCTCTTCGCCGAGAAGGGCTTCGAGGGCACTTCGGTGGAGGAGATCGCCGCGAACGCGGGGGTGTCCAAGCCGGTGGTGTACGAACACTTCGGCGGCAAGGAGGGCCTGTACGCGGTGGTGGTCGACCGTGAGATGCGCCAGCTCCTCGACATGGTGACGGGCGCGCTGACCGCCGGGCATCCGCGGGAGCTGCTGGAGCAGGCGGCTTTTGCGCTCCTCGACTACATCGAGACGTACACGGACGGTTTCCGGATCCTGGTCCGGGATTCGCCGGTCGCCCAGTCGACGGGCACGTTCGCCTCGCTGATCAGCGATATCGCCACACAGGTCGAGGACATTCTGGGTCTGGAGTTCAAGCATCGCGGCTTCGATCCGAAGCTGGCGCCGCTGTACGCCCAGGCGCTGGTGGGGATGGTCGCCCTGACGGGTCAGTGGTGGGTGGACGCCCGCCGGCCCGAGAAGGCCGAGGTGGCGGCGCATCTGGTGAATCTGGCGTGGCACGGTCTCGACGGTCTGGAGCAGAAGCCCCGGCTGATGGGCCACCGCAAGAGCTGAAGGGGGCGGCGGGCCCTGCCGGTGCGCTCCCGGGCGGGGCGGGGTGCCGCCGGAGGCGGACCCGGGCGGGTGGCGGCACCTCCGGGGTCCGGACCCGTCGGAAACGGGCCGGTCAGAGCACCGGTTTCAGCGCGACCGCGAAGATCCGGCGGAACGGGAAGACCGTCCCCCGCGGCCCCGCCGGATACGCCTCCCGCAGCAGCTCCCCGTACTGCTCCAGAAAGGCGCCGACGGCCTCCTCGTCGTCGCCCAGCTCCGTCAGCACGGGCCGCAGCGTCGTGCCCTTGACCCAGTCCAGGACCGGATCCTCGCCGGTCAGGAGCTGGTGGTACGTGGTCTCCCAGACGTCCGCCGCGCAGTCGAGACCGGTCAGCCGCTCCAGATAGCCGGCCGGGGACAGCACGTGGGCGGAGCCCCTCCAGTGTTCACCGATCCGGTCCCGCCACTCGGGCTGCCCGCACAGGGTGCCCAGCAGGGTATGGCTGGGGGCTCCGTGATTGCCGGGGACCTGGAAGGCGAAGGTGCCGCCGGGGGTGAGGGCCGCGGTCCAGCGGGCGAAGGAACCGGCATGGCCGGGCACCCACTGGAGCGCCGCGTTGGAGACGATCAGGTCGTACGGCCCGTCGGGCGTCCAGTCCACGGCGTCGGCCGCCCGGAAGTCGAGCCGGCCGCCGCCCGGGGTGGGCCCGGCGTGCTCCTGCTCGGCGCGGGCAAGCATCTCGGGCGAATGGTCGAAGCCGGTGATCTCGGCGGTGGGCCAGCGGTCGGCCAGCAGCGCGGTGACATTCCCGGGCCCGCAGCCGAGGTCCGCGATCCTGGGCGGCCGGCCTTCGGCCGCCGGGGCGGCCGGATCGGGGATCCGGGCGAGGAGGTCGAGGAAGGGGCGCGCCCGGTGACCCGAATGGCGGAGGTACTGGTGGGGATCCCAGATCGGTGCGGAATTCACGGCGCGACTCCCTCACGGCGGCGGACGGCAGAAGCCGGACGGGCGCCCCGCCCGTCCCTGCTCCACCATCCATCACATTATCTCTTGACGTCAAGAGACTTCATATCGAGGGACCCTCTACACTGATCGTCATGGAGGACGAGGTCGATCGACTGGTCGCAGCTTGGCGCCGCGAGCGCCCGGACCTCGACGTGGAACCGCTTGAGGTGCTCAGCCGCGTCTCCAGACTGGCCCGCCATCTGGACCGGGCCCGGCGGCTCGCCTTCTCGGAGCACGATCTGGAGCCGTGGGAGTTCGACGTACTGACGTCGCTGCGGCGCGCGGGCGCGCCCTACCAGCTCTCGCCCGGACAGCTCCTCACCCAGACCCTGGTGACCTCCGGCACGATGACCAACCGGATCGACAGACTGGCCAAGAGGGACCTGGTGGAACGGCTGCCGGACCCCTCGGACCGGCGCGGAGTGCTGGTCCGGCTGACCCCCGAGGGGCGCGATCGCGCGGACCGCGCGCTCGCCGGGCTGCTCGCCCAGGAGCGCGCGATCCTCGCGGAGCTGTCCCGGGCGCAGCGGGCGGAGCTGGCCGCCCTGCTACGCCAGTTGACCGCCCCGTTCGACAACATTCCCGGCTAGTCCGCCGGAGAGCTTCACCGCGGGGTCGGCGGGGCCGACCCCGGCCCGGCGGGCGAGCGCCACGGCCGCGAGGGTGGAGTGCACCCCGAGTTTGCCGAGGACGTTCTGCATATGCGTCCGGACGGTGTGCGGGGAGAGGAAGAGGCGCTCGGCGACCGCCTTGCGCCCCAGCCCCGCGACCATGCACCGCAGTACCTCGCGCTCGCGCGGGGTGAGCGACTCCACCAGCCGTTCGCTCTCGGTGCGGTGCTTGCGCGCGGCGGTCAGCTCCCGAAGGACCCCGGTGAGCAGCGCCGGCGGCAGATGGGTCTCGTCGCGCAGCACCCCGCGGATCACGGCGAGAAGTCGCTGGAGTGAACAGTCCTTGGCGACCCAGCCGGAGGCACCCGCCTGGAGGGCGAGGGCCGCGCGGCGCGGATCGTCCTTCTCGGCGAGGACGACGCAGCGGACCGCGGGCTGGCCGGATCGCACCCCTGAGACCAGGCTCAGTCCGTCCACGAGACCGTCCAGCGCATCGCCGCCCTCGTCGGGCACGGCGCGCGGGACCGGCGCCCGGCCGCCCGGCCCGGGAACGACGGCGGCCCCCAGATCGGCGTCGACCAGCATCACGTCGAACGGCCGCCCGTCGGCGACCGCGCGCTCCAGACATCGCAACGCGGCAGGCCCGCTGCCCGCTGCGCCGACGTCCACATCGGGCTCGGCAGCCATGGCGGCGGCGAGCGACTCGGCGAAGATTCGGTGGTCGTCCACCACCAGGACCCGGATACGGATCACAGACACACCCCCTGTGTCGGAGGACGGCTCGGTGCGAACAGAGCGCCCGAGACGGACCGTCAGCCTCGCCCGGCCGTCGCCGTGCAGTGACTGAAATACCCCACCCCGGGCGTCGTACCCCGCTGTCTCGTCCCCTGATCAACACCGGCCCCCACCGGCGTTGAGCATCAGAGTACGGACGGCGGGCAGAAGCGGAAGCGTATTTGCAGAACTGATGACCAGCTCTGGGGAATGAGTTGTATCTCGAAGTTACTCTGGGGTTGGGTGGGAAGGATGGGGAGAACGGTACACGGCGGAGCCCGGTCGGGCACGGGGTGACCCTTGCAGGGAAAGGGCCCGCCCGTCGAGAACCGGAAGCCGCCCTTACGGCCGGATCCGGTCCACGCGCCGCACCGGTGAACTCCGTCCGGGCCGGTGCGGTCGACGGCTCGGGCGCCTCAGACGAGGACCCGGGTACGGGCGAACTCCCAGGCGTCGGAGACGATATCGGCGAGTCCGGGGCGGGCGGGGGCCCAGCCGAGGCGTTCGCGGGCGACGGCCGCGGAGGCGACGAGGACGGCCGGGTCCCCGGGGCGGCGCGGTGCCAGCGTCTCGGGCACCGGGTGCCCGGTGACCTTCCGTACGGCCGCCACGACCTCGCGGACCGAGAAGCCGTTGCCGTTGCCGAGGTTGCAGATCAGCTGCTCGCCGGGGCGGGCCGCGGCCAGCGCCAGTACATGCGCCTCCGCGAGGTCGGCGATATGGATGTAGTCGCGGACGCAGGTGCCGTCGGGGGTGGGGTAGTCGTCGCCGTAGACCGCGATCGACTCGCGGCGGCCGAGGGCCACGTCGAGGACGAGCGGGATGAGATGGGATTCGGGTTCATGGCGCTCGCCGTGCCCGCGGTACGCCCCGGCGACATTGAAGTAGCGCAGGGAGACCGCGGCCAGGCCGTGGGCCCGCGCCTCGCCGCCGATCATATGGTCGACGGCGAGTTTGGTGGCGCCGTAGGGGCTGGTCGGGACGGTGGGGTCGGATTCGGTGACGGGGCTGCGGACCGGTTCGCCGTAGGTCGCGGCGCTGGAGGAGAAGACGAGCTTCCGGACCCGGGCCGCGCGCATGGCGGCGAGCAGGGCGATCGTGCCGCCGACGTTGTTCTCCCAGTACTTCCCGGGGTCGGCGACGGACTCGCCGACCTGGGAGTACGCGGCGAAGTGCAGTACTCCGTCGAAGGACGGGTCCAGCCAGCGGGCCGCGTCCCGGATACCGCCCTCGACGAGGACCGCGTCCGCGGGGACGCCGTCGCGGAAGCCGGTGGAGAAGTCGTCGAGGACGACGACTTCGTGCCCGGCCTCCAGCAGGCGCCGGGCGACGGCCCCGCCGATGTAGCCCGCGCCCCCGGTGACGAGGTACTTCCGTACCGGGGTGGGGGTGTTGGGGACTCGGGGGCTTGCGGTCATGTGCTCGTCGCCTCTCGCGGTCGCCGGCCGCGGGCCGGGGCGGGGCCCGGGGCGGGGGCGGATGGGCGTCCACGCATCCCACGGGACGGTTCCGCGGCGGTGCAGGCGCGCCGGTCGGGCCGCGCGATTCACCCGTGGGTGTCCCCGGGGAGCCCCCGGGGCCCCTGGCCCCGCGCCCGGGGCGAAGCGGCCCCCGCCGGGGCAACGCCTATGGCCCAGCCGGGTGCTGAGCCTTCGCGACCGCGGCCCGTCGGTACCCGGCCGGGCGGTGGGCGCAGCCCGTGCGGCGGGGCGCGCGGGCACCGGGGGCGGGGCGGTCCCGGAGCCCCCCCTCAGCGGAGCGTCGCGCGGTCGAGGAGGCCCGTGCGGGCCGCCAGCGCCGCCGCCTCCAGGCGCGAGCCCACACCCAGCTTCATCAGCACCCGCTGGACATGCGTGCGCGCCGTGCTCGGGGCGATGCCCATGCCCGCCGCGATCAGCCGGGTGTCCTCGCCCTCGGCGACCCGGACCAGCACCTCCACCTCGCGTGGGGTCAGCAGCCGCAGCAGCCGCTGGCCCTCGTCGTCGGGCTGCGAGACCGGGTTGAGCAGTTCCGCGAAGGCCCCCTGGAGCAGGGCGGGGGCGACCACCGCCTCACCCGCGCGGGCCTTGACCATGGCACGCTCCACGCCCTCGATGCGCTCGTCGTGACGGACATAGCCCGCCGCGCCCGCCGCGAAGGCCGCCGCTATGCCCCAGGGGCTCGGCACCGGCCCCAGAACCACCACCGCGACCTGGGGGCGCTCCCGCCTGATCCGGACGACCGGGTCGAAGACGCCGGGCTCCGCCGGGGAAGCGGTCCCCAGGAGGCACACCTCGGGCGCCCGGGTGACCACCAGGTCCGCCGCGCCCGCGACGGGCGCCGTCGCGGCCAGCACCCGGTGTCCCCGTAGTTTCAACGCCGAGGCGAGCGCCTCGGCGTGCAGTCGGTGATCGTCGACCACCATGAGCCGCACGCCCATCGAGCAACTCCCATCCCCCCCGGTGCAACCTGCCCCGGCAAGCTACACGCCAGTTCGACAACGTGTGCCCCGAGTCGGCAGAAGTACCCAAGACTGCCGAATATGCCGCGCATCAGGGTCACTTATGACCATGGCATGACCGTCGCATGACCAAAAGGCGGCGGCCCGGCACGGGAACTCCCCGTACCGGGCCACTACTGTTCCGCGAATCAGGCCTCACCGCAGCAGTACCCGGGGGGCTCTAGGGCGAAAATCGGTCGCGTTTTCAACTTTCTGTCGTAAATGCAACCGCCAGATAACTTTTGTACGTGGCAGTATCCACGCCGCTCATCAGTTCCTCGCTCAGATAGAGCCGTCCGTCGGCATAGAGGTACTCGGAGCCGGACACGAGGAACTTCCGCTCCTTCTCGACGGACTGCTCGTCCGACGGATTCTCCATCAGCAGCGTCGACGAGAGCACGGTGCCGTGGAGGCTGACGACTTGGCCGCCCTTGCGGTACGGCGGCTGCTTGTAGGCGATCACGGCGTTGCCGTCCATCCGCAGCGGCAGGATCGTGTAGCCCTCACCGGCGTCCGCCCGCCCCGGCAGCGGCTTCCCGGTGGCCAGGTCGTACGAGACGATCTCGTTCGTCCGCCCGTAGCTTCCGCTGCTGCCCTCGTGCGGCGAGGTCGCCAGATAGAGCCGTCCGTTGCCGACGACGACGTTGGTGCACGATTCGACCTCCGTGACCGAGCAGCGTGCCTCGAAGCGGTCACCGGTCGCGGAGATCTTGGCCAGCAGCGCCCCGCGGTCGCCGATGGAGAAGAAGTCGGAGATCCCGTGCTTCCCGGTGTCGCCGACATCCGCCGCGACGACCAGCGGTTTGGTATGGACGATGCTCGCGTAGTCCACGCCC
This sequence comes from Streptomyces sp. NPDC094448, assembly GCF_044763775.1. Lineage (NCBI taxonomy): Bacteria > Bacillati > Actinomycetota > Actinomycetes > Kitasatosporales > Streptomycetaceae > Streptomyces > Streptomyces sp. NPDC094448. Next base: position 28,162 of record NZ_JBIWGU010000013.1, on the reverse strand, counting down.
TTCGGCATCTTGTACGAGAACTGGGGGCGCCCGCTGACCGGATCGACCGGCTGGATCGTCAACTGCTCGTTGCCGTAGGTGCCGCAGGCGCGGACCGCGACGAGCGCGGGCCCGCCGGCATAGCCGCGGTCCTCGCAGTTCGCGTCGGACGAGGTCGGCTTCCAGCGCACGGCACCGTTCCGGAGATCGAAGGCGGCGCCGCCGCCGAGGCCGCCCGCGGCCACCGTGGTGCCGCTGAGCGTGATCTCGTCGAAGCTGATCGGCCGGTCGCCCCGGAGGGGGGAGGTGACGGATTTCCGCCACAGCAGCTTGCCGTTCGCCAGATCGACGGCGGCGACCTCGGAGCACGGCTGGTAGCGGCCGGGGCTGGTGGCGGTCCGGGGTGCGGGCTCGAAGAGGATCGCGGTCTTCTGGTCGGCCGACTGGTGGCGTGAGGCACCGCAGGTCTGGCCCGGGAGCGGGATCCGCCAGAGCACGGTGCCCCGGTCCCGGTCGTAACCGGTCAGCTCGTGCAGACCGGGTTTCACGAACGCCTTGTCCGTCACCCAGGACCCCTTGAACGAGGAGACCTCCTTGGCCGCCGGAGGGTCGAGGGCGAAGCCGAGCCGGGAGCGGGTGTTCTCGGGGATCTTCTCCGTACCGCCGCCGGTTCCCGTGCCGCCGCTCTTCCCGCCGTCCTTCCCGCCCTCGGTGCCCCCGCTGCTCGCGGTGGTGTCCTTCTTGCCGGTGTCGTCGCCGGTCGCGGCGTACAGCACCCCGCCGCCGACGATCAGGACGACGGCGGCCGCCGCGGCGATGACGATCTTCGCCTGAGTGCCGATCTTCTTCCGGGGCGGCTGCGGCCCGACCGGGGGCATCGCGCCCTGGGGCTGGGTCGGATAGCCGTACGGGGACATGGCGGGGGAACCGGACGGTGCCTGCGGGAAGCCGTAGCCCTGGGGCTGCGCCGGATAGCCGGGCGGCGGAGGTCCCCATCCGCCCCCGGCCTGCGGAGCCTGCTGCGGATAGCCGTAACCGGCGGGCGGCGGCCCCTGCGGGGGCTCCTGCGGCGGGCCGAATCCGCCCGGCGGCGGGTCCACGGGCGCGCCGAAACCGCCGCCCTGCGCGGGCGGTCCGGACGGCGGTGGGGGAGGAGGCGGCTGACTCATGACGGAACACCTCGTCGGCGAGGAGAAGCAGGAACGGAGAGAAGCGCGAGAGGGAGAGGGAGGGGGGAAAGAGAGGAGGAGGGAGGAAGGAACTGCACGGACGGTGCGGGCGGTGGGCACCGGCTACGGCGGGGGCGGGCATCACGGGCCCGCCCCCGGAGCCGTCAGGGGCCGAAGGCCAGCATCGTCGGCGTCTTCAGTTCCTCCGCGTCGTTCGCCGCGCTCACCCGGCGGGCCGCCAGATAGACGGAGCCGGCCTCGTAGAGGACGTTCACCGAGTAGAAGGAGTTCTCGGTCCTGGCGGCGGACCTGGGGTGGCGCAGCAGCGTCTTCGGCGGACCGCCCGCGGGCGCGATCGACGCGACGGCGCCCCCGGAACCGTACGACGGCTCCCGGTAGACGATCAGATTGCGGCCGTCCATGCGCACCGGTACGGCCGCGGTGTCACCGCCGGAGGGCGCCCGCCAGGTGGGGCGGCCGGTGTTCAGGTCGAAGGCGACGATCTGGTTCCCGCCGCCGCCGGCCCCGCGGACGGGCTCGGTGGCCAGATAGAGGGTGTCCGGATCGGCGACGACGCCCTGACAGCCCTCCAGATTCTGTCCGAAGATCACGAAGGAGCCGCCGCAGCCGACCCGGAACCTCTCCTTGCCGCCCGCGATGGGGGCGCGGAGCGTTCCGTCGGGCTTGAGCGCGACAACGGTCCACGACTTGGGCTCGCGCTTGACGAGGGAGACCACGACGGGGTCGGCGGAGTAGACCTTGTCGATCTCCCAGCCCGCGGGTGCGTCGAACGTCCAGCGGGCCTTCCCGGTGGCCGGGTCGATCTGCTGGAGCTGGTGCCTGGGCTTCTTGTAGTCGCCGGTGGGGCAGCTCACCGCGGCCAGGAGCCGGGCGCCGCCCGCGTAAGCGAACGGCTTGCAGCCGCTCCGCGGCCCGGTGAAGAGCCGCTTGCCGTCCTTCATGGAGAAGCCGTACGACACCCCGGTGGCACCCGCGGCAAGGGTGTTGCCGCTGATGGTGAGGGTGTGGTCGGAGAGCCCGAGGAAGCCTTTCTCCTCGGGGATCTCGGCCTTCCAGATCACCTTGCCGGTGCCGAGGTCGATGCTCCGCAGATCACGGCAGCGGGCCCCCGAACCCGTACGGTCCTTGATACCGACGACGATCGCGCCGCCCGCGGACGGGCGCGGTGTCGCGGAGCATAGCTCCCGCTCCAGCGGCACGGTCCACTTCTTGGTGCCGTCGGTGGCCGAGTAGCCGACGACCTGCCGGTACATGGCCTTGGCGATGGTGCCGCCGTGGCTCCACGGGCCGTGGACCTCGGCACCGCCGCGCGGCAGGTCGACGTCGTTGCGGGTGACGAAGAGGGCACGCGCCTCGCCGGGCGCACGGCCGGCGTTGAGGTCGTCACCGCTCGGATCGCGGTCGGTCTCGCCGCCGCGGCCACCGGCCGCGGTGCCGCCGCCGTCGTCGTCGTCGTCCGGTGCGCTGTCCGTGGGTGCGGGGGCGGTGTGTTCACCGGCGCCGGTCTTCCGGCCTTCGTTGCCGTCGTCGCCGACGACGGCGTACGTACCGGCACCGGCGACGAGAAGGGCGGCGACGCCCGCGGCGATCAGGATCGGGGTGCGCCGCTTGCCGGGGCCGCCGGGCGGGGCCGGGGGGACCGTACCGTACGCGAACGCCTGGCCGTCGTGCTGCGGAAGGCCGCCGTACGGGCCGGGTTGCGTACCACCGGTGTACGGGCCGGGCTGTGCGCCGCCGGTGTACGGGGCGAACTGCTGGGCGCCCGGGTACGGCTGGGCGGAACCGGGCTGCTGGAACGGCCCCGGGGACGCGCCGTCACCGGCGCCCGGCCCGGTGCCGTACGCCGGGAAGGAACCGCCCTGCGCCGGGCCGGTACCGGTGCCGGTGCCGTATGCGGGGAACTGTCCGTCCTGCGCCGGAGGTACGGGTGGGGGTCCGGGCGGCGGCGGGGGTATGTACGGCGGGCCGCCGCTTCCGGCGGCGGGCACCGGGCCCCCGTCCGGATACGGGCCCGGGTCCTGAGCCTGATCCCGGTCCCGGTCCCGGTCCTGATCCTGGTCCCAATGCGGACCCTGCTCCGGATATCCGTAGCCGGACCGCGGGTCCTGCGGGAAACCGGCGTCCTCCGGCAGCGGCCGGCCGGGTGGCTGAGACATTCAGCGCATCCCCCTTCGTACGTCCGTAGGTCCGACGGCCTCCCCCGTGTTCCCGGGGGCGCGCACGGCGCGCCTACGGCCGGTGCCCGTGTCCCGGAAAGGAGCGTTCCGAACCTGGAGCCGCGGAGTCGCGGCAGTCGGGCGGAGCCTCTTTCTATCACTCGGGTCAGTTCGGGAAAGGGGCCGGTCCGCGCCCGTCACCGGGGGCGGACCGGCTTGTGACGGCGCTGTGATGAAGACCGCGGCCGGGCCTCCCGGGCCCGGGGCGGCGGGCGCGGCTCAGACGTCGTCGGCCAACTCCAGCCAGCGGCCCTCCAGTTCCTCCCGCTGTCCGGCGAGGGCCCGCAGTTCGGCGTCGAGCCCGGCGACCCGCTCGAAGTCGGTGGCGTTGGCGGCGATCTCGTCGTGGACCGCCTTCTCCTTCTCCGCGAGCTTGTCGAGCTGCCGCTCGATGCGCTGGAGCTCCTTCTGCGCGGCCCGCAGCTCACCGGCCGACCGGGTCTTGGTCTCCGGCGCCGCGGCGGCGGACCTCGCGGGGGCGGGCGCCGGGGCGGCGGACTCGACGGCGTCGCGCCGCCGCTCCAGATACTCGTCGATACCGCGCGGCAGCATCCGCAGGGTCTTGTCGCCGAGCAGGGCGAGCACCCGGTCCGTGGTCCGCTCGACGAAGAACCGGTCGTGCGAGATGACCACCATCGACCCGGGCCAGCCGTCGAGCAGGTCCTCCAGCTGGGTCAGGGTCTCGATGTCGAGGTCGTTGGTGGGCTCGTCGAGGAAGAGGACGTTCGGCTCGGCCATCAGCAGCCGCAGCAACTGGAGCCGGCGGCGCTCACCGCCGGAGAGGTCGCCCACCGGCGTCCACTGCTTCTCCTTCACAAAGCCGAACTGCTCGCAGAGCTGCCCCGCGGTCATCTCCCGGCCCTTGCCGAGGTCGACACGGTCCCGGATCTGCTGGACGGCCTCCAGGACCCGCAGCTGGGCGGGCAGCTCGGTGACGTCCTGGGAGAGATAGGCCAGGCGTACCGTTTTGCCGACCGTGACCCGGCCGGCGGCGGGCTGCGCCTCGCCGCCGGTCTCGGCGGCCTCGGCGAGCGCCCGCAGCAGGGACGTCTTCCCGGCGCCGTTCACCCCGACCAGACCGATCCGGTCGCCCGGACCGAGCTGCCAGGTCAGATGCTTCAGCAGCACCTTCGGCCCGGCCTGGACGGTCACGTCCTCCAGATCGAAGACGGTCTTCCCGAGCCGGGCGGACGCGAACTTCATCAGCTCGCTGGTGTCCCGCGGCGGCGGTACGTCCGCGATCAGCTCGTTGGCGGCCTCGATGCGGTAGCGGGGCTTGGAGGTACGGGCGGGAGCGCCGCGCCGCAGCCACGCCAGCTCCTTGCGCATCAGGTTCTGCCGCTTCGCCTCCTCGGTGGCGGCGATCCGCTCCCGCTCGGCGCGGGCGAAGACGTAGTCGCTGTAGCCGCCCTCGTACTCGTAGACCGTGCCGCGCTGCACGTCCCACATCCGGGTGCAGACCTGGTCGAGGAACCAGCGGTCGTGGGTGACGCAGACCAGGGCGGAGCGGCGGTTCCGCAGATGCCCGGCCAGCCATGCGATGCCCTCCACATCGAGGTGGTTGGTCGGCTCGTCGAGGACGATCAGGTCCTGCTCGTCGATGAGCAGTTTGGCCAGCGCGATCCGGCGGCGCTCACCGCCGGAGAGCGGGCCGATGACGGTGTCGAGGCCCTCGGGGAACCCGGGCAGCGAAAGACCGCCGAACAGGCCGGTGAGGACGTCGCGGATCCGGGCGCTGCCGGCCCACTCGTGGTCGGCGAGATCGCCGATGACCTCGTGGCGGATGGTGGCGGCCGGGTCGAGGGAGTCGTGCTGGGTGAGGACCCCGGTCCGCAGCCCGCCGCTCTGGGTGACCCGTCCGCTGTCGGGCTCCTCCAGTTTGGCCAGCAGCCGGATGAGGGTGGTCTTGCCGTCGCCGTTGCGCCCGACGACACCGATGCGGTCCCCTTCGGAGACGCCGAGGGATACGGAGTCGAGCAGGGCACGCGTTCCGTACACCTTGCTGACTGCCTCGACATTGACCAGATTGACGGCCATTTCTCTCCCGAGTAGGGGCGGGTGGATCGACCTACCAGGGTAGTCGGGCCGCGGCGGCCCCCGCGGCGGCCGGGTGGCGTCGCGGGCCGGGCCGCCCGTTACCCCCGGGAGGAGCCCCCGGTGCATCCGGAGCGGGGCCGCCCCTGCCCGGGGACCGGCGGCCGGGCCGGGCCCCGGAGAGGCGGGCTCAGATCACCGGGGGGCGGCCCAGCCGGGTCATGCGCCATACGGTCCGCCAGCGCATCGGGCGGCGCGGCGGGCAGGGCGTCCTGACGCCTTCGGCGAAGCCGCCGAACCAGGCGCGCAGACCGCTCGCCGACCGGGTCCGCAGCAGCGTCAGCGCGGTCCACACACCCAGATAGAGCGGGACCAGCAGGGCCGGAAGGTGGCGTTTGGCCAGCCAGACCCGGTTGCGGGCCACCATGCGGTGGAAGACGGCGTGCCGGGTGGGCGAGGTCCAGGGGTGCCGGAGGACCAGAGCGGGCTCGTAGAGGATCTTCCAGCCGTGGTCGAGGGCCCGCCAGGCGAGATCGGTCTCCTCGTGGGCGTAGAAGAACGCGTCGGGCCAGTCGCCGGTCTCGTCGAGCATCTTCATGGAGATCCCGTGGCCGCCGCCGAGGAAGGTGGTGACATAGCCGCGGCGCATCGGGTCGCTCGCCCGCAGCCGCGGGACGTGGCGCCGGGCGGTGCGGCCCTGCTCGTCGGCGATCCGGAAGCTGACGACGCCGAGGGCCTCGTCCTGCTCGTACAGCTCGACCAGCCTGGTGAAGACGTCGGTGTCGATCAGCAGCCCGTCGTCGTCGAGGTCGACGAGGATATCGACGTCCCCCAGCTCGCGCAGTTTCGCGATGGCCGCATTGCGTCCGCCGGTGACGCCGAGGTTCTCGGGCAGTTCGACGCCGGTGACCCCGTCGGGGAGCGGCGGCAGGGACGCGCCGTTGCCGACGACCACGATCCGGCTCGCGGGGGTGTCCTGCTTCGCGACCGATTCGAGCAGCTCCCCCAGTTCGGCGGGGCGGTTGCCCATGGTCAGAATCGCGACGCCGACGCGCGGTTGACGCACCAATGAACTCTCCACTCATCAAGGGTGATGCGTTCGGATGCTAACCGCTGGCGGTCCGGAGCCCGACATGCGGAGGGGCTCCACCGGCCCGCCGGGCCGGTGGAGCCCCTCCTGTGCGCAGTGGCGCCCGCGGTCAGCGGGTGCCCGCGACACCTTCGAAGCCGCCGCCGGACGTGGTGTCCGTGGCCCAGCCGAAGGCGAGGCCCGAGGCGTAGGAGTGGGCCGTCTCCGCGAAGCCGTACACCTCGCCCGCCGCGAAGATGTTGTGCCACTCGCCGGAGGCGACGTACTGGCCGCCGCCGCCCGCGGTCACGGGCTCGTGCGCCTGCGCGGGGGCCGCGACGGCTGCCAGGGCCAGTGCGGCACCGGCGGTCACCAGCGCCTTGCCCAGGATGCTCTTCATGAGTTCCTCTCCGAGCCCGGTCATCGGAACGGGGCTCGGGCCCAATCGACCACGGGGCGGCGGGTGCTGACGGCACCCCACACCGGGCGCGCCGCGCCGATCACCCGAAAAGATTCCGGCGCGGTACGGCCCATGGACGCACGCACGTCCGGAGGGTGTACGCGGCCGGGGGCCGCCGGGGGTGCGGAGAGCCGGGTCCCCGGGGCCTTCCGAAGGCCGTGGGGAGCTGCCGCGGGCGCGGGCCGGTGTCCTCCGGATCGGAGCCGCGCGGATCAGCGTCCCCGGGTCGGTGTCCCCGGATCGGGGTCCCCGGATCAGCGGACGGTCGCTCCCGGCGCGGGCGAGGAGGCCGCCCGTGCCGTACGGCAGGTGCCGGAGGCTTCCAGCGCGGCGGCCACGGAGACGGCCGATTCCCCGTCCTTCACCAGGAACGCGGTCGTCGGACCGGAACCGGAGACGATTCCGGCGAGGGCGCCCGCCGCCAGGCCCGCGTCGAGCGTCGCGCGCAGGGCCGGGCGGAGTGAGAGCGCGGCGGGCTGGAGGTCGTTGGCGAGTACGGCGGCCAGCGCGGGTGCGTCGCCCGAGCGCAGGGCGGCGAGGAGGGCCGGGGACGCCTCGGGGGCGGGGACGTCCGTCCCGGCGGTGAGCCGGTCGAACTCGCCGTAGACCGCCGGGGTCGACAGTCCGCCGTCGGCGAGGGCGAACACCCAGTGGAAGGTGCCGCCGGTGTCGAGCGGGGTGAGCCGTTCGCCGCGCCCGGTGCCGAGCGCGGCCCCCCCGACCAGGCTGAAGGGGACGTCGGAGCCGAGTTCGGCGCAGATGTCGAGGAGTTCGGCGCGGGAGGAGTCCAGACCCCACAGGGCGTCGCAGGCGAGCAGGGCGCCCGCGCCGTCGGCGCTGCCGCCCGCCATACCGCCCGCGACGGGGATGTCCTTGGCGATATGGAGATGGACGGCGGGCTCGATGCCGTGGCGGGCGGCGAGCAGCAGGGCGGCGCGGGCGGCGAGGTTGGTGCGGTCCAGGGGCACCTGGTCGGCGCCGGGGCCCTCGCAGGTGACGGTGAGGGTGCCGGCGGGGCGCGCGGTGACCTCGTCGAAGAGGGAGACGGCGAGGAAGACGTTGGCCAGGTCGTGGAAGCCGTCCGGGCGGGCGGCGCCGACGGCGAGCCGGACGTTGACCTTCGCGGGGACGCGGACGGTGACGGCCTCGGCGGCGGGGCTCATACGGTCACTCCGGCGGGCTTGGCCTCGGCGATCCGGGCGAACTCCTCGACCGTCAGGGCTTCGCCGCGGGCCTGCGGCGAGACGCCCGCCGCGACCAGGGCCCGCTCGGCGAGCGCCGGGGAGCCGGCCCAGCCCGCGAGGGCGGCGCGCAGGGTCTTGCGGCGCTGCGCGAAGGCCGCGTCGACGACGGTGAAGACCTCGCGTTTGGTCGCGGTCGTCTTCGGGGGCTCCCGGCGGACCAGGGAGACGAGTCCGGAGTCGACGTTGGGCGCGGGCCAGAAGACGTTCCGGCCGATCGACCCGGCGCGCTTGACGTCGGCGTACCAGTTGGCCTTGACGGAGGGCACCCCGTACACCTTGTTCCCCGGATCGGCGGCGAGCCGGTCGGCCACCTCCGCCTGCACCATCACGAGGGTCCGCTCGATGGTCGGGAAGCGGTCGAGCATATGCAGCAGTACGGGTACGGCGACGTTGTACGGGAGGTTGGCGACGAGCGCGGTGGGCGGGGGCCCGGGCAGCTCGTCGACGAGCATGGCGTCGGAGTGCACCAGCGAGAAGCGGGGGGCCCGCTCCGGCATCCGGGCCAGGATCGTGGCCGGGAGAGCGGCGGCCAGGACGTCGTCGATCTCGACGGCGACGACCTGCTCGGCGGCCTCCAGCAGGGCGAGGGTGAGGGAGCCGAGCCCGGGGCCGACCTCGACGACGGTGTCGTCGGGCCGGACACCTGCGGTGCGGACGATCCGGCGGACGGTGTTCGCGTCGATGACGAAGTTCTGCCCGCGCTGCTTGGTGGGGCGCACACCGAGCGCGGCCGCCAGTTCGCGGATGTCGGCGGGCCCGAGGAGGGCGTCGGGGCTCCCGGCCGCCCCGGAGTCTCCGGAGGCGCCGGAATCGCCGATTCCGTCGGTGCTGTCGGGGGCGTCGGGCTCAGTGCTGCTCACCGCTACAGCCTAAGCCTCCACGGGGGCGGAGCCGTCCTGCCGGGGGGGGCGGGACGCCCTTCAGATCTTGACCACACGGACGCCGGGGCCGCACAGGGCCGACAGGTCCTCGGGGTCGGAGGTGAGAATCACCACCGGACGAGACGCCGCAAGCGCCGTGGCGGCAACGATCGCATCGAGCGCGTACTTGTGGCCGTGCAGCCCCGCGGCGGCGAGCAGCTTGCTTGCGTGGCGAGCAACGGCCTCACTCGGCGGAACGATGCTCACCAGGGAAACGGCGTAGTCGAAACGCGCCTGCGGAATCCTGGGGTCGCGGGCTTCGACGAGGGTGACCGAACTGGTCACGACGCGCCAATCCTTGACTTGGGCGACGGTCAGCCATTCCGTGAGCTCCGGAGTGCGCCGAATGAGCTTGGACAGGCCCTCGCAGTCCAGGACGAGCGTCCCGCTCATGCGGCTTCCGTTGAGTCCGCCGCATCATCACGGAGCATGGCCAGTTTGGCCGCCACAGCAGCCTGGTCGACCGGCCCATGCACCGCCTCGGCGTCTTCGATGAGTTCGCGAAGCCGTTCACGTTCCAGTTGACGCTGGACCAGGGCCTCGACATAGGCGGACATGCCCCGCCTGCCGGTTCGGGCCTTGAGCGCGGCGATGGTGCCTTCATGAAGCGAGACCGAGACGGGCCGGATGGGCCCTTCACCGGGATTCGGAGGGGTATCCATGGCTCCAGTTTAACAAAATCCTTAGCAATATGAGGGCGGAAGCCCATTCCCTACAACCGGCGGCCGCAGTGCGGCCAGGGGGCCGCGCCGCGCTGGACGTAGAGCTTCTTCGCGCGGAAGGTCTGCTCCGACGCCGGGGCGTCCTGGGGGCGGCCGCGGCCGCCCAGGGAGTGCCAGGTGAAGGGGTCGAACTGGTAGAGGCCGCCGTAGGTGCCCGAGGGGTCGACCGCGTTCGGGCGGCCGCCGGATTCGCAGTGGGCGAGGGCGGCCCAGTTCAGACCGTCGGTGCCCGCGACCGACCGGGGCAGGGGGCGGGTGCCGTAGCGGATGCGCTGGGTGACCGGGCGGCGTACCAGCTCCTCCGCGACCTTCCGCGGCTGCTCCCGGACGCCGTTCACCGTCCGCAGCGCGTACGTCACCCTGCGGGTGCCCGGCCGGCCCTGCTGGACGACGGTCTCGGTGCCCGCGAAGGCCCGGGGGTCGGCCGTGCGCACGGTGTCGTAGGGGACGGGCTCCTCCCGTACCTGCCGCGAGCCGGTGATCCGCAGCACGGTGATCGTCTGGCCGTCCCGGGGGAAGGCGTCCAGCGGTACGGACGCGGTGTCCTCGCCGTCGAGCGCGATACCCGCCTCCGCGAGGGCCTGGGCGACCGTCGCTGCGTTCGTCCGCAGGGTGCGGGCGCGGCCGTCGGCGAGGACGGTCACCGCGCGCTCCGTACGGACGTCGAGGGCGAGTCCGGCCCGGGTGATCCCGGCGGAGCGGGACGCCGACAGATAGGCGCCCTCCGCGCGGACACCGAGCTGCCGCAGCGCCTCCTCCACGGTCTCCGCGGTGGTCCAGATCGTGCGGCGGCTGCCGTCGAGGGTGAGGGCGATCGGCCGCCCGTACCGGACGACGACCTCGTCACCGCTGGCCAGCACGGCCGACGGGCCGGGCGCGACGATGTCGTGCCCGCCGACGGCCACCCCCTCGGCTTCGAGCAGCTCCCCGACGTCGTCGGCGAAGGTGTGCAGGGTGCGCGGTACGCCGTCGACCGTGAGGCGGACGGCCTTGTCGCTGACGAGGAAGGCGGAGGTGCCGCCCGCGAGGAAGACGACGACGAGGGCCTGCGGAAGCAGCTTCCGCAGCAGCTCGGTCCGGGCGGGGCGGGCCCCCGCGGGCCGCCGTCGCCGCCGCCCCCGGCCCGGGGCGGGGGCGGGGAGGTAGGTGGCGGGGGCGGGGAGGTAGGTGGCGGGGGCGGGCGCCGGTACGGCCCGGAACGCGTCCTGCTCCTGCTCCACGAGCCCGGGCCGGCCCGGCGCACCCGGGTCCGCGGGCGTACCCGCGCTCCCGTGGCCGGTCCGGGGCCGCGGCGGGCGGCCGCCGTTGCCCGTGTCCGCCGCCACCGCATAGGCCCAGGTGCCGGGGAGCGGTTCCGGGCCGCCGGACGCGTCCCGGCCCGCCGTCCCGCTCCCGTACCGCCCGGTGCTCGCGCTGGTCTCTTCGCTCACGACGCGCTCCGTCCGACGCCCGCTCTGTGGTGCGCCGGGACGCTAGCCGAGCCGCGATGACTCTCCAAAGCCATTCGGTCACAGTCTGTGGCGAGTCGTTCGCGCGCCGGCCCCGTACGGGCTACGGAGCGTTACCTCGCCGTGATCCTTCAGTAGCCGAAGGCCTCCGCGGTATTGGCCGCCACCGCCGCTGCCAGCGTGTCCTCGTCGAGCCCCTTCACCGCGGCCATCGCCCGCAGCGTGACCGGAATGAGATACGGGGCGTTAGGCCGTCCGCGGTACGGCGCGGGCGTCAGGAACGGCGCGTCGGTCTCGACCAGGACCAGCTCGCGCGGGGCGGCGGCGAGTGCGTCGCGCAGCGGCTGGGCGTTCTTGAAGGTGACGTTCCCCGCGAAGGACATGTAGTAGCCCGCCGCCGCGCACACCTTCGCCATCTCGGCGTCGCCGGAGTAGCAGTGGAACACGGTGCGCTCGGGCGCGCCCTCCTCCGCCAGGACCCGCAGGACGTCCGCGTGGGCGTCCCGGTCGTGGATGACCAGCGCCTTGCCATGGCGTTTGGCGATCTCGATATGGGCGCGGAAGGACCGCTCCTGGGCGGCGATGCCGTCCTCGCCGGTACGGAAGTAGTCGAGGCCGGTCTCACCGACCGCCAGCACCTGCGGCAGGGCTGCGAGCGCGTCGATCTCGGCGAGGGCGGCGTCGAGTGCGGCGTCCCCGCCGGGGGGCCGTACCGTCTGGCGCGGGCCGCCGTTCCCGGGGTCGCCGAGGACGATCCGGGGGGCTTCGTTCGGGTGGAGGGCGACGGCCGCGTGGACGGCGTCGTGCGCGGCGGCGGTACGGGCGGCCCAGCGGGAGCCCTCGATATCGCAGCCGACCTGGACGACGGTGGTCACGCCCACGGCCGCCGCCCGGGCCAGTGCCTCCTCGACGGTGCCCTCCTGCATATCGAGGTGGGTGTGCGAATCGGCGACGGGGACCCGGAGGGGCTCGGGCAGCGGCGGCGGGGCGGACTTCGAACTCATGGACGCGATCCTACGGACCGGGCGACCCGGTGATCCGGCCGTCCCGCCGTCCCGCCCGGGATGTGGAGCGGGACACGGCGGGCGTTGTACCGGACCGGGGCGGGCCGCCGGGGGCACCCGGCACAGGGCGGGGCCACCGGGTGGTTCACCACCCGGTGGCCCCGCCCTGTGGGGCCCCTGCCGGGGCGGCCCGGACTCCGGACGGCGGACGGAGCCGAGCCCCTGGACCCGGCCCGGAGCCGGACCCGGTCAGCGCCTCGGGGAACGTCCTGCCGCGACCCCGGCGCTCCGGGCGGGCGGACCCGGCCCCCGCGGCAGCCCCGCGACGGTGATGCGGCGGGTCAGCGGTTGCGGTGGCGGAACGGGTGGAGCAGATCCGACAGGTGCCAGTGGTGGGATTCCCGGTGCGGTGGGTCCGGCTGCGGCGGGAGGGCGGCCGGGTCCGTCACCGGCTCCAGGCGGTAGTCCGTCGCGCCGATCGGCCCGGCGATCGGTACCGTCCGCTCCTCGACGACCCGGCCGGAACGGCCCGCTCCGGCGGCCCGGCCCAGCACGGACGACACCTGCCCCGCGCGCATGATCCTGACGACGTGCCCCCCGCAATTGGCACACGTGGGGCTCGACAGCGGGGACGGCACCCGGACACCGTCGGCCCGGTAGACCACGTACGCCCGCCCCTCCGCGTCGAGGTGGTGTTCGATCTCGTACGCCTGTTCCCAGCCGTGTCCGCAGCGCATGCACGCGAAGGCGTATGCCTCGTGGACCCTGGCCGCGCCGGTGATCTCACTCATGCCAGCTCCTCTCCACTGATCCAGTGGACGCCCATTCCGGCGGGAGCGCATCAGAGCCTGTCGAAAGATGGTGCGGACTTGGGACTTCCCATGCCGGGGAGCCCCCGGACGCGGTCCCCGCTTTGCCCTTCCAGGTTAGTCCTTTACCGATCCCGGATCCCGGCCCTCGCCAGTCCTTCACCGACCCCGGATCCGCGCCCTCCGGGCGCTGCGGGGACCGGTCAGCGGTTCTCGTTCTTCGCCGCCACCACCGCGTCGAACACCTCGCGCTTGGGCAGCCCGGCCTCGGCGGCGACCGCCGCGATGGCCTCCTTGCGCCGCTCCCCCGCGTCCTCCCTGGTCCGCACCCGGGCGACCAGTTCGGCGGGGGTGAGGTCGCCGGGCCCGGGGGCCGGGGCGCCCTCGACGACGACCGTGATCTCACCGCGTACACCGTCCGCGGCCCAGGCCGCAAGATCGGCCAGACCGCCGCGCTTGATCTCCTCGTACGTCTTGGTCAGCTCCCGGCAGACCGCGGCGCGCCGGTCGGCGCCGAAGACCTCGGCCATCGCGGCGAGGGTCTCCTCGATACGGTGGGTGGCCTCGAAGTAGACGAGGGTCCGGCGCTCCTGCTCGTTCTCGCGGAGCCTGGCCAGCCGCTCGCCGGCCTTCCGCGGCAGGAAGCCCTCGAAGCAGAAGCGGTCGACCGGCAGCCCGGAGAGTGCCAGCGCGGTCAGCACGGCGGACGGGCCGGGGACCGCGGTCACCCGGATGTCCGCCTCGACGGCGGCGGCGACGAGCCGGTAGCCCGGGTCGGATACCGACGGCATGCCCGCGTCGGTGACCAGCAGCACCCGCGCGCCGCCCGCCAGCGCCTCCACCAGCTCGGGGGTGCGGGCGGCCTCATTGCCCTCGAAGTAGGAGACGACCCGGCCCATGGGCTGGGCGTCGAGGGTCTGGGTGAGCCGCCGCAGCCGCCGGGTGTCCTCGGCGGCGACGATGTCCGCGGTACGCAGCTCGGCGGCGAGGCGGGGCGGGGCGTCGCCCGGGTCGCCGATGGGCGTCCCGGCGAGGACGAGGGTTCCGGCAGTCGTTCCGGTGGCCGGTCCGGCGTTCTGAGTCACCCGTTCATTGTCCCGTGCGGTGGCGGGGGCACGGCCACAGGGGATGTCCCTACGATGGCGCGGTGACCAGTACCGCGCCATCGCCCCTGAAGCGCGGGGCCGACGACCCGCCGCCCCCCGCCGCCTGGCCCGCGCGTCTGCGGCGCTTCGGATACACCCCGCGGACGGTGATCGGGCTGCGGGAGCGGCTCGTACCGCCGTACGCCCGGCCGTCCGAGAGGATCTGGCCGGTACTCGGCATCCCCCCGCACCGTGTCGAACCGCTGCTGCGGATCTCGGCCTGGGCGGGCCCGCTGCTGGTCGCCCTGTTCGCCGGGGTGATCCGGTTCTGGAACCTGGGCACACCGCATGCGGTGATATTCGACGAGACGTACTACGCCAAGGACTCGTGGGCGCTGGTCAACCAGGGGTACGAGGGCAACTGGCCCAAGGACGTCGACAAGCAGATCCTCCAGGACCCGTCGTCCGTGGCGATTCCGGCCGATGCCGGGTACGTGGTCCACCCGCCGGTCGGCAAATGGGTCATCGGCCTGGGCGAGAAGCTGTTCGGTTTCGAGCCGTTCGGCTGGCGTTTCATGGTGGCGCTGCTCGGCACGCTCTCGGTGCTGATGATCTGCCGGATCGGCCGGCGGCTGTTCCGCTCGACCTTCCTCGGCTGTGTGGCGGGCCTGCTGCTGGCGGTGGACGGGCTGCACTTCGTGATGAGCCGTACCGCCCTGCTCGACCTGGTGCTGATGTTCTTCGTCGTCGCGGCCTTCGGCTGTCTGCTGATCGACCGGGACCGGGCCAGAGCCCGGCTGGCGGGGGCACTGCCGGTGGACGCGGACGGATTGCTGCGGCCGGACGCGACGGTCGCGGAGCGGCTGCGGATCGGCTCACGGCCCTGGCGGATCGCGGCGGGCGTGATGCTGGGCCTGGCCGCCGGGACCAAGTGGAACGGTCTGTACATCCTGGCCGCCTTCGGTCTGCTGACCGTCCTGTGGGATGTGGGCGCGCGCCGTACGGCGGGCGCGGTGCGGCCGTACGCGGCGGTGGCGCGACGGGATCTGGTGCCCGCCTTCGTGGCGACGGTGCCGGTCGCGGTGGTGACGTACATCGCCACCTGGTCCGGGTGGATCCTCACCTACCGGGGGCATCTGCGGAACTGGGCGGCGACGGGACCGGGCCGGGAGACCGCCTGGCCGTTCCTCCCGGACTGGCTGCGCAGCCTGTGGCACTACGAGTCCGAGGTGTACGAGTTCCATGTGAACCTGACCTCGGGCCATACGTACCAGTCCAATCCCTGGAGCTGGATCGTGATGGGCCGCCCGGTCTCGTACTACTACAAGGACCCGAAACCGGGCACCGGCGGCTGTCCGGCCGAGACCAGCGGCAACTGCGCCTCCGAGGTGCTGGCGCTCGGCACCCCGCTGCTGTGGTGGGCCGGGTGCGCGGCGATCGTCTATGTGCTGTGGCGGTGGCTGTTCCGGCGCGACTGGCGGGCGGGCGCGATCGCCTGCGCGATCGCCGCGGGCTGGGTGCCGTGGTTCTTCTACCAGGAGCGGACGATCTTCGTCTTCTACGCGGTGGTCTTCGTACCGTTCCTCTGTCTGGCGGTGGCGATGCTGATCGGGGCGATTCTGGGGCCGCGGGGGGCGACCGAGTCCCGGCGGGCGGTGGGCGCGATCGGCGCGGGCGTCCTCGTCCTGCTGATCATCTGGAACTTCATCTACTTCCACCCCCTGTACACGGGTGCGGTGATCCCGATGAGCGAATGGCAGGACCGGATGTGGCTGGACACCTGGGTGTAGGCCGGATCGGGCCGGGGGCGGAGGGTGTGCGTATCACCGCCGGCCTGCGTGATGCTTGGTCCCGGTCCCGTAACAGAACGGTAGTTCGGCTTCCGTTCCGGCCTAGGGTCTGAGGGCGTCCGGCGACGGCGGAAGCCCGCCGGGGGCGTACAAACGTGGAACTCAACGGGGAATCGGGGAGGGCGCGGAGCATGCGCAGCGGAGCGAAGGCCGCCGTCGTCGGCGGGGTGTTTCTCGTCGTGGCCGGAGGGGTCGCATACGGGGGCTGGAACCTCTACGAAGGGGTCAGCGGCGGCGGGACGGAGAGCGCCGAGAAGACCGGGCCGCCGAGTCCGGAGGAGATCGACGAGACGGCCCGGGACTTCCTCGCCGCCTGGGCCAAGGGCGACGCGGAGACCGCGGCCGGGCTCACCGACAACACGGCGGAGGCACGGGCGCTGATATCCGGCTTCCGCACGGATGCGAAGGTGTCGGCCGCCGAGATCGTTCCGGGTCCGGCCGTGGGCGCCGCGGTGCCGTACACGGTGCAGGCGACGGTGGTGCACGAAGGCGTGAGCAAACCGCTGACGTACCGGTCGCAGCTGACGGTGGTCCGCGGACAGACCTCGGGCCGGGCGCTGGTGAACTGGCAGCCGACCGTCGTCCATCCGCAGCTGACGAAGGGCGCGAAGCTCACCACGGGCCCGGCGTCCGCCCCGCCGATCACGGCGGTGGACCGCAACGGCCGGGAGCTGTCGAAGGAGGCGTACCCGTCGCTGGCGGCGGTCGTCGACGGGCTGCGGAAGCGGTTCGGCGAGGCCACGGACGGCAAACCGGGCGTGGAGCTGATGGTGGAGTCCGCGAGTGAGAGCGTGCCGGACCGGACGCTGCTGGTGCTCGCCCCGGGGAAGCCGGGGAAGCTGAAGACCACGATCGACGCCCGGGTGCAGGCCGCGGCGGAGAAGGCGGTGAAGGGCTACGGGCAGGCGTCGGTGGCGGCGGTCCAGCCCAGTACGGGCGAGATCCTGGCGATCGCCAACTCGCCCGCGGGCGGCTTCAACACGGCGCTGATGGGTGCGCAGGCCCCCGGCTCGACGATGAAGATCGTGTCGGCGGCGATGATGCTGGAACACGGTTTGGTGACCGGCGCGGACAGCAAGGTGGAGTGTCCGAAGACCGTGCAGTGGGACGGCCGGACCTTCGAGAACCTGAAGCAGTTCGAGGTGCCGGACGCGACCTTCCGGCAGGCGTTCGCCCGCTCCTGCAACACCACCTTCATCAAGGCGATCAAACCGCTGACGGAGAAGGGGGTCGCGGGTTCGGCCCTGGGCGATACGGCCCGGAAGTACTTCGGCATCGGGCTGGACTGGAAGACGGGCGTGTCGACCCACGACGGCAAGGTGCCCGATTCGTCGGGTACGGAGACCGCCGCCTCGTACATCGGCCAGGGGAAGATCACGATGAACGCGCTGAACATGGCGTCCGTGTCGGCGACGGTGAAGAACGGCGCCTTCAAGCAGCCCACGCTGGTGCCTCGGTCGGTGAACGGCGCCGACTTCGCGACGGCGCAGCCGCTGCCTCCGGCGATGGCGGACACGCTGCGGTCGCTGATGCGGGCGGACGCGGGCGGCGGATCCGGCACGCAGGCGATGGCGCCGGTCGGCGGCGACAAGGGGTCGAAGACCGGTTCGGCGGAGGTCGGCGACCAGGCGAAGAGCAACTCGTGGTTCACCGGGTTCGCCGGGGATGTGTCGGCGGCGGCCGTCGTGCAGGCGGGCGGCCGGGGCGGGGTGGCCGCGGGGCCGGTGGTGGCGAGCGTGCTGAACGCGCGCTGAGCGGGTCCGGGGCCGGTGGTACGGGGCGGGGGCGGCCGGCTGCGGTTCCTCAGGGGGGCGGGTCTCCCTGTGGGTACGGCAGGGTGCGGCGGCCGTACGGCGTCCGCCGACCGCCCCGGTCCGGGGCGATTCGGGTCGCCCCCGCCGTCCGGGCGGCAGTAACGTGCCCGGCCATGAGTACTCATGACAGCACCGTGTCCGATGCCCATCCCCGTTTCGCCGCCGCTCTGCAGGAGTTGGGGCTCGACGTTCCGGTACGCCGTTTCCCGGCCGCGACCCGGACCGCCGCCGAGGCCGCTGCCGCCATCGGCTGCGACCCCGGTGAGATCGTCAAGTCGCTGATCTTCGCGGCGGACGGGGAGCCGGTGCTGGTGCTGATGGACGGGGCGTCCCGGGTGGATGTCGAGCGGGTACGGGCGGAGCTGGGGGCCGGGGCCGTCACCCGCGCCGACGCCGATCTCGTCCGGGCGACGACGGGGTACGCGATCGGCGGGGTGCCCCCCTTCGGGCATCTGACCCGGACCCGGGTGCTGGCGGACCGCGGACTGCTCGCCCACGATGTGGTGTGGGCGGCGGCCGGAACCCCGCATACGGTCTTCCCGCTGGACCCCGCGTCGCTCGTCGAGCACGCGGGCGGCACGCTCGTCGATGTGCGGGAGCGCACGGAGTAACGACACCGTCCGCGGGTTCACAGGCTCCGCCGCGGGGCGCGTTCGCGGCGCTCCGCCGCGCTCGAACGCACGATCCGGCCCGGCCGGCCGGACAGGCCGTGCGTTCGAGCGCGGCTCGTACCGCCCGTACGCTTCAGGCCAGTTGACGTACGCTCCACGGCGTGCCCGCCCCGGCGCCACAACAATGTGCGCATGCCTGATGACTGGAAGCGACGGATCGACCGGCTGCACGAGAATCTGGTGAAACTCGACGACCCGGCGGCCTGGGTGACCGAGGCCGACGCCGTCGAGGCCTCGTACCGCTACCCCGATCTTCTGGTGCGCGGGCCGGTGTTCGGACTCGCCGCGCAGAACACCGGCGGGCCCGGCGCGCCCCCGGGGACCGCGGCGCACCCCTGGCGCGACGGCGGCGAGAACGGCACCTGGCGGCTGCTGCGTCCGGTGGCCAGCGGCACCCCGCAGGAGGCGCGGGACAGCCTCAACTCCTTCCTGTGGTTCCGGGCCAAGGACGAGACCGGCGATCCACGGGTGCGCCGCCGGCTCCTCGACGCGGTCGGCGTCCTGGAGAACGAACCGGTGAACGAGGTCGAGGTGCTCGGCTGCCGCTACCGGGTGGTCCGCGCCGACGGGTTCGCCCGCCGCGGCGAGGAAGGCATCGAGCCGCCGCGCCCCACCGACCCCGACCCGGGCAACGACGTGTGGGAGGGCGGCCGCCGCCGCCGGTGGCCCGAAGTCGGCCTCGTCATCGACCCCGACCGGGAGGAGGGGCTGATGGCGGGGGCGATGAAACTGGGCCTGCGGTCCTTCACGTACAGCGGCACCCTCTACCCCGACCAGGTGCGCAGGGACTCGGAACTCGCCGTCGAGCATTACCCCGAAATCGCCCTGCTGCCCGTCGGTTTCAGCCTGGCCGAGCTGGCGGACGGCCGGTGGACGCCCCGGGGCGCGCTGCTGCCGTCGCCGCACGACGCCCGGCGGGCCCTCTTCGACGGGATGAACGAGTTCTGGCCCGTGATGTACCGCTTCGACGCGGCCGACCGGGCGGCGCACGCCCTGGCGGCGGCGGAGTTCAGGGCGGCGGGGCGGGCGGACGAGGCACAGGTCGGGGACACCCTCTACCGGGTCTGCCGGATCGAACGCGCGATCCGCTGCGGCCCGGACGGCCCCGAGACCCCGCGCGCCTCCGACCTCGACAGCTGGGGCCCGATGAAACTGCATCCGACGATGGACGACGACGGGACGCTGCACTACGAGGAGGAGTGAGGGCCCGGCCCCGGCGAAGGCAGGGAGAAGGAGAGAATGCGGGGATGATCCGTAAGACGAGACTCGTCCACCGCGAGGCGGACGGCCGCCGCATCCCGGGCACTTGGCGCCATGCGTTCATCAACAACGGCGGCCGCTACTTCCTGACCGATCTGTTCGTCTACGCGGACGGCATCGTCGACGCGTGGGAGCCGGTCACCCTGGAGGAGTTCGAGCAGAAGCTGGCCTCCGGCCGGGTGGCGACGGAGCTGCCCGAGGGCGGCCGGGCCTCGGGACACGACCTGGCTGAGTGGACGTTCGGGACGCCCCGCACCTGGCATACCGCGGAGCAGCTGCTGGCCGAGGTCCGCGACACCGTCGAGGAGCTGAACGGCCGCCCGGACTCGACGGACCGCTGTCTGGCCGCGGTCGACCGGTTCATGGCCGACCGCACGGAGGCCAACCGGCTCGCGGTCCGGACGGCGTACTACGCGATCCCGGAGACCGTACGGCGCTACGCGCTCGGCGATATGGACCTCAAGGACTGGCCGCTGCGGATCCTGGCGGCGGGCGTCGGCGGCACGGACGAGATCGCGGAGGAGGAGGTCGGCCGGGAGGACTACGAGGAGGCGATCGCCTACTTCGCGGAGCGCGCGGGGTGGGGCCCGGGCGCCGGGCCCGCCGCCGACAAATGCCCGCCGTCGGTCCATATCCCGCACTGCTTCCCCGCGGCGTCGGACACTCCGGACAAGACCTCCCTGCGGAACGCGTACCCGGCGCCGATCACCTACGAGGGCACGGTCCATCCGACGGTCGTGCACGCCTACTGGGCGCTGTCCACCCCCGATCCGGCGGCACGCGCCGCGATCACGGCCGCGGACACCCCGTTCACCGCGAAACGCCTGGGCGGGGAGGCGGTACGCCACGGGGACTGGGAGCGGACCCGTACAGCGGTGCTGGGCAGGCTGCTGCTCGCGAAGTTCACCCAGCACCCGGAACTGGCGGCCGTACTGCTCGCGACCGGGACCGCGGCGATCCTCTACGACGATATGGACGACCCGTTCTGGGGCGACAACGGGGGCGGGGGCCGGAACTGGATGGGCCGGCTCCTGGAACTCACCCGCGCGGAACTGCCCGCCCCGGCCGGACCGGAGCCGGTACGGCGGGCACCGGCTGGTAGGTGAACGCCATCCGCTCGGCGAAACCGGGCTCGCGGCGGGCCCGGCAGGTGGTGCAGTACCAGCGCCACTGATCGGGCCGGTCGGGGGCGGCGGTCGTGGTGTCCTTCCACAGCCACGGCCGTGCGGGGCAGGTGGGGCACCTCGGGGGCTCAAGTCCGGCCATGGCGCGCAGCGTAGCCACGCCGGAGGGGCGGGGCGGGCGCCGTTGCCCCGTCCGGGTGAGGACCCATCCCCGGAAAATAAGTAAGGAAAGAGTAAAAACTGCTGGTACTGTCGAGGGTTAGGGCGTTTCTTTCCGATCCGGCCTGATTCGAAAGAGACGACCAGGCACCCGAACCCGCTCAAGGATCCCGCATGACCATGCCCACCCCTCCCGGCGACCAGAGCCCCACTCCCCCGGCGCCCCAGCCGTGGACCGGGGCGACCCCGCCGCCCTGGTCCCAGCACCCCGTCCCGCCGCGGCCGCCCGGCAACGGGATGGGCGTCGCGGCCCTGGTCCTCGGCATCATCGGGATCATCCTGGGCCTGGCCGTCTTCCTCTTCTGGCTGTCCTGGCTCCCGGCCCTGCTCGCGCTGGTCTTCGGCATCATCGGCGTGAGCCAGGCCCGCAAGGGGCCCGCGACCAACAAGGGCATGGCCCTGGGCGGCGTGATCATGGGCTCGATCGGTCTGCTGCTCTCCATCGCCGGCGGTCTGCTGACCGTGTTCGTCGTCGAGGAAGCGGACGACACCGCCGAGGACCGGATCCTGCAGATCGAGGCATCGGCCGAGGCCGAGGACCGCGAGGCGAAGAAGAAGGAGGCGGCGGCCGCCGCCGCCCGGAAGCTCTCGTTCGGCGAGCCCTTCCTCTTCGAAAACGGTCTGAAGGTCACGGTCCACAAGCCGAAGCCGTTCACCCCGGACTCGTTCGCCAACGGCCATGCGAAGGGCAACAAGGCGATCGAGGTGACGATCACCGTCGTCAACACCAACAAGGTGCGGCTCTCCGTCGATTCCGGCCTGCCCTACGTCTACGACGCCGAGGGCGCCGACGCCGAACTGGTCATCGACGGCAGCGGCCGCCAGAAGATCCTCAACGACTTCGTCCTCCCCGGCAAGCAGGCCGTGGGCCGCTACGCCTTCTCCCTCCCGCCCACGGCGGCGGGCACCGCCGAGGTCGAGTTCAACCCTTCGATGGCGGACCTGGACGGCGCCCGCTGGTCGGGCTCCCTCTGAACCTTCGGCCTCCGATCCCCCGGCCGCTGAACCTTCTGCCGCTGATTCTTCGGCCGCTGAGCGCCTCGGCGTCCCCTGGTGCCTCGCACCGGGGGACGCTGCGTTTTGCAGCCCGCGAGGCGGGGCCGGGCTCAGTCCAGGATGCGGCCCCCGTGGTAGCGCAGCTCGTACGCCTGTATCCCCGAGGCAGTCGTGATGTGCTCCACGCCCCGGAGTGGTAACCGACCGGTCCGACAAACGAGAGGCTAGCCTTCCACTTCCGCCATGATCTCGGCGAACATGCGGTTCACCGCCAGCAGTCCGCCGTCCACCCGCAGTACCGTCCCGGTGATCCACGACGCGTCCCGCGATGCCAGGAACGCCACCGCCGCCGCGATATCGTCCGGTTCACCGACCCGGCCCAGGGGGTAGGCGCGGCTGCCCAGGGCCGAGAGGACGGCCTCGCGGCCGTCCCAGTTCGCGGTGCGGATCGTGCCCGGGTTGATCTGGTTGACCCGGACGCCGCGCGGTGCGACATCGCCCGCCAGGGTCCGCGTCAGCGATGCCAGCCCCGCCTTGGCCGCGCTGTAGGCGTGGTTGCCGAAGTCCGCCTCGGCGTTGACGGAGCCGATGTTGACGATCGCGCCCCGGCCGTCCGCCTCCGCCAGGCGCGGCAGGGCGGCCCGTGCGCAGCGGACCGCGCCCATCAGGGTGATGTCGAGGTCGAGCCGCCAGGTGGTGTCTGGCTCGTCCTCGAAGGCGTCCATGTCCCGCGAACAGGCGAACGCATTGTTGACCAGGACGTCCAGCCGGCCGAAGGTGTCGACGGCGCGGGCGACCGCCGCTTCCGCCTGCGCCTGGTCGCCGACGTCGCACACCAGATGGGCCGCGCCCGGTACGTCCGCCGCCGTCTTCGCCACTGCCGGTCCGTCGATATCGGTGAGCAGGACGCGGGCGCCCTCGGCCGCCAGCCGGCGCGCGGTCGCCGCACCGATACCGCGGGCCGCACCCGTGATCAGGACCCCGTAACCCTCGAAGCGATTCATAGCGCCGAACGTACCGCCCTGACCAGCGCTTGGGCACGGGGATCCGCGGTGACTCCCTTGCGGAGCCCATTGGTGACATAGCCGAAGGCGATCCCCGAATCGGGGTCGGCGAAGCCGAGGGAGCCGCCGCGCCCGGGGTGCCCGAAGGAGCCCGGCCCCAGCAGGGGCGCCGCCGGGCCGTGGAGCATGAAGCCGAGTCCGTAGCGGGTGGGGACGACGAGGACCCGGTCCGGGCCCGCGGACTCCTCGGTACGGGCCAGGGTCAGCGTCGCGGGCGCGAACAGCCGGGGACCGCCGTCGACCGCGCCGATCGTCGACGCGTAGAAGCGGGCCAGCGCCCGGGCCGTGGAGATCCCGCCGGACGCGGGCAGTTCGGCGGCCCGGTACTCCGGGGCGTTCTCGTCCGGCAGCGGGGCGATCACCCCGAATGCCCGCCGGGTCAGCGAGTCCGGGTCCCGGTAGGCGTCCGCCACCGACCGTTTGGGCCGCAGCGCGAGCCCGCCGCTGCGCACCGGCGGCGGCTCCTCGACCGGTCCGATCCGCCCCACCCGGTGCGCCTCCTCCGCCGGGAGCCCCAGCCAGAAGTCCAGTCCGAGGGGGCGGGCTATCTCCTCGGCGACCCAGCGGCCGATGCTCCGGCCGGTGACCCGGGGGACGAGTTCGGCCAGCAGCCAGCCGTACGTCTGCGCGTGGTAGCCGTGGTCCGTGCCCGGCTGCCAGGCGGGGGCCTGTGCCGCGAGCGCCGCCGGGCCGCTGACCCCGTCGATCGCCTCGGCCGGGGTCAGCGGACGGTCCAGCGCGGGGAGCCCGGCCCGGTGGGAGAGGAGATGGCGGACGAGTACCCGCTCCTTGCCCGCCGCCTTGAACTCCGGCCAGTAGGTGCCGACCGGCGCGTCCAGATCGATCCGGCCGCGCTGGTGGAGCAGGAGGACGACGGCCGCGGCCACGCCCTTGGTGACCGAGCGGACGATCTGCGCGGTGTCGACCGCCCAGGGCGCCCCGGAGGAGAAGTCGGACGGGGATCCGGATGGAGATCCTTGCGGGGATCCGGGCGGGGATGCGGAAGGGGTCCCCGCTTCGGAGCCGCCCGCTCCCCCCGCTTCCGCCGGGCCCGGCCCGCCGTCGGCGTCCCGTGTCCCCGCCCACAGGTCGACCACCTTGTGCCCGTCCCGGTAGACCGCGACCGCCGCGCCCCGCTCCCCGCGCTGCTCGAAGTTGCGCACGAACGCTTCCCGCACCGGCTCGAAACCGTCCGCCACCGTGCCCCGTACATCCGTCATGGACCCGCCCCTCCGCGTCGCTGCGTCCGTCCTCCATGGTGCAACGTCAGCCCGCGGGCCGGACTTCCAGGTCAGTCGGGGCGGGCGGGGAGCGGGGCGACGGCCGCCGGATCGAAGCCGTACGGCAGCTCCAGCCGGTGCGCCCGCAGCAGCGCGCCGTCCGCCAGCAGTTCACGGGTCGGCCCGTCCGCCGCGATCACCCCGTCGCCGAGCACCACCGCCCGCGGGCACAGCTCCAGCGCGTACGGCAGATCGTGGGTGACCATCAGCACCGTGACGTCCAGCGACCGCAGCAGGTCGGCGAGTTCACGGCGGGATGCCGGGTCGAGGTTGGAGGAGGGTTCGTCGAGGACGAGGATCTCCGGCTCCATGACGAGGACGGTCGCCACCGCGACCCGCCGCCGCTGCCCGAAGGACAGATGGTGCGGCGGCCGTTCCGCGTGGGCGGCCATGCCGACGCGTTCCAGGGCGGCCGTGACCCGGCGCTCCAGTTCGGGTCCGCGCACCCCGGCGTTGGCCGGGCCGAAGGCGACGTCCTCCCGGACGGTCGGCATGAAGAGCTGGTCGTCGGGGTCCTGGAAGACGATGCCGACCCGGCGTCTGATCTCGGCGAGGCGGGCTCGTTCGACGGGCAGCCCGCCGACGGCGACCGTGCCCGCGCCGCCGCCGAGGATGCCGTTGAGATGGAGGACGAGGGTGGTCTTCCCGGCGCCGTTGGGGCCGAGGAGGGCGACGCGTTCGCCGCGGCCGACCGTCAGGTCGACGCCGAAGAGCGCCTGGTGGCCGTCGGGATAGGCGTAGGCGAGTCCGGCGATGTGCAGCGAGGGCGGTACGGCGGTGGAGGTCACAGGGGGTTTCCTCCCAGGAGGCGGACGGCGAGCGCGGCGGCGGGCAGGGCCGCGGCGTAGGTCCACTGGGCCCGGGTCGCCGCGGTATCCGGGTGGAGTGCGGGCATCGTGCCCGTATAGCCCCTGCTCAGCATCGCGAGATGGACCCGCTCGCCGCGTTCGTAGGTACGGATGAAGAGCGCGCCCGCCGTTTTCGCGAGCACGCCCCAGTGCCGGGGGCCGCGCGCCTCGAAACCGCGCGAGCGGCGGGCGACCGCCATCCGCCGCAGATCGTCGGCGACCACATCGGCGTAACGGATCATGAAGGAGGCGATCTGGACGAGCAGCGAGGGCAGCCGGAGCCGCTCCAGGCCGAGGAGCAGGGCGTGGATCTCGGTGGTGGCGGCGAGCAGGACGGAGGCGGCGACGCCGAGGGTCGCCTTGGCGAGGAGGTTCCACGCGCCCCACAGCCCCGGTTCGCTCAGGGTCAGTCCGAGAACGGTGATGCGCTCCCCCGGCCCGGCGGGCACCGCGAACGGCAGCAGCAGCGCGAACACGACGAACGGCACCTCGACGAGCAGCCGGGTGAGTACGGTCGCGGGCGGGATGCGGGCGACTGCGGTGACGGCGGCCAGCAGGGCGGCGTACAGGGCGAAGGCCCAGACGGCCCGGCCGGGCGTCGTGACGACGACGAGGACGAAGCAGAGGACGGCGACGAGTTTGCAGTGCGGGGGCAGGGCGTGGACGGGGGAGCTACGGGGGACGTGAAGCCGGTGGGTGGGGCTGTGGCGGTGGCCCGCGCCCATGCCGGGGTCAGTCCCGTCCGGCCGGGGGCGCGGTCGACGGGCCCGGGGGTTCGAGGGGCACGGAGGGGTCGGGAGGCGTCGTTGCGGGCCGCGGGGTCCCGGTCGCGTCCGGGGTATCGGCCCTCGGGGACGGACCGGTCTGCCCGGTGGCTGCCCGTGCGGGCGCCGCGCCCCCGTCCGGGCGCTGCGCACCCGCCCGCGCGGAGCGGCGTGCCGACGCCGCCCGGAGCAGCAGGGTTCCCGCGGCGACCGTCGCGACGACGCCGATGACGCCCGCGAGCCCGCCCGACAGCCGGTCGTCCGCGATATCGGCGATGCTGTAGTCCGCGAGCGGCCAGTCCATGGTCGCGTGGTCGTCGGCGGAGTCCGCGAAGCCCTTGTCGATGGCGACCCGCTCCAGGCCGTCGGGGCTGGCGGAGGCGTAGAAGGAGACGAAACCGGCCAGCACGACGGCGACGGCGAGGCCCGTGAGCGCGACGGCCCGGGACGGGCGCCGCGGGGCGGGCCGGGGGGCGTCCGCGGCACGGGCGGCGGGCGGGGCGGGCAGGTCGGTGAGTCGCCCGCCGACCCGGAGCTTCAGCGGTACGGCCACCCGGTCCCGGGCCCCGTACACCAGGTCGGGCCGGACGGCGAGCACCGCACCGACGGTTGCCGTGGTGATCAGCGCCTCCCCGATGCCGATCAGCAGGTGTACGCCGGTCATGGCGGCCAGCACCGTACCGAACGGCACATCGGTGGTGCCGCCGATCCCGTACAGCAGGGTGAAGGCGACCGCGGACACCGGTACGGAGACCAGCGCGGCGACGAAGGTCGCGGCGGTGATCGCGCTCCGGCGGCGCGGCAGCACCGCGAGCAGCCCCCGGAACAGCCCGTATGCGACGACGACGGTGACGACCCCGATCAGGGTGATGTTCACGCCGAGCGCGGTGAGGCCGCCGTCGGCGAAGAGGACGCTCTGGAGCAGCAGGACGACGGCGAGGCAGAGCAGACCGGTGTACGGGCCGACGAGGATCGCCGCCAGCGCGCCGCCGAGGAGGTGTCCGCTGGTCCCGGCGGCGACCGGGAAGTTCAGCATCTGTACGGCGAAGACGAACGCGGCGACGAGTCCGGCGAGGGGCGCGGTGCGCTCGCCGCCGGGGTCGGCGCCCGCTCCGGGTGGGGCCGTCTCGCGGCGGGCCCCGCGCAGGCCGGCCGCGACGGCGACGACCGCCACGGCTCCGGCGGCGGCCGACACGGGTGCGTTGATGAAACCGTCGGGAACATGCATGGCGGGCTCCGGATCGGAAAGGCGACGGATGGAGCGGACGCGCGGACTGCGACGGGCAGCACTGATTGTGCTCTTCTGCGCATGGCTTGCAAGAGCGTCTCCTGCTCAAGAAAGGGCAAAGCGCGATCGAACCCTCAGCCAAAATATGGGACATTAGAGGACAAAGAAGACGTTGCGAGGAGCGAACGATGTCCGCCACCACCGTCGAAGATCACGTCTGGGGCCGGATCGTCACCGACGCTCCCCAGTACCGGCCGGTCCGGGTCTCCATGTCGTACGAGCCGGAGGGCGATCCGCGGGCGGTCCGGTTCGCCTTCCCGGGCGGCACCGGATGGACCTTCCCCCGGGAGGTCCTGGAGAGCGGGCTGCGGAAGCCGGTGCGCAGCGGCGATGTGGAGGTCTGGCCGTGCGGCCGGGCGCAGGCCGTCGTGGAGTTCCACTCGCCGGAGGGGGTGGCGGTGGTGCAGTTCGACTCGAACGTGCTGAACCGCTTCCTGCGGCACACGTACGCGGCAGCGGCGGTCGGCGGCAGCGGCGCGGGTACGCAGCCGGGCGCGGGGACCGCAGAGGCCGGCACGGCAGGCGCGGAGACGGAACCGGCGTAGGCCGGATGGTGCAGGTCGCGCCGGGCGGCGCGGGCGGTCCGGCCGGGCGGCGCGGGTCGCTTCCGCAGAGCGCCGCGGGTGCCCACCGGACCGGGTGGTCCACCCGAACGGCGTAACGTGACCGGCGGCGACCGGCGAAGCCTCCGGTCGGGGGGGCGGGGCCGGGGCCCGACCCCCCCCCCGCCCCGCGGGCCCGCGGGCCCCCGCCAAACAACCGCCCCCCGGGCCCCCCCCCCCCCCGGGGGGGGGGGCCCCCGCC
>NZ_JBIWGU010000012.1:0-281468 GCF_044763775.1 Streptomyces sp. NPDC094448 | reverse complement strand
CGCATCCACACCGTCCTCCAACCCAAAGCCGACGCCGCCTGGCACCTCCACCACCACACCCGCCACACCGACCTCGCCGCATTCGTCCTCTACTCGTCGGCGGCGGGTGTGCTCGGTACCCCCGGGCAGGGCAACTACGCCGCCGCCAACGCCTTCCTCGACGCCCTCGCCGAACACCGGCGCACCCTGGGGCTGCCGGGGCTGTCCATCGCCTGGGGCCTCTGGGACCAGGCGACCCGTCTGACCGGTGAGCTGACCGATACCGACCGGCGCCGTATGCGCCGAGGAGGGGTGAGCGCCCTCACCGCGGAGCAGGGCATGCGGATGTACGAGGGAGCAGTCCGGGCGGGCACGGGCAGTGTCGTCGCCGTGGCGGGCGAACTCCCCTCGGATCTGCCACTGCTGCGCGGACGCCCCAAACCGGTACCCCGCCGGGTCACCCGGGACGAGGACCGCACGGGCGATCTGCTGACGCTCGTACGGCAGAAGGCGGCGGCCCTGCTCGGACACGCAGGGCCGGACGACATCCCCGAGGGCGCGGCCTTCCGGGAACTCGGCGTCGACTCGCTGATCGCGGTCCAACTCCGCAACGGCCTCAACGAAGCGACCGGCCTGAAGCTCGCCGCCACCCTCGTCTTCGACTATCCGACGCCCCGCGCGCTGGCCGGCCGCATCCGCGAACTCCTCTCCCCGGACGATCCGGCGACCGCGGCGACCGCGGCGCTCGCGCAGCTCGACCGGCTGGAGGCGCTGGTCGCCGGCGTCGACCCGGGCGACCGCAGGGCCGACCCGATCGGAACCCGCCTCGCGGCCCTGCTCGACCGCTGGCAGCGCGCGGCCCGCCCGGCCGCACCGGCCGGCGTGCTGTCCGCGGAGGCGACCGCGGACGAGATCTTCGACCTCATCGACCGGGAGCTGCGATGAGACGTACGGCGGCCCCCCACCCGGCAGCCCCGGCCGAAGGCACCACCACAACACCCGGACCGCAGAGAAAAAGAACCCTGACCAAGAAAGGAGGGTGACCCATGCAGACCAAGATCCTGCGCCAGCGCGACATCAAGCAGATCCTCTCCGTGGTCGGCCGCGACACGATCATGGACCGGCTGATCCAAGAGCTGTACGACGGCTTCGCCGCGCTCGGCCGGGGCGAACTCGCCGAGGCGCCGCCACGCAGCGGCTTCGCCCGGAGCGGCGAGATCCCCGGCGTCATCGAGTTCATGCCGTACCGGGTGCCCGGTGTCGCCGTAACCATGAAGACCGTTTCGTACAGTCCGCACAACTACCAGCGATTCCGGCTGCCGACGGTCGTCGGCACAGTGTCCCGCGTCGACGACGACAGCGGCAGTCTGATCGCGCTCGCCGACGCGGGTGTGATCACCGCGATGCGGACCGGCGCGGTCTCGGCCGTCGCGAGCCGGCTGCTGGCCAGACCCGACAGCTCCACCCTCGCGCTGGTCGGCGCCGGAGCCCAGGCGGTGACCCAGGCCCACGCCCTCAGCAGGGTCCTGCCGGTCGAACGGATCCTGGTCAGCGATATCGACGCGGCCCACGCGGCGTCCTTCGCGGGCCGTATCGCATTCCTCGGACTGCCCGTCGAAATCACCGGCCCCGCGGAAGCGGTCGCCGCCGCCGACGTCCTCAGCACCGTCACCTCGGTACCCGCAGGCCAGGGCCCCGTGCTGCCCGCCGAACCGCGCCTGGAACATCTCCACGTGAACGCGACCGGCGCCGACGAACCGGGCAAGACCGAACTGCCGAAGGCCCTGCTCGACGACGCGTTCATCTGCGTCGACCACCCCGGGCAGGCCCGTGCCGAAGGCGAGTTCCAGCAACTGCCCGACCGCCCGCTCGGGCCGTCGCTGGCGAGCCTCTGCGCGGACCCCTCCACAGCGGCGAACCACATCGGCAGCCTCAGCGTCCTCGACTCGACCGGCAGCGCCTACGCCGACCACATCGCGTTCGATGTACTCCTCGGCTTCGCCGACGAACTCGGTCTCGGCCGCAAGGCCGCGATCGGTGCGACACCGGACGACGTCCTCGACCCCTACTCGCTGCCGTGGTGACGCCGACCGCGGGCGCCGGAACGGAACAACGGATCCTCGTACTCGGCGCGGGAGTGATGGGCACCGGGATCACCACCCTCGCGCTGCGCCACGGCGTCCACGTGACACTCGTCGACACGTCGGCCCCCATTCTGACGGAGGCGCGGAAACGGATCGCCGCCGAACTCCGCATGGCTCACCTCCTGACGGGTCCCGCCGAGGCCGACCCCGGCGAACTGACGACGGCGACCTCGGCGGCGCACGCGACCGGCACAGCCACCGCGGTGATCGAAGCCGTCGTCGAAGACGCGACGGTCAAAGCGCAGGTGCTCGCCGCCGTCTCGGCTGCGGTACCGCCCGGCACCCCGATCATCACGAACACCTCGTCGATCCCCGTCGACGAACTCGCCGACGCCGTCGCCCGGCCGGAGGACCTGCTCGGCACGCACTTCATGAACCCGTCGTACGCGATCCCGATGGTCGAAGTGGTCCGGGGGCCCCGCAGCGGCGATGCGGCCATGGCCGCCGCGGCGGATCTGCTCGCCGTCCTCGGCCGCAAGGCGATCGTCGTCCGGGACGCGCCCGGTTTCGTCACCAGCCGCCTGCTCCACCCGATGATCAACGATGCGGCGCGGGTCGTCCAGGAGGGCACGGCGTCCGTCGAGGACGTCGACGCGCTGATGACGGGCTGCCTCGGCCACCCGACCGGCCCGCTGCGCACTGCTGACCTCATCGGTATCGACAACCTCGTCGACGCACTGCGGGTGCTGCACAAACGCACCGGCGACGAGCGCAGCCGCCCCTGCGACCTGCTCCTCGGGAAGGTCCGGGACGGACACCACGGCCGGAAGACCGGCCGTGGCTTCTACCACTACGAAGAGGTGTTCCGGTGACCGTTCCCGTCCAAGACGACCCTGTCGCCCACGAGCTGGTCGCCTTCCTGGAGAAGAAGACCGGTTCGCCCTGGTCGGTGGAGCGCGACCTGTTCGCGGAGGGCGGCCTCTCCTCGCTGTTCGCCCTGGAGCTGGTGGTGTTCCTGGAGAAGACGTTCAGCGTCACGATCAGCGGACCGGACCTCCAGCTCGTGAACTACCGCAGCGTCGTGTCCATGGTCGGCCTCGTCCACCGGCTGCGGACCGGCGATGCCTGATCACCAGGCGCTGCTGACCGGCCTCGTGGGTGACCGGGCCGCCGGCTGGGACGTCTCCGGCGAGCTGCCGCGCGACCTCCTGGTCCGGCTCGGCGCCGAAGGCCTGCTCTGCGCGGAGGTCGAGGCCGGATACGGCGGCCTCGGCCTCGGCAGCCGCGGCAACGGCGAGCTGACCGCCCACGCCGGGAGTCTCTGCAGCTCGCTCCGGAGCGTCATGACATCGCAGGGGATGGCCGCGTGGACGGTCCTCCGGATCGGTGACACCGGCCAGCGCGAGGCCTATCTGAAGGAGCTGACCGGCGGAAAACTCGCGGCCGTCGGCTTCAGCGAGCGGCAGGCGGGCAGCGACCTGTCGGCGATGCGGACCCGGGTGCGGACCGAAGGAGACACCGCCGTCGTCGACGGCCACAAGGTCTGGACGACCGCGGCCGCCTACGCGGACCACCTGGTCGTCTTCGGCCTCCAGGACGACGGCTCAGGCGCGGTCGTGGTCGTACCGTCGGACGCCGAGGGCGTACGGATCGAACGGGTCCCGAACCCGTCGGGATGCCGCGCCGCGGGCCACGCCGACCTGTACTTCGACGCAGTGCGGGTGCCGGTGGGCGCGGTCCTCGCCGGCTCCGGGGCAGCCCTCCCGATGCTCGTCGCCGTATCCCTCGCGTACGGCCGTACCTCCGTCGCCTGGGGCTGCCTCGGGATCCTGCGCGCCTGCACCGCCGCCGCGACAGCCCATGCCAAGAGCCGGGAACAGTTCGGACAGCCCCTCGCCGGCCATCAGCTCGTCGCCGGGCATCTCGCCGACCTGTGGACCGCCGAGCAGATCGCGGCGCGCCTGTGCGAGCACGCCAGCCGCCTCTGGGACGAAGGTTCACCCGACGCGGTCACCGCGACGGTCCTCGCGAAGCACGTCGCCGCGGAGCGGGCCGCCGCGGGCGCCGCGCTCGCCGCCCAGGTACTCGCGTCGGCCGGGGCGATCGAAGGACACATCGTCGAGCGGGCGTACCGCGACGCCAAGCTCATGGAGATCATCGAAGGCAGCAGCGAGATGAGCCGGATGATGCTCGCGCGGCACGCGCTGGCCCTCCCGGCCTGAGAGGACGGCCATGACCACCACGACCATCGTCAAATGCCTGGTCTGGGATCTGGACAACACCCTGTGGCGGGGCACCGTGCTGGAGGACGCGGACGTGGTACTCACCGACGCCGTCCGCGAGGTCGTCCGCACCCTCGACGGCCGCGGCATTCTCCAGGCGGTCGCCAGCAAGAACGACCACGACCTCGCCTGGAAGCAGCTGGAACGGCTCGGCGTGGCCGAGTACTTCGTACTGCCGCACATCGGATGGGGGCCGAAATCGCAGTCCGTCCGCGAGATCGCGGAACGGCTGAACTTCGCCCCGTCGACGCTCGCGTTCGTCGACGACCAGCCCACCGAACGCGCCGAGGTCGCGTTCCACCTGCCCGAGGTGCGCTGCTACCCCGCCGAGCAGGTGACCGCGCTCCCGGCCCTGCCGGAGTTCAGCCCGGCGGCGTCCACGGTCGACTCGCGCCGACGACGCCTCATGTACCAGGCCGGATTCGAGCGCGACCACGCCCGAGAGGCCTGGTCCGGACCCGACGACGACTTCCTCCGCTCCCTCGGCCTGAAGATGACGATCGCGCCCGCGGGCCCCGAGGAGATCACCCGGGTCGAGGAGCTGACCCTGCGGACCAGCCAGATGAACGCGACCGGGGTGCACTACTCCGACGCGGCACTGCGGGCGCTGCTCGCCGACCCCGGACACGAGGTCCTCGTCGTCACTCTGGGCGACCGCTTCGGCCCGCACGGGGCCGTCGGCATCGTCCTGCTGGCGACGCGGCCGTCGGTGTGGCACCTGAAGCTGCTCGCGACGTCCTGCCGGGTCGTGTCGTTCGGTGCCGGTGCGGTACTCCTCGACTGGCTGACGGACCGGGCCGCCCGCGCCGGGGTGCACCTGGTGGCGGACTTCCGGCGCACGGAACGCAACCGTCTGATGGAGGTCGCCTATCGGTTCGCCGGGTTCATGGAGAGCGGCTGTGCCTGCGCGTCGGCCCTGGGGAATCCGGCCGGTGGCGTGGAGCGGCTGCATCTGGAGCCCTCGCCACGGCCGGGGCCGAGGACGATGACGCTGACCGCCGCGGACGGCATCCCGTTCACCGCTTCCGCAGCAAGGTGATGCCGTCGGCCGACGCCAGCATGGCCAGATCCACCCGATCGTCGTCGCGCAGCCCCGCATTGAGTGCGCGGATCGCCTCGGTCTCCGGGTCCGCCACCGTGTCATCGGCGACACGCCCGAAGAAGAGCGTGTTGTCGACGACGATCAGGCCGCCGCCGCGCACCAGCGGCAGCGCCGCCTCGTAGTAGGCCGGATAGTTCGCCTTGTCAGCATCGATGAACACGACATCGAACGACTCCGGCCCCGCGCCGGTCTCGTCGAGCAGTCCGGCCAGCACGTCCAGGGCCTCCCCGATCCGTACGTCGATCAGCTCGGCCACCCCGGCCCGCTCCCAGTAGGGCCTGCCCACCTCCGGCCACTTCGCCGTGAGGTCGCACGTCACCACCCGGCCCCCGGGCGGCAGCCCGCGGGCCAGACAGAGCGTGCTGTAACCGGTGTACGTCCCGACCTCCAGCACCTGGCGGGCGCCGGTCAGCCGCACCAGGAATTCGAGGAACTGGCCCTCTTCGGCGGAGACCGGCAGAGCACTGCCCCCCGGCAGCCCGGCCGACTCCGCCCGCAGACCGCTCAGTACCCCGTCGTCCCGCAGCGACACCTTCCGGACGTATGCGAGCAGCGCGTCGGACACGGTCACCTGATTCGCCATGCCCGGAATGCTAGGCGGGCATCCCGCCCCCCTCCCGGCCCGGACCCTCGGCCCAGGGGGATCCAGGGGGGTGGAAAGGGGGGTCGCGGTACGGCGCCGGGACACCCCGGCGCCGTACCGGACAGGGGTCAGGTGCGTTTCGCGGCGGGGACGACGAAACGCTGGTAGACGAGATCGCGCAGGACGTCGTCGCCGCCTTCGATGATCGAGGCGTGCCGCACGTCCCGCAGCAGCTTCCCGATCACCATGTCGTGCGTGTACCCGAGGCCGCCGAACATCTCCGACGCGGTGGACGCGATCTGCCAGGCGGTCTGTCCGCAGAACATCTTCGCGGTCAGCGCCGACTTCTGGGCGCCCTGCCGCAGCAGCACCCTGGCGGCGTCCGGCCGGGCCGCGGTCGCGTCATAGACCCGCGCGGCCGCCAGACACTGGTTCGCCATCACGTCGATCTGCATCTCGAACTGGCCGAGCCGCCCGCCGAACACGCCGTCCTTGACGAGCGCAGCGCCCTTCAGGGACTTCGTCTTCGCGTACTCCATGCACACGTCGCGGATCCTGCGGGCGACCCCCAGGGCGGATGCGGCGATCAGGATCCTGCTGGCGTTGAGGCCGATCTCCAGCAGCCGCAGCCCATGGCCGTCGAGCGCGTTACCCCCGGGCACCCGGCAGCCGGAGAACGACACCTGGTAGGTCGCGGAAGCACGCATCCCGATGACGTCCCAGCGTTTGTCGACCCGCAGCCCCGGCGCGTCCCGCGGTACGGTGACCGCCGTGTACCGGCCCGGGTCGTCCGCCGAACGGGCGATGACGACGAGGAACCGGGCGAAGTCGGTGCTGGTGGAGAAGGCCTTGGTGCCGTCGAGTACGAGGGTGTCGCCGTCCCGGCGCACCGTGGTGGAGATCCGGGCCAGTTCGCTGCCGGCCTCGTGCTCGCTGCCCAGTGTGGCGCAGAAACCCCCTCCGGCGGCGAGAGGGCCGAGGAATCTCTCCTTCAGTTCCTCGCTGCCGTACCAGCCGATCATGCTGGTCGTCAGGATGGGCAGGAACAGGGTGAACGCCACCCCGGCATCCCCGTAGGCGAGTTCGGAGACGATCCGTACGCTCTCTTCGAGGCCGAGCCCCGGGCCGCCGTGTTCCTCGGGCAGCCACCAGTTCATCAGGCCCGTCTCGGCGAAACGCCCGTACAGGGCCAGTGGCGCCTCCGCCAGCGAGTCGAGATGGCGTTCGCGGCCCAGGATCTCCCGGGCGACGAACTCCTTGACGGTGTCGAGTCGTTCGGATGCGCTCATCGGGGCTGTCCCTTCCGGAACAGGTCGATGCTGTCGAGCTTGCGGGCCCTCAGCTCGGGATCGCGTATACCCATGCCGGGGCGGTCGGCGAGGCAGAGCACACCCACTTTGCCGTGGTGGCTGTTGTTGGCGACGGCATGGGTGGCGTCGCCCACGGCGTCGAGGGGGTAGGCCCGGGAGAGCACGGGGTGGATGCTGCCCCGTGCGACGAGTTCGTTGGCGGCCCAGGCCTCCCGGTAGTTCGCCATATGCGAGCCGATGATGCGTTTGACGCGCATCCACAGATGGCGGTTGTCGTAGGTGTGCTGGTAGCCGGTGGTCGACGCGCAGGTGACCACCTTTCCGCCCCGGGCGGCGATCATGACGCTGACGCCGAAGGTGTCCCGGCCGGGGTGCTCGATGACGATGTCCGGGTCGTCGCCCGCCAGGGAGCGGACGGCACCGCGGAAGCGGCTCCACTCACTCAGCCGCGGGCGGTCCCGCCCCGCCCAGAAGGAGAAGCCTTCCGCGGCACGGTCGATGACCAGCTCGGCGCCCATCCGGCGGCACAGGTCGGCCTTGGCCTGCGACGACACGACGCAGATGGGGATGGCGCCGCCGTTGAGGGCCAGTTGGGTCGCGTAGGCGCCGACGCCGCCGGCAGCGCCCCAGACCAGGACCCGTTCGCCCTGCTTCATGTCGGCCCCGTGGTGGGACACCAGCTGACGGTAGGCCGTGGAGAGCGCCACACCCAGCGAGGCGGCTTCCTCCCAGGTGAGATGGGCGGGTTTCGGCATCAGCTGGTTCGCTTTGACCAGGGAGATCTCGGCGAGGCCGCCGAAGTTCGTCTCGTAGCCCCAGACCCGCTGGCCGGGGTCGAGCAGGGTGTCGTCGTGTCCGCCCGGTGTCTGGAGGTCCGGTTGCAGGCAGTGTGCGACGACCTCGTCGCCGGGTTTCCACTCCCGTACGCCCGGTCCGGTGCGCAGCACGACTCCGGACAGATCGGAGCCGAGGACATGGTAGGGCTGGTCGTGGCGGGCCGCCTCCGGCGAGGTCCGGCCGAGGGTGCGCAGGAAACGGAAGGTGGGAACGGGCTCGAAGAGCGCCGACCATACGGTGTTGTAGTTGATGGAGCTGGCCATGGTGGCGATCAGCACCTCGCCGTGGTCCGGCTCGGGGGTGGGGACCTCCTGCACATGGACCGTCTTGCGGGGGTCCCGGTCGGCGACGGGGGTCCCGGCGAGTGCCTGGTGATCGGCCGCGAGGACGACGGCGGCCCGGTAGTCGGCCGGGACCTCGCAGGCGGCGATGGCCTGCGGGTCGTCGGTGGCCGCGACATCGCGAACGTGGGTCATCGGCTGGTCCTTGTCTGCCGAAGAGGTGAGCCGTCGGCGGGGGAGAGGGTAATGACCGGGCCCGGTCCGCCGTCCCCGGGCCCCACGGTGACGCCGGACGCGGCGGAGGGCAGGGCACGGATCACGGCGAGGACGCCGTCGGCGCCGAGGAAGGTCCGCTCCGGCGCACCGGGCCCGCCGAGAGCCGCCCGGGGGCTGCTGTTCCAGGCTGTACGGAGGCGGACGAGGGGGGTCAGGCCGTGCGCGCGGGCGACGGACTCGCGGCTCAGCGCGAGGAGGAAGGCCCCCTCCACGATCCGCTCGGCCTCGACGCCCATGAAACGGGCGAACTCGGGCCGGCCGGTCGCACTGACACCGAGGACGAGTGCCATGTCGACGCCCCCGGAGGCGAGTTGGCGGACGGC
The DNA here is from genome assembly GCF_044763775.1 of Streptomyces sp. NPDC094448. Lineage (NCBI taxonomy): Bacteria > Bacillati > Actinomycetota > Actinomycetes > Kitasatosporales > Streptomycetaceae > Streptomyces > Streptomyces sp. NPDC094448. The sequence continues at coordinate 272,411 of NZ_JBIWGU010000012.1, read as the reverse complement.
CGTGTGCACTGCGGTGAGCCCGCTGGTGGTGCCCGTGTCGACCAGCATGGTGGGACCGCCCAGGTCGTAGCGGTTGGCGATACGCGCCGGGATGATGTTGGGCAGCAGTCCGGGCAGCGTGTCCTTGGTGGTCGCCGGGGTCGTGGACCGAAGATCGGAGAGCCAGTCGGTGAACGCCGCCCGGTCCGGTCCGTCGAGAATGCGCTGCACATCGTCGGCATGGCAGCGCACCAGGTGGTCCATGGAGGACGGCGGCGGACCGGTGGCGGCCGCGAAGACCCCGGTGGTCGCCCGTACCGGCGCCCACAGCTCACCGTGCTCCGCCGCGAACAGGCCCGCCGTGCGCAGGGCCATGAGCTGGCCCGCGTCCGTGGCCCGTACGGTGGGCGGCGGGAGACGGACGTCCTGGAACGGGGGCGCCGGATAGCGGGGGCCGAAGGTACGCGGCCCCGGGAAGCGGCCTTCGCGCACCAGCCGTTCCGCGGCCGCGGGACCGGGGTCGCCGGGCAGATGGGCGGTCCAGGCGAGGACGACCACCGGATCGGGCCCGGTGCGGGCGGGGCGCGGGCCGGTCCGCGCGGGCTCGCGGTCGGTGATCAGCAGATGGGCGTTGGTGCCGCCGAAGCCGAAAGCCGAGACGCCGGCGGTCCTGGGGCGCGGGCCGCCCGCCCGCCAGGGCACGTCGGCGGTGGGTACGCGTACCCGGTCTCCGGTCTGCGCGGTGAGCCCGGGTCCGGTGAAGCGCCGCTGTGCCGGTATCGTGCCCTGCCGCAGCGCGGTGAGCGCCTGGACGACCGAGACCACCCCGGAACTCCATCCGGTATGACCGAGCAGGGACTTGTTGGATCCGCACCAGACGCCCCCCGGACCGGTGGCGGCGGCGAGGGTCCGGAGTTCCACGGCGTCACCGACGGCCGTGCCCGTCCCGTGCGCGATCACCCAGTCGACGGCGTCCGCGGTCAGACCCGATGCCTGCCGGGCGCGGTCCAGACAGCGGCGCTGACCGGCGGGATTGGGGGCGTAGATCGCCGTACCCCGGCCGTCCGACGATCCCCCGAATCCCGCCAGGATCCCGAAGACCGGGTCCCCGTCCTCGACGGCCCGGTCCAGGCGCTTGAGTGCGACCACGCCCGCTCCGTCGGAGAACAGCGTTCCGTCGGCACCGTCGTCGAACGCGCGGACGTCCCCGCCGCGGCTCAGCCCCTGCAGTTTGGAGAACGTGACGTTGTAACGCGGGGTCACTGCCGACACCCCGCCGCAGTAGGCGATATCGCAGGCGCCCGCCAGCAGGCTCGTCACCCCGAGACCGATCGCGTACAGGGAGGACGAACAGGCCGCGTCGACCACGGAGAACTCGCAGCCGTCCGGCAGCAGCCCGGCGGCCGCGGCCCGTGCGACCCGGTCGGGCAGGGTGTCCCGCGGCTCTTCGGCGCCGTATCCGTGGTGGCGCCCGAGGAGGGCGCGCAGCCGTTCCTCGGCCCGGTCCCTGCGGGCGGGCTCGTCGGGGTGCAGGCGCTCCGCCACGGCCCGGGGAACGCATTCGGCCAGGACCGCTTCGTCGGTGCGCTGTCCGACCAGGGTGCCGGCCCCGACGTAGTAGGCGTACCGGTCGGTGCCGCGGGCGGTGACGGTCTCCCGCGCCTGGAGCAGGCAGTGCCGCAGCCAGAACGGATTCTGTGCGGCGGCCGGGACTGCTCCGGCCGCCGGCTCCGCGGGATCCGGCCGCAAGCCGTGGAGGAAACCCGAAGTGCGGACATAGGCGCGGTCCTCGGCGGCCGGGTCCGCGGACCAGAAGGAGTCCAGCCGGAAGCGGTCCATCGGCTCCTCGAACACGGGTCTCTCACCGGACAGCAGCTCCCACAGCTCCTCGGGGTCTCCGGCGCCCGGCACGGCGACGCCCATCCCGACGACGGCGATCGTGTCGTCGCGCGGCTCCTCCTCGTCCGGAGCACCGGCGGTCACGACCGGATCACCGCTGCCCGGAGGCGGTACCGGCGCTCTCCCCGAGCAGGCCCGTGATGTACGCGGCCAGACCGGAGACCGTGCCGTACGTCCCCGTATCCGCGTCCTGCAAGGTGTCCTTGAGGCCGAACCGCTGGAGCGCGTGGGCCTGCAGTTCGGTCATCGCCAGGGAGTCGACACCGAGATCGGCCTGGAAGTCGGCGTCGTCGGTGATGACGTCCAGCGGATACTCCAGAACCTCGGCGCAGGCGGCGCGTACCCCCGCCAGGACCTCCGGGTCGACCGGAGCGGCCGGTGCCGGGCCCGCCGGCGGGCTTCCGCCGGTCACGGCCGAGGGGCGGACGGGCTCCAGCCGCGCGGACAGATCCGGTGCCGTCACGGCCTCCCGGAGCGGCGCCACGGTCGCGGCGCGGGGCAGCGATCCGGCCACGATCCGGGTGAGGACGTCCAGCGCACCGCACTCCACGAAGGTCGTGACACCCTCGGCGTTCAGCGCCCGTACCGAGTCGTGGAACCGCACCGGCCGGGTCATATCGTTCACCATCAGGTCGACGACATCGTCCTGAGCCGTCAGAAAGCGGCCCAGACCGTGGGAGTAGAAGAAGCGCTCCCGGGGCGCGGACACCGGTACGGTCCGCATCGCCGTCGCGTACAGGGCACTCGCGTCCGCGAGCTGCGGGACGTGGAAGGGACCGGGGACATGCAGCCGGGAGGTACGGATCCCCTCCTCTTTTGCCAGCTGCCGGATTCTCACCAGATCCGCTTCGGCGCCGCTGATCACCGTCTGGCTGGGGGAGTTCAGCGCCGATACGGCCGCGCTCCCGGCGTCCGCGGCAGCGATCAGCTCCCCGGCGCGGGCCGCGTCCGCCTTCACCGCCAGCATCCCGCCGGTGGGCGGCGGTGCCTTGCGCAGCGTGGCGTGGCGTTCGCAGACCGCCCTGGCCGCGTCGCCCGGGGTGAAGACGCCGGCGACGGCCAGGGCACCGAACTCCCCGAGACTGTGCCCGGCGACATGGTCGGGACGCATCCCGTGCCGGGTCTCCAGCAGCTCCGCCAGGGCGACGGAGGTCGCCAGGATGGCCACGTCGAGCCGCTCGTGGTCGGATTCGAGCAGTTCTGCCAGCCCCGGTGCGTCCGGGGAGAACAGAAGCGGCCGGACCGGCTTCAGCCGGAACTCCCCGACGGCCGCGTCGATCTCCGCGACCAGGGCCGCCACCCGGTCGGCATCGGCGCCGATACCGGCGAAGACACCCGGTACGTAGGACCCTTGGCCGGGGAAGAGGAACGCCACCCCACTGGTCATGTCATCGTCCTTTCGTCGGGATGGCCCGGGGCCGGTCCCGCCCGGGACAGCTCGGGCCGGCACTTCTCCTGCCGGGCAGGGGGAACCGTCGGACCTGCCGCCGGACCTGCTCGGGCCGGACAGGAGGGGCACGATCGGATGGAGGTGCGGTAGCGCGGGACGAGGGGACGCGTCCGCCGCGTACCGGACCCGCCGGTGGCCGGAGAGCGGCCGCGACAGCTCCCGCGACGCCGTCTCCCCCGCAACGGAACGCCTTGAGCATAAGGAGGGCCTCGCCGGCCCGTCAGCCCCCTAGGACGGCAGGGCGCACCCCCTAAGCGGCCATGGGGCGGGCGCCTAGGGGGAGTGGCGGCCCCGGTCGGGAAACGGGTCACGGCCGCCGGGTGGCCCGCGCCGTCGGGGCGTCGGGCCGGGGCGTCGGGCCGGAAGGGCGCGGGTCCGTGCCGGGGCGCGAGCCGAGCCGGAGTGCGACGGCCGCCCTGCCGGGGGGAGTTGCATCACGCGGGCGATATCCGCCCGCGCCGCCGCAGTCCGCCGGGCCCGCGGCTCGACGTCCCCGGTCACGGACCGCAGCGGCCCCCGAAGGGCTGAGGCGGTACGGAAGTCTGCGATACGGCTCCGAGGCCGCCCCGTACGCCCACCGGAAAGGCTGCCATTTCGGGGTAGATCGGGCGCACCCTCTTGTGATTGGTGTGTACCAATGCGATCCTCTGGTTCAGACCACCGCCCCAACCCCCCACGGTCGGGCCGGTGTTACCCCGTTACTCCCGACGGCCCTACACGTACGAGAGTGAGCCACTATGTCTTCCGCACGCCGCCGCATCGCCGCGGCCTCCATGGTCGCTTCCGCCGCGACCTTCGTCTCCCTGGCGCCCACCCCCGCGAGCGCGCACGGTTCCGTCTTCGGCCCCGTCAGCAGGGTGAGTGCCTGCTTCGCCGAAGGCCCGGAGACCCCGAAGTCCCAGGTCTGTAAAGACCTCGTCGCCGACTCGGGCACCCAGCCGCTGTACGACTGGAACGAGGTGAACATCGCCAATGCGAACGGCAAGCACAAGGAACTCATCCCCGACGGGAAGCTCTGCTCCGCCAACCGCGTGAAGTACCGGGCCCTGGACTGGGCCCGCGCCGACTGGCCCGCCACGAACGTGGCCGCCGGTTCGTACAACTTCAACGTGCGGATCACCGCGGCCCACCTGGGTACGATGACGATGTACATCACCAAGCCGGGCTTCGACCCCACGAAGCCCCTGAAGTGGTCGGACCTCGACCCGGCCCCGGTCGGTACGCACGCCACGCCGCGCGTCAGCGACAACGGCTACTACCGCTTCACCGGCAACCTGCCCGCCCGTACGGGCCGCCACATCATCTACAAGGTCTGGCAGCGCCACGACAGCCCCGAGGCCTTCTACGGCTGCTCGGACGTCGTCTTCGGCTCCTCGGCCGCCACGGCCAAGGCACCGACCCAGGCGAAGATCGACGCGGGCGCGTCCCTGTCGACCGTGAGCCACTCGGGTCACGGCGGGGACGAGCAGGCGCCCGCCCTGGCCTCCGCCGCCTCGCAGCCCGCAGGCTCCTCGACGGTCGGCGCCGTGACCTGGGCGGGCGGCGCGGCGGTGTTCGCCGCGGGCGCCCTGCTCCTCAACCGCAGCCGCCGCCGGACCAACTGAGACGGCATCCGCAGCGCGCCCGCGGGAGGCTGTGACCGAGCCCGGCCAGCCGACTCCCCGGGAGCCTGCGGAACACAGCAGTACACGCACTGAACAGTGACGAGTTTCGGCGCGGGGCAGCAGCCCCGCGCCGAAGCCGTTTCCGGAGCACCCCGGAAACCGGCCCACCACTCCACCGCAGATCCGACCCCGACAGCGGCTCCCCGGCCGACCCGAGCCCGTACCCCCTCCCGCATCCGGAGGTCCACGGGCAGACTTCCCTTGATGAAGTCGGCTCGACGGGGCGATCGGTTCCCCGGAAGATCACGTGCTGAATCACACCGGTCCCCTTGAGCGGGGCACCCCGTGAGTTTGGATACTGATCCATAACGACCGCAATTCGGGTGCAAGGATGAAGCCAGTCATGGATGCCGGTTGGTATGTGCGCACGGTACGGGCCGCGTTGTTCGCGGCCGTCTGCGTGCTGCTCGCTGCCGTCGGGCACACCATGATGTCGTGCTGCGCCGTGCCCTGGTGGGCCCTGGTGGCCGGGGGCGCGGCAACGGGCGGTGCCGGCTGGGTGCTGGCCGGCCGGGAACGCGGACCGGCGCTGATCGTGACGCTCGTCGTCGGGGCCCAGAAGATGCTCCACTGGGGGTTCTCGCTCGCACAGTCGGCAGCGGCGCCACCCGCCCCGGGCGGGATGCCGGACGGACCCCCGGAGCACGGCGCGGGCTCGGCGCACACGGGCGGCAACCACGCGCACTCCCTGCTCATGAAGATGCCCATGGGCCACTCCGCCCACACGAGCCCGGACACCGGCACCGACATGGGGCACTGGCTGGTGAGCGGCATGCCGTCGCTCGGCATGTCCGGAGCCCACCTGGTGGCCGCCCTGCTCTGCGGTCTGTGGCTCGGATACGGCGAACGGGTCGCCTACCGGCTGGTGCGCGCCGCCGCCGGATGGCTGGCCGCCCCGTTGCGGCTCGTGCTCACCCGGCCCGCGCTGTCGCGCCGCCCGCGCCGGCTGGTGCGCCGTAACCGCTCGCACTGGGCGCCGTACCATCTGCACCTCGTCCACGCGATCACCACCAGGGGACCGCCCTTGAGGACCGCTGTCGGCTAGTCGCCTCTCTTGCGGAATCCGCAAGAGGCGATCCGGAACAGCAGGTCTTCCCGGGGCCTTCGGGTGTCTTCGGCACCCCCGCCCCGGTTCGCGGTCGTGCCCGCGCACGGCCGCCGTCCCCACTACAGCCGGAACCGGCAGCTCCGTATGCCGCCGTTCCCTGTGCGATTCGCGAAGGACCCCAGGTGCTTGCTCCTGCCCTGCCCGCATTACGCGGGCCGCGCAACAGACCCAAGAAGCACGACAGAACGGAGGAGGCCGATCAACTGATCACCGGCTGGGCGCTGGCCGCCCGGGGCGGCGATCCGGATGCCGTCGAGCGGTTCATCCGCGCCCTGCACTACGACGTACTGCGCTACGTCGCCTATCTGAGCGCCGACCCGCAGTCGGCGGACGATCTGACCCAGGAGACGTTCATACGCGCCCTGGGCAGCCTGCACCGGTTCGAGGGCCGCTCCTCGGCCCGGGCCTGGCTGCTGTCGATCGCACGCCGGGCCGTCATCGACGATTTCCGGCGGGCCGCGGCCCGCCCCCGCCTGGCCGACCGCCAGGACTGGCGGCGGGCCGCCGAACAGACCCAGCCGGTCGGCGTGCCCGGGTTCGAGGAGGGCATCGCACTCCTCGACCTGCTGGCCGCACTGCCGGACGAGCGCCGCGAGGCGTTCATCCTCACGCAGCTGCTGGGCCTGTCGTACGCGGAGGCGGCCGAGGTCACCGACTGCCCGGTCGGGACCATCCGGTCCCGGGTGGCCCGTGCCCGCTCGATGCTGCTGGTCCTGCTCGCCGAGCCGGAACAGCCCTGCACCAAGGGCGACGGCCTGATTCCGGCCGGTCCCCCGCCCCGTCATGCGGCGGCCGTCCTGGCCGGCGCGGCAGCATGACGCCGAGGCCCGGTGCGCGCCCCGCCGCGGGCACGCACCGGGCCCCACCCGGGTCCCCCCGGCCCGCCGGGCGGACCCGGGCCGATGCCCTGCACCGCCACGCGCCGGGACCGCGGCGCGCAGTTCATTCCTTCGGGTTCTCCGGCTCGCCCGCCCGGGACGGACGCCGCCTCCCGTGCCAAGGTGATGCCCCAACTCTTCGACGTGCAGGGGAAATCAGTGAACTCACCGGATCAGGGGTCGGCGCTGACCGTAGGCGTGTTCGTGTTCGAGGACGCCGAGGAACTCGATGTCGTCGGCCCCTGGGAGGTCCTCGGCTTCTGGGCCGCCCATATCGCCACGGCACCCGTCCGCCTGGTCACGGTCGGCCCGGAGGAGGGCTGGGTGCGCTGCGCCAAGGGACTGCGCCTGGGCGTGGACCACGACCGGGCCGCGGCTCCCGCCCTCGACGTGCTGATCCACCCCGGGGGCGACGGCACGCGCGCGCTGAAGGACGACGGCGCGCATCTGGAATGGCTGGGGGAACTGCACCGTCGCGGGGTGCTGCTGGCGAGCGTGTGCACCGGTTCCCTCGTCCTGGCGGCGGCCGGGCTCCTCCGGGACCGCCCCGCCACCACGCACCGCGACTACACCGGGAAACTGGCGGCCCTGGACCCCACGATCGACGTCCGCGCCGCCGAACGGTACGTCGACGACGGCACCATCGTCACCAGCGCGGGTGTCTCCGCGGGTATCGACATGGCCTTCCACCTGGTGGAACGCCTCGACAGCGCGGAGGCGTCGGCCGAAGTCCGCCGGGGGACGCAGTACGACCGCCCCGTCAGCCGACCCCGGCCTCCGACAGCCGCTCCAGGGCGAGGGGCTGCGCCGCATAGGTGATCCGTACGATGCCGTCGGCGTGACGGTCCGCGGTGCCCGCCACGCCGAACACCTCCCGCAGCAGACCGGGCGTCAGCACCTCCAGGACCGGGCCCGCGGCCACCACCCGGCCCGCGTGGAGCGCCACCAGATGGTCGCAGAGCCGGGCCGCCAGATCGAGGTCGTGCAGAACGGCGAGGGTCGTGATGCCGGTCGCTCGGATGAGGTCCAGGAGTTCGAAGCGGGCACGGACGTCGAGATGGTTGGTCAGCTCGTCGAGGACGAGGAGCCGCGGCCGTTGGGCGAGGGCGCGCGCCAGCAGCACACGCTGGCGCTCGCCGCCGGACAGGGAGGTGACGTCGCGTCCGGCCATGTGCTGGATGCCGCACAGGCCGAGGGCCTGGTCCACCGCCTCGTGGTCCTCGGCGCTGTCGCGGCCGACGAGCCCGTGGTGCGGGGTGCGGCCGAGGGCCACCACCTCCGTGACGCAGAGGCCGGACGGATTGCTGCCCGCGTCCTGGAGGACGGCCGCGGTGCGGCGGGCGGCGTTCCGTGCGCTCAGCCCCCAGACGTCGTCCCCGTCCACGCGCACCACACCGCGGTGGGGACGCAGCGAACGGTAGACGGTGCGCAGCAGCGTGGATTTGCCGCTGCCGTTGGGGCCGATGAGGCCGACGATATCGCCCGGCCCGGCCTCCAGGTTCACATCGTGGAGGATCGGCCGCCGGCCGAGTTCGACGTGGATCTCTTCGACGGTCAGCTTCATGCGGTGTCCAGGCTCTTGTTGCGGCGCAGCAGCCACAGGAAGAAGGGGGCCCCGAACAGGGCGGTGAGGATACCGAGCGGCAGTTCGTTGGGGCGGTGGACGGTGCGGGCGAGCAGATCGACGACGACCAGGTAGATGGCGCCGACCAGGGCAGCCTGGGGGAGCAGTCTGCGATGGTCGGCGCCGGTCGTGAGGCGCACCAGATGGGGGATCATCAGGCCGACGAAGCCGATTCCGCCGGCGACGGCGATGACCACCCCGGTCACCAGTGAGGACAGCGCCAGCAGCACGGCGCGCAGCCGGTGTACGTCGACTCCGAGGGCGGTGGCGGACTCGTCGCCGACGAGGAGGGCGTTGAGCCGCCGGCCGAAGAGGGCCAGGACCACGGTGGTGGCGATGACGACGGTGGTCACGAGGGGAAGCTGCCCCCACTGCGCACCGGCGACGCTGCCCAGCATCCAGAACATGACCGTGCGCAGTTCGGTGGGGGTGGCCTGGAGCTGGAGGTAGCTGGTGGCGGCGAGGAACAGATAGCCCACGGCCACACCGGACAGGACCAGACGGGTCGGCGCGAGGCGCCCGTGTTTCCGGCCGAGGAAGAAGACCAGCGCGGCAGCCAGCGCGGCCCCGAGGAAAGCCGCCGACGACACTCCCAGGCCGCCGAGCGCGCCGCTGGTGAGGGTGATGACAAGGACCGCGCCGAGCGACGCACCGGAGGAGACGCCCAGCACGTACGGGTCGGCGAGCGGGTTGGCGACGACGGCCTGGAGCACCACTCCGGCGATGGCGAGCCCCGCGCCGACCAGCGCCGCCAGGACGACACGCGGAGTACGGAAGTTCCAGACGATCTGGTCCATGGCAGGGTCGGTGACCGTCCCGCTGCCGGTGAGGCGGTGCCAGATGATCCGCCATACGTCGCCCACCGGTACGGTCACGGCACCGATGCTGATCGCCAGGACCATGGCCACCAGAAGCACGGCCACCAGCACCACCAGGACGAGGGCGGGATTCGGCCGCTTGCGCCGTCCCGGCCCGGTCAGGAGCCCGTCGGGTGCAGCATCTTTGCGATCTCCGCCACTGCCAGGTCGTTGCTGGGCCCGAGGTAGATCGAATCGGACAGCACCAGGGAGCGTTTGTTCTTGGCGGCGGGCCACTGGGGGAACTCCTTAAGCAGTTTACGGGCGTACGCCTCGGGATCCGGGTCGTTGTAGCTGATCACCACCAGGGCGTCCACCTGCTCGGCAGCGACCTTCTCCTTGCTGAGGTCGGCGAAGGCGGTCGTGGAAGCGGTCGCGAAGGCGTTGCTGCCGCCCGCCTTGGCGAGGATGTCGTTCCAGATCCCGTGGGCCGCGATGGAGCTGAAGTCGTTGCCGCCCATGCTCATATTGGAGAAGACCACCATGACATTGGGCTTCTTCTCGGCCTTCACCCGCGCCGACACCTGGTCGATCCGCCGGCTCGATGCGGAGATGAGCTTCTCGGCCCGGTCGCCGACGTTGAAGATCTTCCCGAGGTCGCGCAGCAGCTGATAGCTGTCGTCGATCGTCATACGGGAGGTGTCCTGGTCACAGCCCTGCGGCGAGACATAGGTCTGGGCGCCCACCGTTTTCAGGTCGTCGCGGGTCGCGAAGCCGTTCTTGGCGTCGAAGCCGTACGACGTGGTGGACAGCACCAGATCCGGGCCCAGGCCCAGCATCGCCTCGCGGGGAACGTCGTAGGCGTCGTTGAGCTTGATGCCGCCGTTGGACAGCTTCTTGATGGCCGCGGCCCGGCCCGGGACCTCGGAGCGGCCGTAGGACTGCTGGTTCGCGACGATGCGGTCACCGAGTCCCAGCGCCAGCAGCGACGAGACCTCGGCGACCGAAGCGCCGTTCATGACGACCACCTTGTCGGGCGCCTTGGTGTAGGTGGTCGTCCGGCCGCAGTTCTCCAGCGTGACCGGATAGCCGGGGGCGCTCGCGCCCCCGGCGGACTTGGCCGCCGGGGCCGACGAGGCCCCGCACGCCGTGGCGGCCAGGCACAGGACGCCGGCCAGGACCACGGCTGCGGGCCGTTTCGTCTGCACACGATCTCCTTGGGACGGGAAGGACTCCGCTCAAGTAGTCGGTGCGGGGCGGGCCGGAGTTCCCGGAAGGATCAGACGTTCCGTCCTCCGGGGGGTGGCAGGATTCCGTTTTTCACGCAGTGGTCCAGATATCGGAACACCAGTGTTCGATCGGCTTCCCGGCAGGCGATACCGGTGCCTTCGAGTCCGCGCAGCACGTTGTCCGCCCGGACCCGGCCGAGACCCAGCTCCGGCTCGGCGGCGTCGTCGTCGGCGGTGAAGGAGTCGAAGAAGGCTCCGGTCGTCGCCGCTACGTCGGCCGAGCGCGGCAGCTCCCTGCGCCACTGCAACAGGGGTATCTGCTTGACGGCGTAGCCGTACTCCTGCACCCAGTCGTACACGTCGGCCAGCCGGACGGGGGCGACGGGCGCATGGTTGAACACGGTCCCGGGCGCTGCCGTCAGAGACAGCCGTACGACGGCGCGGGCCACGTAGTCCGCGGGGGTCCACACCTCGGCGTCGAACAGTTCGGGCACGATACCGGCGGGGATACCGGACGCCAGCACGCTCCAGAGGAAGTCCCGCCGGTTCACCTGGCCGGTGTCCGCCGCTCCCGTCACCCGCCCCAGCCGGTGCAGGGTGACCGGCAGACCGCGTTCGGCGGCCTGCTCCAGCAGGCGCTCCGACGCCCACTTGGACTGCTGGTAGCCGCTGATCAGCCCCGGATGTGCCGGGAAGAACGCCTCGGGCACCTCCGGACTCCCGCTGCGGGGAGGGGCCACCGACAGGGTCGACACCAGATGGACCGGGATCGACCGTACGGACGCCAGACGCAGCAGCAGCCGGGTGGAGTCGGTGTTGGCGGCGCGCAGGCTGCCGTAGTCGCGCATGATGCTGACCGTCGCCGCATTGTGGACGACGGCGTCGCAGGTCTCGGCCAGCTCCGCCAGTCGGTCCGCGCCCATTCCCAGGTCCGGGCGGGACAGGTCGGCGGGGACCGCGGTGATCCGTCCGGCGCCCGCGGGCAGCGGGATCTCCTGCGCCGCCAGGGCCTGCCGGATCCGGTCCGCGGCCTCGGCCGGGGTCGCCGCCCGTACCGGGCAGACGATCTCGGCGTCGGTGGCCCTCAGCAGTTCGGCGAGCAGATGGGGGCCCACGAAACCGGTGGCGCCGGTCAGCAGCACCCGGCGTGGTGCCCCGTCCGTGCGGCGCGCGGCACCGGGCCGGATGTCGTCGTCCAGTACGGCATCGGCCACCAGGGTCGCGAACTGCGCCGACTGAGCGGCCGCGGCAGCCGGAGCATCCTCGCGGCGCTCCAGACGGTGCGCGAGATCGGCGGCCGTCGGATGTTCGAACAGCCAGGCCACGCGGACCTCCTGCTGCAGCTCCGCACCGAGCCGGTTGGCCACCTGGATCGCCTGGAGCGACTGGGCACCGAGGTCGAAGAAGTCGTCCTCGGGTGTCATCCGTTCCACGCCCAGGATCTGCGACCAGATACGGGTGATGGCCGACACCAGGCCGCCCGTCTCCTCCGCCGGGCCCGACTGCTCCGCCACGACCGTGCTGAGACTCTTCCGGTCGATCTTCCCCGTGCTGGTACGGGGCAGCCGGTCGGTGAACTCCACGGCCGACGGGACCATCGCCGCCGGAAGGACCTTCCGCAGCTCTTCCCGTACCTCGCCGGCCGTGGGCCGGGGCTCCTCCGCGACGATGTGCGCGGCGAGCCGGCGGGTGCCGTCCGGCAGGACCTGGCCCACGACCGCGGCTTCACGGACCCGCGGCAGGGCGAGGAGGGCGGCCTCGACCTCGGAGGGGTGGACCCGATGTCCGCTGATCTTGAATTCGTCGTCCGCCCGGCCCAGGAACCGCAGCTGCCCGTCCTCCCCGATACGCACCAGATCGCCAGTACGGAAGGCCCTCGGACTGCCGGGGAGCTGGGGGAGCAGGGTGAACCGGGCGTCGTCCGGGGCGTCCGCGCCGCGGTAGCCCAGGGCCAGCGCGTCGCCGATGAGGTGCAGCTCGCCGCCGACGACGGCCGCGCGCATACCGGGCAGCGGCCGTCCGATCGGTACGTCACCGGGCTCTGCGGGCACTTCGTGGAGTGCGGCGACCGTGGCGACGACCGTCGCCTCGGTCGGACCGTAGGTGTTGAACAGCCGTACCGAGGTGCCGACCGCCTTCCGCCAGCGGTCGACCCGTTCGGGCAGCGCGGCCTCCCCGCCGATGATGACGGTACGCACCCCGCCGGGCAGCGGAGCGGTACCCGTGGAGAGCGCGTAGGCCAGCTCGTGCCAGTACGCCGTCGGCAGGTCCAGGACACTGATCCGCAGCCCGTCGACCGCCCGCAGGAACTGCGGTACCGACTCGGTCATCTCGGGGGTGCGTACGACCAGGGTGGCGCCCGTGCAGAGGGTCAGGAAGATCTCCTCGACGCTGGCGTCGAAGTGCAGGGGAGCGAACTGCAGGACACGGTCGTCGCGGCCCAGACCGTAGCGGTGCGTGCCGCCGGAGACGAACGCGGCCAGCGCGCCGTGGCTGATCTCCACGCCCTTCGGCCGGCCGGTGGAGCCCGAGGTGTGGATGAGATAGGCGAGATCGTCCGCCGTCGCGGCCGGGGCGATCGGCGCTTCGGCGTCGTCGCCGGGGGCGTCGAGCAGCAGGGCGGGCCGGCCCGCGTAACGCGTTCCGTGCGCCGTGTCGGTGAGGATCAGCGCGGGCCGGGAGCTGTCCAGGAGCGACTGCGTCCTCGCCTCCGGGGCACCGGGGTCGAGCGGGCAGTACGCGGCGCCCGACAGCAGGACGCCGAGGACGGCGGTGACGGCGTCGATACCGCGCGGCAGGGCGACGGCCACGACCGCACCGGGGCCGACGCCGCGGGCGGCGAGTCTGCGGGCGAGCTGCCGCGCGGAGCCGAACAGTTCGGCGTAGGTGATGGTCCGCCCGTCGTACTCGACGGCCGTGGCACCACCCCGCCGGGCCGCGTGGTCCGCGATGAGGCCCAGCACCGGACGGGCCGGTCCGGGCAGCGGCCCACCGTCCAGAACGGTGCACGGGCGCTGCCCGATCGCCCGGTCGGGTGCGGCCAGGGCCTCGCGGAGCAGCGCCAGCAGCCCCCGCTCGTGCCCGGCCAGCTCCGCCTCGTCGTAGAGGCCGGGGTTGGCGTCGAACGCGATGCGCAGGCCCGCGCCCTCGGCCCGGTCGTACACATTGACCGCCAGGTCGTCGACGGGCCCCGCGGACACGTTGTGGACCGTGCTGCGCAGACCGGCGAACCGGAGGTCGTACTCGAACGGCATGATGTTCACACCCGGCCCGGACAGCCGCCGCTTGCCGCCGACCAGCTTCAGGTCCCGCCGGAGCTGCTCGTAGCGGTACCGCTGGTGCGGCCGGGCCGCCCGCAGCTCCGTGGCCACCCTGACGGCCAGGTCCCGCAGCCCGTCCTCCTCCCCGACCGCGATACGCAGGGGCAGGATGTTGCGGACCATGCACGGCACCCGCAGGGAAACCGAACCGAGTCGTCCCATGGACGGCAGGCTCAGTACGACCTCGGGGGCGCCGCTGACCCGGTGGATATAGGCGGCGGTGACGGCGAGCAGAACATCGGACCAGGTCACCGAGAGTTCGCCGGCGACGGCACGGAGCCGTTCCGTCTCCGCGGCATCCAGATCGACGACGCGGCGCAGGAAGGTACGGGCCGGCAGGGCCTGCCGGGAGGTGAGGCTGGGGACCGCCGGGCGGTCCGCGAAACGCTCGGTCCAGTAGGCGCGGTTCTTCGCGATCCGCTCCGAACCGCGGTAGGCGGCCTCCTCCTCCCGTACCGACTCCAGGGTGCCGAAACCGCTCTCGCCGAGCGGAGCGTCCCCCACCAGGGCCGTGTACACCTCCGCCACACGGCGGGCGACCAGGGAGAGGCCGAAACCGTCGAGGGCGATGTGGTGAACCCGGTGGTACCAGAGGAACTCGTCCGGGGCCGTGCGCAGCAGGGCATGCCCGAAGACCGGGTCGCGCTCCAGGTCCAGGGGGCGGTCGAGGTCCTGCGCCATCCAGGCGAGGGCGGCCCGGTGCGGGTCGGCGGCGGTGGTGAGGTCGACGAGGTGCGGATCCCACCGGAGATCGGGGGCGCTCACCTGCCAGGGCCGGCCCGTTTCGTCGGTGACGAAGCGGACGTTCAGGGCCTCGGTCTCGGCCACGGCGTGGCGGAGGGCCTTCTCGAACACCGTCGGGTCCACCGGGCCGTGGATGTGCACATATTCGGCGGTGTTGTAGGCGGGGCTCTCGGGATCCAGGAGGTGTCCGGTCCAGACGCCTTCCTGGGCCGCGAGGAGGGGACGGCGCTCGGCGCTCGGATCAGGCGTCGGCATGAGCCGCTCCCCCCTGGCGTTCGGAGAGGAGCTGCCACCACTCGCCGAAGGTGGTGCGTTCGGCGAGTTCGACGAAGCTCACCTCCGCACCGGCGCTCCGCCATCGTTCGGCGAGGGTGGTGATGCGCAGCGAGTCCAGGCCCGCGTCCAGGGGGCTCTCGTCCAGGTCGACTTCGTCGGGGTGCTGATGAAGGAACTCCGCCAGGTCCGCGCGGAAGGCGGCCGGCGTCAGGGGCTCAGGCATGGTGTTCTCTCTTGGTAGCCGCAGGGGAGGGCGTCCTCGAAGGCCGCCCGGACGGGACAGCCCTTAGTTGACCTTGCGGTCGGCGTCGCTCCAGAAGCGGTCGCGCAGTTCCCGGCGGAGGATCTTGCCGCTGGGATTCCGCGGGACGTGCTCGATGAACTCGTAGGCCGCGGGCAGCTTGAAGGCGGCAAGCCGGTCGACGAGGAAGCGGTGCAGGTCCCGCGGGGCGGGCCGGTTCCCGGGCACGGGCACGACGAAGGCATGGACCTTCTCGCCCCACCGTTCGTCGGGCGCGCCCACGATCACCGCCTCCGCCACCCCGGGGTGGCGCTCCAGGACGTTCTCGATCTCGGCGGGATAGACGTTCTCGCCCGCGACGAGGATCGCGTCCTTGATGCGGTCCTGGATGAAGATATAGCCGTCGTCGTCGATGTATCCGGCGTCGCCGGTGTGGATCCAGCCGTCGACGAGGGTTTCGGCCGTCTTGGCGGGCAGACCCCAGTACTCGGTCATATGGGCCGGGGTGGCGAGGCAGATCTCACCGACGGCGCCCGCCGGCAGCTCCTTGCCGTCCCCGTCGACGACCTTGCTGCCGAGCCCCGGGTACGGATGTCCAGCGGCCTTCATCCGGGGATGGCCGGGGATATGGTCGGCGGGCGGCAGGCAGACGGCGGTGTTGCCGGTCTCGGTCAGGCCGTAGATCTGGGCGAACTCGCTGCCGAACAGGGCGAGGCTCTCTTCGAGGAGGGATTCGGAGATCGGGGACCCGCCGTAGACGATCTTACGGAGGGTGGTGAAGTCGCCCGGTTGCACACCGGGCTCGGCCAGCATCATGCGGAGCATGGCGGGGACCACGCACGCGGTGGTGATGCCCCGGTCGCGGACGAGGCCGATCGCGTCCCGGGGCGAGAAGGTCCGCATCGAGACCACGGTCACGCCCGCGTTGAAGTTCTGGGTGGCCCACCACAGGCCGCCGACGTGGAATCCGGGGATGCCGACCAGGGCGACGTCGCCGGCCCGCCAGTCGATCCAGTCGAGCCGCTCGCTCGCCAGGGCGTTGCGGATGGCGAAGAAGCTCCGGTGGGCGAGGACGACTCCCTTGGGCAGGCCGGTGGTCCCACTGGTGTAGAGCTGGGCGACCGGGGTGTCCGGGGTGGGGGAGGAGGCGGGTTCGGTGTCCGGGTGGTCCGCCTTCCAGGCGGCCAGGCCGTCCTCCGTACCCAGCCGGACGACGGTTTTCGGCGGGGCGGTGGGCAGCCGGTCGAGGACGCTGCCGAACTCGTCCTCCAGGAAGAGCAGGTCGCTGCCGGAGTCCTGGAGGATATGGCTGACCTCGGGAGCGGTCAGCCGCCAGTTGATGGGCACCAGAACGGTCCCGCTCTTGGCGCAGGCGAAGAGGATCTCGTAGTAGTGCTCGGACTCCTTGCCCAGATAGGCGACCCGGGCGCCGGGCGCCGCTCCCGCCGCCCGGATGGCATGGGCGATGCGGTTGCTCTCCCGGTGCAGCTGGGCGTACGTCAGCTCGCGTTCCTCGCAGACGACCGCGGTGACCTGCGGGCTCCGGGCGGCGTGGAAGCGCGCGGTGTCCACGAGGGTTTCGAGCTGGGGGTGGTGCAGCCTGTCGCCGGGTGTCCCCGGCGCGGACGGTTCGGCCATGGGCGGGTCTGCCTCTCGGTGCTGTCGGTCTGGTCGGTCTGGTCGGTCTGCCGGGCGGCGTGCCGCCACCGGATGGGGGCGGCGGCACGCCGGGGTGAGGTCGTCCTGCTGCCGGGGCGGGTCCGGAGAGTGACGCCGTCCGCCCGCGGGCGGACGGCGGGGCTTACCGGACGGGGCCTACGGAGCGTTGACGAATGCGAGCTTCACCGCGCCGTCGCAGCGCCCGCCGGCGTCGTCCCAGTACCGGTATGCGGTTTCGGCGAGGAGCAGCGGCTCGCCGCCCGGCGAGCGCCGCTCCACGGACAGGAACTCGATCTCGCCGAAGAACGAACGCGCGTTGATGGGGCGGCGGAAGCTGCCGCTGAAGCGGGCGATGAGGATATCCGGCAGCTGATGGCGCCAGTAGTCGTCCATCGACCAGCCGGCGAACTCCTCCAGGAGTCCTTCCTGCACCGCCTTGGCGACGGTGTAGTACATCATCTGGTTGTAGCTGATGTTGACTTCGACGGCGTTGAGATGGCCGGTGTCGTCGATGTAGCAGGACTCCGGGATGGCCAGTTCGCAGCGCGCCGACACCAGGCTGGACCGGGTGCTCACCGCAGCGGATTTCAGGTATTTGCAGTGCGGCTTGTACGGCCGCAGCACCAGGGGCAGCAGTTCTTCGTCGTTACCGTAGTCCTGCGCCGGAGGTTTGTGCCGGACGGGCGCCGGCATCTCAGACGGCCTCGTCGTACAGCTTGCGTGCGTCGTGCACGGTCAGCCGGAAGGAGACGACGGGCTCCGGGGTGGTGGTGTGCCGGGCGCGGTGGATCAGACTGCGGTTGTCCCAGACCAGGAGGTCGCCCTTCTCGAAGGTCTGGAGGTGGATGTTGGCATGCTCGAAGTCGTCGTCGAGCTGGCCGGTCGCCTCGAAGAGCCGGTCGAGGAGGTCGGTCTCCAGCGGCCTGCCGTGCTCGTCCTGCATACCGACGGTGAAGCCCTCGCTGTTGTAGAGAATCGTTTCGCCGGTCATGGGGTGGACGAAGGTGCTGGGCTTCAGCACCGGCGGGGTCTTGGTGTCGACCTCCTCGATGATCTCCGAGAGGGGCCGGTAGACGTCCGTCGGACGGATCTTGAAGTACTTGCGCACCGAGTGCTGGGAGTAGGTGCCCGCGACCTCCTTCTTGAGGTCGTCGGAGAGCTGTTCGTACGCCTTGCCCATGTCGATGAAGTACGTTCCCCGGTTCTTCTCCGGGATGACCTGCGGGTAGATGAACGTCAGACCGAAGGGGTCGGGCATGAACTGGTAGTCGGCGTGCCAGAACTTCCCGGTCTTGGGGACGCCGATCTGCTTGCCGTCCTTGGGTACGTTCGAGGAGACGAATATCTCCTCGACCTCGGGGTGCTTGTACATCGGCTCGTAGTAGGTCTCGGGACGGCCGAACGCCTGGCCGAGCTTGAGGAACTGCTGGGGCTCCAGGTGCTGGTTCTTCAGGACGACGATCTTCTTGGTGTAGACGGCCGTCTTGATGGCCTCGATGTCCGCCGCGGAGGCGGTGGCGTAGTCGAACCCTTCGACCGTGGCGCCGATTTCCTTGCCGGTGACTTCCTTGATCTGCATGATCCCTGCTCTCGGTAGAGGTGGTGGCAGCGGTGCCGGGGCAGTGGCGCTCAGGCGGCGAGTTTCGCGTCGATGAGCTTGGTGGTCGCGTCGAGCGTGAGGTCGGCCTCCAGCTCGTTGTCGTCGATGTGGACGTCGAGTTCGCGCTCGATGCGCATGCTGATCTCGACCATCGTCAGAGAGTCGACGTCGAGCTGGGCGAAGGTGACGTCCGGGCTGATCCGGTCCTCCGGAGCGTCGTGCAGCTTCGTCACGATGTCGACCAGTCGGTCGTAGGTGGTGGCGCTCATGGCTTCTGCGTTCCTCCTGTGTCGTACGGATGATCGGTTCCGGCGAGACCGGGCCACGTCAGGAGGCAGGACCCCCAGGTGAGACCGCCGCCGAACGCGGTGAGCAGCACGTGTTCGCCCGCGTGGATGGTGTTCCGGGCCACCGCGTCCGCCAGGGCGAGCGGAATGGACGCGGCGCCGGTGTTGCCCACGGATTCGACATTGGTCACCAGTCGTTCCGGGGGTAGTCCGAGGTCCTCGGCCACCGAGCGGAGGATCCGCAGGTTGGCCTGGTGGGGGACGATGCGGTCGATGTCCTCGACCTTGCGGTCGCCCAGGGTCAGGGTGGCGCGGGCGGAGGCCGTCATCCGGGTGACCGCGTGCCGGAAGACCTCCTTGCCGCGCATCGCGAAGTAGTGGTCCTGAGCGGCGGCGAGACGGGAGGCCGAACGCTGCCGCGAACCACCGGCAGGCACCATGATCAGTTCCTCGCCGGTGCCGTCGCTGCCGAGGTCGAAGTGGCCGACGGCGCCGGGCTCACCGGCGTGACCGGCGCGCAGGACGACGGCTCCGGCTCCGTCCCCGAAGATGATCGCGTTGGTCCGGTCGTCCGGGTCGACGATCGTGGAGTAGGTGTCCGCGCCGATCAGCAGGACGCGTTCGGCCACCCCTGCCGCGATCAGACCCGCGGCGGAGGCCAGTCCGTAGACGAATCCGGTGCAGACGGCGCTGATGTCGAAGGCCGCAGCTCCCACCAGCCCGAGCCGGTCGGCCACGAGCGGGGCGGTCGCGGGGCAGGAGCGGTCCGGGGTGGTCGTGGCGACGACGACCGCGTCCACGTCCGTCGCACCCGCGGACCGCAGGGCCCGCCGGCCCGCCTCCACGGCGAGGTCCGAGGTGGCCTGGCCGGGTTCGGCGAAGTGGCGTCGGCCGATTCCGGTGCGGGTCCTGATCCAGTTGTCGCTGGTGTCGAGCCGCTGGGACAGCTCTTCGTTGGTCACGACACGCGGCGGAAGCCAGCCTGCGAGCCCGCAGAGGACGGCGGCCCGGCCATGGGGCGGGGCAGGGGGTGCGGGCAGGCTGAATGGTCGGTCAAGGGTGCTGGACACAAGGGCTCCTAGGTCTCCGGGCATGGTGGCGGCAGGTCCGGAACAGGGAAGAAAAGAGGGGGACCGGCCTGCTCAGACGTTCGCTTGCCGGCGCACGGCGAGCAGGGCCACGGCGCCCAGACAGATACCGGCGGTGATGACGTAGACGGCGTCCCGGATCCCGTTCAGGAGATCGGCGGACGTCAGGTCCGGGCTGCCGGTGCCGGCGACGGCCACCAGGACGGCGAGGCCGACGGCGCCGCCCACCTGAAGTGTGGTGGAGGCCAGTCCCGAGGCAATGCCCTGGTCCTCGGCGGGGATACCGGTCGATGCGACGATCCACATCCCGGTCCAGGTGGCACCCTGCCCGAGGCTCATCAGCACGATCCCCGGCAGCAGCCGGAGATACGAGCCGTCGGCGTGGAATGCGAGGCCGAGGAGGAGCGCGCCGACGGCGCCGGTCGCCATGGCTCCCAGCAGCATGGACCGCACGCCGAGCCGGGCCACGGCTCTTTCGCCGGCCTTCGTCCCGGCGGCGACGACGACGGCGGGCACCAGGAAGGCGGCGCCCGTGGCCATGGCGCTGTAGCCGTGCACCGTCTGGAAGTAGAGGGTCAGGAAGAACGGCAGCGAGCTGAATGTGGCGCTGAACAGCGCGGTGAGCGCCATGGCGCCCAGCAGACCGCGGTGGCGGAACAGATGCCCCGGCGTCAGCGGGGCCCGGGTCCGGGCCTCGACGAGGACGAACAGGGACAGCGAGATCACCGAGAGGGCCGTGCAGACGAGGACGCTGCGGCTGCCCCAGCCGGCCTCCGGCGCATGGATCAGGACGAAGACGAGGAGCGTGATGCCCGCCGTGGCGGTCAGGGCGCCCGGGAGGTCGAAGTTCCGCTGCCGGGGCAGGGGGCCGTCCGCGGGGAAGAGCAACGCTCCGGCCACGGCTATGGCACCTGCCAGCGGGACGTTGACGAGGAACACCGCGGGCCAGCCGAAGGCGTCGACGAGCACCCCGCCCAGCAGGGAGCCGAAGCAGAGCCCGCCGGCCCCGGCGGCCCCCCACGCGGCCAGCGCCCGGTTACGGACGGGGCCCTCCTCGTAGAGGGTGTTGACGAGGGAGAGAGCGGCGGGGAAGAGCAGTGAACCGCCGATGCCCTGCACCGCGCGCACCGCGATCAGCACGCCTGCCGACTCGGACAGGCCGCCCACCAGCGAGGAGACCGCGTACAGCAGTGCGGCGACGATGAAGATCCGGCGCCGGCCGAGCAGATCGGTGGCCCGCCCGCCGAGGAGCAGGAATCCGCCGGTCGTCACGACATAGGCGCTGACCACCCACTGGAGGTCCTGCCCCGAGAAGCCGAGCGCGCTGCCGATGCCGGGCAGGGCGACGTACACGATGCTGAAGTCGAGGGAGATGACCAGCTGCGCGGCGGCCAGGACCACGAGGGGCCAGCCGAGACGCTGACGGGACGGAGCGGACGGCGAATTCATTGCAGGCATTGCGGAACGATTCCCCCTAAGAATCCGCCCCCTGGAACAGGACGGTGATCACTCCGGGATCTTGGCTCACCGGCCGCACGGGCCACAAGCGTTCGGCTTCCACTTTCGGACTGGCTTGCGAGTTGGTTGTGAAGATCCTTCGCTTCTTCGTAGGAGGTTGTGGCGTCCGGGAGGGTTGTTCGTGCAGGTGGAAACGGAAAATAGCAGGTGGATGGGGGTGCGGGGCGGTCGAAGTGCGTGCCGGAGGCATATGCGGACAGTTCGGAGATGGTTTCCCTGATCAACAAGTCGGGCGGCGGTGCCTGCTAGTTCCAGCCTTTCCTGGCGAATCCGAGCGCGCCCCGGATGGCTGGTTTCGGCATCCTTCCCCACCCACTGTCTCGGCCTTCGATATCGTTGAAAACGATATGGAGTGCAGCAATTGAAAACAGCGGATGAACTCTTATCCAGAGAGAGTCGGACGGCGAGGGTCGCTGGTTCCCGGCGGTGGGAACGTTTTTTGTCACACGCCCGGGTCGGGCTATCGGCCGCGTACCCCCCTACCGTATGTGTGCATGGAGAAGTCGAAGCGCGGTCTTTTCGTTCCGCCGGCCTTACTGGGGTTCATGGTCCTGCTCGTGGTATTGACGGGGGTGTCGTACGCCGCGGGGCGTATGGCGGGCCCGGTGGCCCCGGGAATGCACCGTACGGATCCGGCGTCCGAGGACTCGCAGAAGCCGGGGATGCCGGGGATGCACGGTCTCGGTCCGGCCGGCGCCGAAGTGCGGGTGGGCCGATGACCACCGCCGATCACCTCGGTACGGCCGACGAGACCGGTGCGACCACCGATCTGCTGGTCGGCGGCATGACGTGCGCCGCATGCGTGAACCGGGTCGAGAAGAAGCTGGGCCGCGTGGCAGGTGTGACGGCGACCGTCAACCTGGCCACCGGGTGGGCCCGTGTCTCCCACCCCGAGTCGGTGTCGCCCGAGCAGTTGATCTCCGTTGTGGAGAGCGCCGGTTACACCGCCGAACTCCCGGCGCCCCTGGAGGAACAGGGCGCGGACGGGGACGGCGAGCAGCGGACGGCCGGTGCGGGCGCCGGCGAGCGGGGCCGGTTGCTGATCACGGCGTTGCTGTCGGTGCCGGTGCTCCTGCTCTCCATGGTCCCTTCCCTCCAGTTCACCTACTGGCAGTGGCTGTGCTTCGCCCTGACCGCCCCGGTGGTGGCGTGGAGCGCGTGGCCGTTCCACGAACGGGCCGTGAAGGGGCTGCGGTACGCCACGGCGACCATGGACACACTGGTCTCCCTCGGCGTACTGGCCGCCTTCGCCTGGTCCACGTACGCCCTGTTCTTCGGAGGCGCGGGCGAGCCGGGCATGAGCATGCCTTTCAGCCTGATCCCCGAGGCGGGAGACGCGGGTGCGCACCTGTATCTGGAAGCCGCGGTGAGCGTGCCGCTGTTCGTCCTGGCCGGCCGCTGTCTGGAGGAACGCGCCAAGCAGGGCACCGGATCGGCGCTGCGGGCGCTCGCCGAACTCGGCGCCAAGGACGTCGAGGTCAAGGACGGGGACCAGGGCCGTCGGATCCCGGTCTCCGAACTCCGCGTCGGACAGGAGTTCCTGGTACGGCCGGGGGAGAAGGTCGCCACGGACGGCGTGGTCACCGACGGCAGTTCCGCTCTGGACCTGTCCCTGGTGACCGGCGAGAGCGTACCGGTGGAAGTCGGGCCGGGATCGGCCGTGGTGGGCAGCGCCGTCAACGCCGGCGGGCTGCTCGTGGTCCGCGCCACGGCGGTCGGCGCCGACACCCAGCTCGCCCGGATCACCAAGCTGGTGAGCGACGCACAGGCGGGCAAGGCCCGTATCCAGCGGCTGGCCGACGCCGTCGCGGGGGTCTTCGTACCCGCGATCGTGACCGTCGCCTGCACGGTCCTCGGGTTCTGGCTCGGTGCGGGCGCCCATGCGTCGGCGGCCGTGACGGCGGCGGTCGCCGTCCTCGTCGTGGCATGCCCCTGCGCCCTCGGTCTGGCCACCCCCACCGCCTTCATGGCCGCCACCGGCCGGGGTGCCCAGCTCGGCGTCCTGCTCCGGGGACCGGAAGCCCTGGAACGGCTGCGGCATATCGACACCGTGGTCTTCGACAAGACCGGCACCCTGACCACCGGACGGATGACCCTCGCCGCGACAACGGCGGTCGCCGGGGAGGACGCGGGCGAGATCCTCCGGCTGGCCGGGGCGGTCGAGTACGGCTCCGAGCACCCGATCGGCCGGGCGGTCGCCGCTGCTGCCCGCCAGGCGGCGGACGGCAGTCCGATGCCGGCGGTGACCGGCTTCCGGGCCGTTCCCGGAGTCGGTGTCCAGGGCCGGGTCGGCGGCGTCGGCATCGTCGTGGGCCGCCCGCGACCCGACAGCACGCTCCCGGACGTCCTCCGGCAGGCCCTGGACGAGGCCCGTACCGCCGCCCGGACCGCCGTGGTGGTCGAGAAGGACGGCCGCCCGGTCGCCGTCCTCGCGGTCGGCGACACCCTGCGGCCCTCCAGCTACGCCGCCGTACGACACCTGCGCAAGCTCGGTATCGAGCCCATTCTGGTGACCGGCGACGGCCCCGCCGCTGCCCGGGCGGTGGCCGAGCAGGTCGGCATCGACGAGGTCCACGCCGAGATCACCCCGGAGGGCAAGACCGCCATCGTCGCCCGGCTGCGGGACGAGGGCCGCCGGGTGGCGGTCATCGGCGACGGGGTCAACGACGCCGCGGCCCTGGCCTCCGCCGATCTGGGCATCGCCATGGGCGGCGGCACCGACGCCGCGATCGGCGCCGCCGACATCACCCTCGTACGGGAGGACATGCAGGCGGTGGTGGCGGCCGTACAGCTCACCCGGCGGACCCTGAGCACCATCCGCGCCAACCTCGTCTGGGCCTTCGGATACAACGTCGTCACCGTTCCCCTGGCGGCCACCGGCTGGCTCAACCCGATGTTCGCCGCCGTGGCGATGTCCGCCAGCTCGGTCATCGTGGTCGCCAACAGCCTGCGGCTGCGGACCTATGCGCCCCCCGGAGGCGGCTACCGCGCCGCCGGCGGGAAGGGCGGCCCGGCACCGGCCCCCGCCGCGGACAGCGGCACCGTTCCCTCCCTGAAGGAGATCCGATGAGCAGCGCCCCGTCCACCGGCCCCGGCGAAGACACCTCGCCGCCCTGGCGCCGTGCGGCCGGCGGCGCGCTGAGCGCCGCCTACGTACCCGTGGTCACCTGCGTGACGGCCCTGATGCTGCTGACCGCCTACACCAAAACGGGTGCGGCCGGTGAACCACCGGCGCGGATCAGCGTCAGCAACGCCCGTATCTTCGTGCCCCCCAACCCGGAGAGCACCGCGGCCTTCTTCGACATCACCAACACCGGGCCCACCGGCGACGTGCTGACGTCGGTGTCCTCCCCGGAACTCCGGTCCACCATGCTGGGCCAGCGGGTCACGGAGGACGGAGCGGGACGCATGGAGCCGCTCGACGCGCTCACGATCCCGGCCCGGAGCCGGGTGACCATGACTCCGTACGACGTGGACGTGATGGTGATGGACCCGCCGAAGCTGAAGGCTGGGGACCGGGTCCGGTTCGAACTGTGGTTCCGCAGCTCCGGCCGGGTGGTCGTCGACGCGGTGACCGTACCGCTGGGGGTATGAGGAGGGGCGGACACCACCGGGGGCGGGGGCGTCGCCGCGGCGCCCTCCGGCCCCTATCCCTCGCCCATCAGCTTCCGGATCTCGGTGATGGCCACCACGAGCGCCTTGCGTTCGGGAACGGTGGTCTCCGGGTGCCACAGGTCGACGAGCAGGCAGGTACGCGGACGCGTACCCCGGTTCCACGCCTCGTGCTCGAAGGAGTAGTCGAAGAGCAGGGTCCTGCCCTCCTCCCACGACCGCGTCTCGCCCGCGACGGTGATACCGCACTCCTCGGGGATGTCGACCGCCAGGTGCAGGTTGATGCTGAAGTTCCACAGATCGGAGTGGGGGGCGATCGCCGCGCCGGGCAGCAGGGTCGAGAAGTGGCACTCCAGCAGCGGGCAGAGGGTTCCGGTGTCGACCGCCTCTTCCTTCAGGATCCGGAAGGCGGTCGGCACCGTATCGGCCGACTCGTTCACCAGGCCGCCGTTGCGGAAGAGATAGAGAGCCTGCCAGTCCGACTGGCGCGAGAGGTAGTGCTCGTAATCGGAGAAGGCCTGCCGCCGGGCTTCCCAGGCGGTCTCCAACTCCTTTTTGATCGCGGTGTGGTCCGCTTCGAGGGCGTGTACCACGGGCGCCAACTCGGGATGGCCGTAAGGATCGTGCCAGGGCTGCTGGGAAATCCCCGGCAGGATCCACTTCGCCCCCTTCTGCAGCGGATGGCGATCACCTTTTCCCGCCGCCAGCATCTGCTCGACCCGGACGATGGAATCCGGTCCGTGCTCACTCCTGATGGCGGCGAAGGCGTCGTCTATCTCGGGGGTCATTACCTCTCCAGAATTCGGGCACAGCGGTGCGTGCATACCGTAGGAAGGCTACCCAGGGCCCACCCTTCCCGCCCCCGGGAAAAGGGGCGCGGCGAAGGGCCGCCATGATCCGGTGCGCCGGTCGTGCTTCCCGTACCTCCGAATTCTGTTCCCCGCCGGGAACCAAACGGCCGGACGAGCCGACTTGTCCGAGGTGGCATCACCGGCTCCGCGGCCGGAAGCCGGCGGCGGGGGAGTTCCCGTTCGGGCGCACCCCCGGCCGGTCCGTGTCACAGTTCTGTACCCACCCGGGGAGAGCCTGGTCCCGAGCGGGGTCACTACCCGACAGTAAGGGGGTGGGGCGGGGTGGAACCGGCGGCCGTCCGGACGGGGCGGGAACGACCGTTCCGCGGGACGGTCCACGGCGTCCCCGATACCGCCGCACCAGCAACGATTCCGTTCCGAGCCCGTAACCCGGATGACGTAGGCTGCCGGGGCGCGACGGTGGGAACAGGGGTTCCGGCAGGGAACTCCCGTACTCCCGTTGCTCCTTGACCGCCTGCCCGTCTGCTCGTCTGCCCGCCGTACGCTCCGCTCCGTACGGCGCCATCTGGAGGTGGCCGGATCTTCATGGACACCCAGGACGGTTCCCCGCTGCGGTACGGCCTGCTCGGCCCCGTCGAGGTCGTGCGCGGTGCCACCGTGCTGGACCTGGGTCCGCGGCAGCGCCGGGTGCTGCTGACCCGGCTGCTCATCCAGGACGGCCATCCGGTCTCCCTCGGCGAGATCTGCCGCGACCTGTGGGAGGGCGACCAGCCCACGGCCGCAGCGTCGTCGGTACGCGCCCATATCAGCCGCCTGCGGTCGGCACTCGACCCGGGCCACCGGGGCCGCTCCGGAGTACTGGTCAGCAGCCGGGCCGGATACGCCCTGCGGATCCCCCGCGAGGCGCGGGACACCGCCGTCTTCGAGGAGGCGGTACTCGCGGCCCGTACCGCACTGCACGAGGGCCGTCTGGACCCGGCCCGGCAGCGGATCGACCGGGCTCTCGGACTCTGGCGCGGCCCGGCCCTCGGCGAGGCCGCCGATCACGCCTTCGCCCTGCGGGAGCGAACCCGGCTCGACGCCGCACGCCAGGACGCCCGCGAACTCCAGGTCACCGTACTCATCAAACAGGCCGACCCGGACCGGGCCGTGCCCGCCGCCCTGCGGCTCACCACCGACGCCCCGCTGCGCGAGACGTCCTGGGCCCTGCTGATGCGTGCGCTGTACACGGCGGGGCGGCCCGTGGAATCACTGCGCCAGTACGAGCGGTTCCGCTCCCTCCTGGCACGCGAACTGGGCCTGGACCCCAGCCCCGGACTGCGCGAACTGCACCTGGCCGTGCTGCGTCACGACACCGGCGTCCTGGGCCCCGTGCTGGGGACCCCCGGCCCGCACCGGCTCACCGGTACCCCGTTGTCCCGGACTCCCCCCGCCGGACCGGCCCCCGCGGGACTGCCACTCGTCGGGCGGGCCGAGGAGACCGCACGGCTCGAAGAACTGCTCCGGAAGGCGGCCGCGGGCGCCACCCGGTGGGCGGTGGTCTCCGGCGAGGCGGGCACCGGCAAGACCCGGCTGCTGGACGAACTGGCCGCGCGAGCCGCCGAGTCCGGGATCGCCGTGGTCCGCGTACACGGCGACCGGTCGGGTGCCGGGGGGCCGGATGCCGCGCCGTCCTGCCCCGTACTCCGGCTGCTGGACGCGCTGGAGCGGCGGAAGCCGGGACCCGGCTGTCCCGGTGGTTCCGGTGGTTCCGGTGGTTCCGGTGGTTTTGGTGGTTTCGGTGGTTTCGGTGAGAAGGATGAGAAGGACGAGAGGGGCGAGAAGGGAACGGCGGGTCCGGATCCGGTGGAGGCACTCGTCCGCGAACTGCACCGCGCGCCCGTACTGTGCCTGCTCGACGATCTGGACGGGACCACACCGGAGTCCTGTGCCCGGCTGCGCCGGCTCGCCGCTCTGCTGCGGAACACCCCGGCCGCCGTGGTCTGCGCGCTCCGCGACACCGGGACACCGGAGATCAGCGGACTGCTCGCCGATCTCGCCAGACTCGGCACCGCCTGGCTGCATCTGGAGCCGCTGGCCGCCGGGGACGTGGCCCGGCTGCTGACGGAGCGCGGGGAGGATCCGGGCGAGGCGGGGGCGCTGCACCGTCGCGCGGCGGGCAATCCGTTCGTCCTCGCGGAGTTGCTGGCGCTCGCGCCGGGCCTGCGGACCGGGC
Source organism: Streptomyces sp. NPDC094448 (assembly GCF_044763775.1). Taxonomy (NCBI): domain Bacteria; kingdom Bacillati; phylum Actinomycetota; class Actinomycetes; order Kitasatosporales; family Streptomycetaceae; genus Streptomyces; species Streptomyces sp. NPDC094448. The sequence goes on along the minus strand of NZ_JBIWGU010000012.1, from coordinate 244,411 downwards.
CGGGTGCCAGGGTGCCTGCCGCGGTCGGCTCCATCGTCCACGACCGGCTGGCCGGCCTGTCCACGGAGGCCCGTTCGGTCCTCGCCCACACCGCGGCCGACGGCGGGCGGCTGGACCTCGGACTGCTCGCGGACCTTCCCGGCCTGGCCGCCGACCGGCTTCCGGTGCTCGTTGATAACGCTGTCACCGCGGGGCTGCTGCTCTGGTATCCGGACCACGGCGACCCGCTCGCCGGGCACTACCGGCTCCCGGAACTGGTCCACGACGTACTGCTCGGCACCCTCACGGTGTCCGGGCGGCAACTGCTGCACGCGACACTGGCCCGGGCCCTCACCGGCCGCGAAGGCACCGACCCGGCCCGGCTCGCCGGACATCTCCGGGCGGCGGGCCCCCTGGCACCCGTACCGGCCCCCCTGTCCGGGCCGCGGCGGGACCCCGGCCGGAACCGGCCATGACCCCGGCACCAACCGATCCCTCGTACCCGCATCGCCCCGGAGCAGCGACTCCGGGACCAGAGGAGAAGCAGATGTCCGACCAGAACAAGGCATCGGGCGAACCCGCCGGCCGGCCGGCCGGATCCGCTGCGGCCCCCGATGCCGAAGCCGTCGCGGCCGGGCTGATGGGCGAGGGGAAGCCCTCCGCCGCACCTGCCCCGGGAACGGCGGAGGAGGAGTCCGCACCCGTCACCCCGGAGGCCGGTACCGGAGAAACGGCCCGCTCGGCCGAACCCGAGGGGGCCACGCGGGCCGGCGGGACTGCCGGGGCTACGGGGAGTACGGCGTCCCGCAGCGCCGGTCCCGGCGCCGAGGAGGCCGCCGCCGAGGAGAACCGGGCCACCGAGCCCACCGCGTCCGGTGCAGCCACCACGGCCACCGCGGCCACCACCACCGGGACCATGGCGACTTCCGGGACCACCGGGGCCGCCGGAACCACTGCGACGGCGGACAACTCCCGGGCCGGGAGCGCCGAGGGCAGCGGACGGGCCGGGGCCGCGAGCGGGACGGGCGGCGAAGCCCGGTCGGCGGCCGCCGCCGCCCCGGCACCGGACGCCCGCCGTGGTGTCGCCGCGGCTGCCGGGTCCGGCGGGGACACGGCGGGACCCGGGGCCGCCGCGCCCGGACGCCCCGGCAAACCGGTCCTGGCCGGTGCCGCCATGGTGGGCGTCGTTCTGGTCGCCGTCCCGCTGCTGGTGATGGCGCTCTCCAAGGACGAGGAGAAGAAGACCGTCACCACCGGAGCGGCCGAGAACGTCCTCATGGACGAGGACGATCCCGCCGGCGCCTTCGTCGCCGAGTCGCCCGCCCACTCGCCGCGGAAGCCGAAGCCCGCGCCGAGCGCCGAGCCGGAGACGAAGAATCAGGGCGCCGGGCCGGAGAAGGCCGCCCCGGCCGCCCCGCCGGACCCCGCGCCCGGCGCGAAGACGGCGGACCCCGGCAGCACCGGGGGCAAAGGCGGCACGGGCGGCACGGGCGGCACCGGAGGCACGGGAAGCGCGAAGACCACGGACCGGGCGGGGACCGCCCCGCAGAAACAGAAGAAGACATCCGGAAGTCTGCCCTCCGTCATGACCCGGGTCCTCATCAAGAACAACACCAACGGCACCTGCGTCGATATCCCCGGCTACTCCAGCGGCCGCCCCGATACCGAAGTGCACCACTTCACCTGCAACAACACCAACAACGACAACCAGTTGTGGACCGTGGAGCAGCGTTACGCCACGGCGGGACCCGGCGGGGTGCCGCTCTTCCAGATCCGCAACGTCATGGACGGCATGTGCCTTGACCTCCCCGGCAACGGGGGCGTCGGCGGGGCCACCGGGGTCACGGAGTACCCCTGCAACGGCACCACCGGGGACAACCAGCTCTGGTGGCTGGACAAGCGGGCCGACGGCAAATTCTGGATCCGCAACGCCGCCAGCAACAACCAGTGCCTGGACTCCTACAGCAACAGCGAGAAGGAGCGCCAGCTCATCATCTGGCCCTGCGCGCCCGAGAACCAGAACAACCACGAGTGGACCTTCACCCGCTCCTGAGCGGACGCCGTCCGGCCCGGGGACCGCGGCGGCCCCGGGCCGGATCGGTCACCGGGGGTCCGGCACCGGGCCGCCGTCGGGCTCGGGGGCCGGGGCCCGTACCGTCCGCGGCCCTACGAGCCACCGGTCACCGTCGCGGAGCAGCAGGGCGTACGGCGGCACGGCGGCCGGGGCGCCGCCGAGGCGGACGACCCTGCCGTCCGCTTCCGCCACCGCGACCGTCACACCGAGGGCGTTCGCGGCGGCGGTCAGCAGCGGGACCAGGGGGAGTTCGGTGCCGGGGTCGGCGAGGGCGGGGTCGGCCAGCAGCAGCCGCAGCCGTACGGCGGGATCCGCGGCGACCTCCCCCGCCGGGAGCACATCGCCGAGCAGGGCGCCCTGGGCCCGCTGGGAGTCCGTCAGATCCTGTCCCGCACCCTCCAGCAGACGCACCGGGACCATCACCGACCGGTCCAGCGGCGGGACGCGGGCGTCGGTGAGCCCGTCGCGGTCGAGGACATCCGCCGGACGGTTCGGGAGGCCGCTGCCCCGGCCGGGGAGCGGTCCGGCCGCCGCCGGCAGATCGCGCAGGGCCGCCGACACGACGGCCACGGCCCGGCCGGGTCCGGCCGGTACGGGACGCAGGGCGTAGGCGACACCGTCGAGTACGGCGCCGCCGCCGGTGCGCCGCAGCCCGGCCGGACCGGGCGGGGCGTCCGAGGCGGGACCGGGCCCGCGGTCACCGGGGTCCGGGAGCGCGTCCGGGTCCTCCGCTCGCGACGGCTCCGGCCCGGTGCCGCCCGCCGGGGACACCGGGGCGCCGCGCCCGGTGCGGCGGCCGGGCGCGGCCGGGGGCGTCGCGGACAGCGAACCGAGCAGTGAACCGGAATCACCCGTGCCGTCGGTACGGCGCGCGGTGTCCAGGGCCCGGGTGTGCCGGGCGAGCGCGCGCAGGGCGGCGGTCTGGCGGGCGGCCTGCGCGGGCTGTTCGGCACGCAGTTCCCGCAGGGCGAGTTCGGTGTCGCGGACCCGGGCGAGGGCGCTGTCGCGGAGGTGGATCCGCCGGGTGGCGGTGTGCTCGGCGGCGCTCCGCGCGCGGGCTGCCCCGGCCACCGCGGCCTCCCCTTCCCGCCGGACGCGGTCCGCCTCGGCGCGGGACCGGCCGAGAGCCCCGGCGGCCTCGGCCCTCGCGGTGTGCGCGGCGGTGACGGCCGCGGCCCGGCCCCGGTGCGCGGCGGCAATGTCCCGCCGTGCGCGGTCGGCGTCGGTGGCCCGTTCCCGGAGCCCGGCCGTGGCGGGGGCGTCCGGAGCGTGCCGCTCCGCGCCGCGCGCCTCGGCGTCGGCCTGCCGCCACGCCACCCGGGCCCGGTGGGCCTGACGGGCCGTCGGCAGCGCTTCGGCGTCACGTACCGCCGATTCGGCACGGACGAGGACCTCTTCCGCCTCGCGTACGGTACGGGCCGCGGCCTGCCGCGCGGTTCCGGCGGCGGCGACGGCCTCGTCGTATGCGGCTTGTGCGGTCTCGTGGGCGGCGCGCGCGGCGGCCAGCGCGGCCTCCGCGTCCCGCAGCGCCCCGCCGAACGCCGTCAGCTCCTCGGCAAGGTCCCGTTCCCGGGCCGCGGACTGCTCCTGGGCGGCGACGGCGGCGTCGTGCCCGGCGGCCGCCTCCCGCCACTCCCGCCAGCCGGCCCGGGTGCCCGGGGTGGTATCGGCGGGGGTGCCGTCGGCGGCGAACGGCCAGTGCCGGGGGCCGTCGGCGGTACGCACCACCACTTCCACCGGGCGCCCGGCCAGGACGGCGGTACGGGAAGCGGCGTACACCGCGTGGGCGAGCCTGCTGCCGTCGGGATCGTCACCGAGGCCGAGCCACAGCCGGGCGGCCGGGTCCGCCGCATCGAGTCCGGCGGCCAGTGCGCCCGGCAGATCGGTGACCGGATGCCGGGCCCAGTCCCGCAGATCGTCCGCGGGCTGCCCGGCGAGCAGTGCGGGTACGTCGTACACCCCGGCCACAGGGCGTGCGGGCGTCACGCCGAAGCCGAACAGGTCGTGCTCGCCCAGCCGGACGGCGGCGGAGCCGGTGACCCAGCGGACCCCCTCGGGTCCGTGCACCGTGATCACGACGTCGACCAGTGTCTCGTGGCTGCGGGTGCCGCGCCGGTCGGCGGGGGCGGTGGAGCGGCCGGTGCGCAGCCGGTTCAGCCCGGTTCCGGTGACGGTGCCGCCGTAGCCGGAGGTGTGCGGCTGCTGTGCGACGAGCGGTATCGAGAAGGCGAAGAGCTGCCGGTTTCCTTCGGTCAGCGCATGGGTGCTCTGGTGGGTGAGGGCGAAGCCGCTGCCCGCGGACGCGGTCGCGGTGGTGCTGCGGCCCTGGCGGCGGACCCGGTCCACGGCGACGTCGTCGCCGGAGGTGACCGGCCGGGGATCGTAGAACGCGAGGGAGAGGAAGGGCGGTTCCGCGGCGTCCGCCAGGGGCCAGCTGCCGGGCAGGTGCGGGGTGAGCCCGGCGGCGGTACGGGGCCCGCCGATGCCGATCCGCCCGGTCTGGAGGAGTTCACCGAGACGGGTGGCGACGGCTTCGTCGGGGCGGTCGGCGGAGAGGCCCCATGCGGCGGTGGTGCCGGGGGCGACCTCCCGCAGCGCCCGTACCAGCTCCTGGGCGCCGTTGAACCGGTGGACGGGTACCGGCCCGGTGGGTGTCAGCCGGAGTGCGCCGGGTGCCGGGGCCGCTGTGGCCGGGCCCGCGCCGGGGAGTATGGGGTCGCCCGTGTGCAGACCGGGTGGCAGCGGGCCGCGGTGCCCCTGCGGCGGTGCCGCCTCCGAACCGGCGAACCGCAGGACGGTGGCGGCCGGTACCGAAACGCTGCTGACGGGGCGTCCGGCCAGCAGCCGCCCCGCCCAGGCGGTGAGACGCGTGGTGAGGGGGCCTTCGAGTCCGCTGAAGGACAGCAGCCCGGCCTGGAGCAGACCGCCGGGCAGATGGGCCGGCCACTCGGGGAGCAGCCGGGACCGCACCGAGGCGGTGAGCAGATAGTCCACCCCGTCGAAGTCGGCGACGGTGTCGGTACGGGTCCACAGCCGGTCCTCGCCGGTCCGGTCGTTGCGGACGGTGCGCGCCCGCTGGTGGCCGAGGGCGAGGGTGGGGCCCTCGCGGTCGGTGCGCCCGCTCACATGGGGGCGGGGGAAGCGGGAGACGGGCGCCGCTGCCGTCTGGTGGGTGCGGGTGACCGTGCGGGTGACGGACCGGTTCTGCGGCGCGTGCGTCTGGACCAGCTCCAGACCCGCCGTCTCGACGGGCCGGCCGAGCCGGCCGCGCAACCCCGTGGTCCTCAGCACCGGTTCCGCGGTGAGGACCACCTCGACGAGCCGGGCGCCGCCGTAGGCGACGTGCACGAAACGGAGTGACGAGCCGGCCGGTCCGAGACCGGGCAGCGCCCGCAGCGCGGCGGGTTCGGTGCGGCGGGCGAGTTCGGGGGCTACCCCGGGCAGATGGGAGGCGTGTCCGGGGCGGGTGGCGCCGGGTGCCTCGTTCTCGACCAGCCGGAACAGTTCGGTTCCCAGCCGGTCGCGCCGCTCGGCCCGGTGCCGCAGATCGTCGAGCTGAGTGAGCGACAGGACGGTGCCGAGGCCCAGCACACCGGTGCGGGCGAAGGCGTCCGGCAGCGGAAGGGACGGCGCGGGCAGCGCCGGGAGCGGGGCACTGCCCGGGAGGGTGTACCAGCGGGCGTACCGGGCGAGGACCGCGTCGGGCGCGAGGAAGGTCACCGCGCGGGGCAGATCCACGGCGACGGTGACGGGTGCCCACTCGCCCAGGCCGACGGCGTTGCCGAACGCGTTGCGCATTCCGCGGCGTACGGTGACCAGCAAGGTGACGTCGCTGCCGACCAGATGGTGGCTGCCGGTATGCGTGGCGACCCTGGTGACCTTGGTGTTCGCGGTGTGGGCGGTGGCCGTGTCGCCGCGCCGGGTGGAGGAGTGGCGCAGGCTCGGATTGAACAGATGGGGCGCCTGGTCCGGGTCGGCCGGTGCGGTCTGCAGACCGGTGAGGACGCCGGTGAACTGGTGGGACCGGCCGGTGCCGTGCTGCTGGGCGGCGGAGACCGCGGAGAGCACGGACTGCTCGCTGTAGACGGTGGTGCTGCCCAGGTACCGGGGATGGTGCAGATAGCCCTGGACCGTCACCTGGAGGACCTGGTCGGCCGCTGTTCCGGGCAGGGTGAGTCCGTCGAGGACGTACTGTCCGCCGAGGATCTGTCCGGCCCGCGCGAGCAGCAGACCGGGCCGGATGCCCGTATGCCGGGTTTCGGCGGCGAGGGTGCCCGGTGCGTTGCGGGCGGCGCCGAACGCGCCGGCCGAAAGCCTCTTGTAGACCGCGGCGCCCCAGAGATGGGAGGTGCCCGCGGCCCGGGACAGCGGGGAGCCCAGCAGCCGGCCGGCCACGGTGGTCAGCTGGTTGACGGGGCCGGGAAGGCCGGAGGGCAGCGAACGGCGGGCCAGATCGAGGGCGCGCCGGGTGCCGTCGCCGAGCAGCCCGGCCGTACCGGACAGGGCGGTGCCGGTGGACCGGACGGCGCGGGTGAGGAGCCACGGCCCCGGACTGCCGGGATGGGTTCCGGCGACGATCCGGGCGAGGACGTCCGTGAGGGCGGCGGTGCCGCGGAAGCTGTCCACGAGGGCGCCCGCGGGCAGCGGGACGACCCCGGGCAGCGGGTGCCCTCCGGCGTCGGTGAGACCGAGCCGCCGCAGATCGTCGGCCGCCGAGCCGTCGGTGACCGGCCGGCGCACCGTATGCCGGGGCCGGTCCCCGGACGGCAGGGCCTGGCCCGCCGGGAGGGTGATGTGGTGCCGGACGAACAGCGAGACGGTGCCGGAAACACCGGGCGGCGGCGGGCCATCGGCCCCCAGGGGCGTCAGGGCAACCGCTTCGGGGTCCTCGGTCCGCGGGGTGTCGGCCCGCTCGGCTGCGGGCAGTTGTGTGCCGGTCCTGTCGGTATCCGTGCCGGTGCCGGTGCCGGTGCCGGTGCCGGTATCCGTACCGGGCAGTGGTGTGCCGGTGGTGGCGGGCCCGTCGGCGAACCGGATCAGGGGGGTGCCGTCGTCGCCTTCGTACAGGTCGAGCCGGAAGCGCGCGGGCACGGTGAAGACGTCGCCGCCGTCCGCCGTCGTCAGCAGCAACTGCTCCAGGCCCGTGACATCGCCGACCGACATCAGGTCCGTGCTCTGTGCGGTGCCTGTGTACTCGGGCCCGGTGCTCACCGTCCCGGCACCCTGGGCGACGGGGAAACCGAAGAGGAAACCCCCTCCGCCGGACCCGCTGAGCGCAGTGCCGCGCCGACGGCTGCCGCCCGCCTCGTAGCTGCTGAAGCCGAGCGGATGGGCCTGCGGCAGCCGGCGGACGTGCTCGCTGGGGCGGCCGGTGTCCCGGTCGACGGAGAGCTTCAGCCGCACCCGCCGGGTCGCGGCGACGGTGGACGGCCGCTCCAGGAACGGCAGATGCCCGCCGTCGACCGCCTCCGGCACCGCCAGGGCGATGCCGTACCGGCTACGGAACCGGCTCCAGTGCGTCAGATTGGCCAACTGGGCCCGGCGCAGCGGCTCGTCCAGGCGGACCGGCAGCCGTCCCGCGGCGGGCGCCGCCACCGGCGGCAGGAAGCCCTCGGCGCGCAGCCAGATCTCCGCCCGGTCCAGCGCGGCCGTCAGACCGGGACTGTCGACGCGGAACGGCAGCTCCCCGAGCCCGATACTGCCGAGCCGCTCCAGACGCTCGGGCAGCGTCCGCAGCTCCCCGCCCCGCGGGCGGTGTCCCGTCATGGCGTCGCGCGGCGGCACCAGCAGATGCAGCCCGTCGGTCCAGGGGCCGAAGGCGGCGCCGACCCGCCCGCCGCCCGCCCGGTGCAGGACGACCTCGTAGGTGACGGTGGCCGGGGTGAGGAGCTGGCCGCCGGTGGTGAAGCCGCCGTGCAGCAGGCTCGCGTTGACGGTGCCGGCCAGGCTCTCGTCGACCTTCCACGCGCCGCCGGCCCGGCCCAGGAGCCCGATGCCGAACCCGGGGGCGGTGGACCGGTCGCCGGGCGCGCGGCCGGGCATCAGGGTGGGGCCGCCCGCGACTTCCACCCCGATACCGCTGCTGAACTGGGCCGACTGCTCGACGGCGGCGCCGCGGCCCAGGAAGTTCTCCAGGGAGAGCTTGCCCTCGGGGGCCTTCAGCAGGGGCCGCTGCGGGGTGATGCGGGCGATGAGCTGGACCACACCGACGGCTTGGCTGCCGGTATCCGCGAGGACCGTGGAGAAGACACCGCCGTCGGTCTGCGGCAGCGCGGTGCCGCGACGGACCCGTTCGGCGAAGAAGTCCTCCAGGGCCTCCGCGGAGCCGGGGCCGAGGGTACGCAGCTCCGCGAAGGCCGGTTCCGCGAGCACCTCGGAGAGCAGCCGCCGGGGATCGGCGACGGACTCGACGCCCCACAGCGGCAGATCGTCCAGCGGGCCGGGCTCGGGCAGCCCGGCCGGATCGGCACCGTCCGCGACCACGCGGTGCTCCGGGAACCAGCCGGTGAGTGCGGAGTGCGACTGCTCCGGCTGCCACTGGCCGTGGGCGTTGCCCGGCGCGTCCACCCGGACCTGCCACAGCCCGTCGAGATCCAGCGGACGGGCCGGATCCTTGGCGTTGTGCTTGCTGAGGGTCTGGAAGGCCTCACCGACGCTGAGGCTCTGGGTGAGCTGGCTGTGGGTGAGGCTGGTGATGACCGTGACATCACCCCAGCGCACGGGGCCCGAGCCGACCGAGTGGCTCAGCGACCAGGGGAGGACGACGGTCCGGTGGGTGCCCCAGCTCTCCGTGCCGGAGAACACCTGGGTCCCTTCGGCACGGCGTTCGACCTGGACGTCCGGCGGGTTCGCCGCCCCGCCGCCGTAGTACCGGGCCGCATGCCGGGGGTTGCGGTGGGCGAGCCGCACGTCGACCGTGCGTTCCCGGCCCCCGTGGGCCACCGTGATCCGGTGGCCCCGGCTGCTGCGCAGATCGGCGCGGTGCTCCTCGATGTCCTCGGCGGACAGCAGACCGGCGACCCGGGCCCGCAGCGCGGCGGCCTCAGGGGTGCCGTCGGGCACGCCGAGGGCATCGGTGATCTGCCGGTACAGGCCGTCGAGCACAGGCTGCGGGGTGCGCTCGAAGAGGACGAGTCCGATATGGCCGTCGTGCCGCTGCCCGTAGGAGCGGGCATAGGCGGACAGTTCGGGGAGGTCCGCCGGTGCCGGTGCCGGTGCCGGTGCCGTTCCGGTCGGCGGCGGTCCGTCGTCGCTGCGGCCGGGCCGGCCGGTGCCTGTACCGGTGCCCTGGCCGGTGTCCGCGGCGGTGGCCCGGCCGGCCCTGCGGTGCGCGACGGGGGAGGGCGGAGCGGCCGGATGGCTGCTGCCGGTGGCCGCGTGCCAGAGGGCCCGCGCTGCCCGGTACCTCTTCTTCCCGCCGCCCGGCGCGGGTTGTGATGCGACCGGGTGGTCCTGCGGCCGGTGGGTGCCGGTGGCGGCGTGCCACAGCGCGCGCACCGCATCGTACTTCCCCGCCTTTCCACCCGGTGCCGGTGCCGGGGCGGACGCAGGGTCCTGCGCCGGGCCGCTGCCGGCCGTACCGTCCCACAGGGCGCGCATGTCCTCGTAGGCTTCGCTCCCGTCGTCCGGCGCGCCCCCGGCGACGTCCCACAGGGCGCGGGCGCGGGCCAGCGCCTCATGGGCGGTGTCCGTGGCATCGACCGGGTTGACCCCCGGGGCGACCCGGGGACCGGGGCCGTACAGCCGAAGCAGCAGGGGATGGAGACCGGGCTGATTCTCCTCCACCCACTCCGGCCCCCCGTTGTTGCGGGGCAGACCGGTGTACTCGTCGGTACCTCCGTTGGCCCGCAGATAGACGTTGGTGAGCTGGGCGAAGAATTCGTACTCGTTGAGACTGCTGTAGTTGGGCGCGCTGCGCGCGCCCGTCTCCTCGTCGTAGGAGTACAGGGGGCCGTCGGGCCAGGCACCGTCCTCGCCCAGCCGGCCGGTGGCCCGGTGGGCGTCGAGGATCAGCTGCTGGTCGGCGGCGTCCAGACCGTGCATATGAAGGGTGTGGGCGACCTCGTGGATCGTGGTCGAGTAGCCGTCGTGGTAGGGCTGCGCGTCGGCGATCCCGTGCTGCTCCCCGAGCAGGTTCTCCTCGGTGACGGCGGCGCTGTGCAGACCCGCGCCGCGTACGTCGTCCCAGGACCGCTGGTCGGCGGTCGTCAGCCCCTTCAGATGCCGGAAGGGGCCCAGGGACGTCATCGGCTCGTCCCGGGGCACCACCACGACGCGTGAGCCGCCCTTGACCAGCCGGGCGGTGACCTCGGGGTCGCGCAGCAGCAGGGCGATCTCGGTCCGTGCGCTCTTCCGGGCGCTGACCGGTTGGTGGACTCCGGCGGGGATCTGGATGATCAGGTCGGCGGCGGTGGTGGCGAAGTCGGCCGGGGTGAGGGCGGTGCGCAGGGCGTTCACCAGGGCGGGTCCGGAGGCGAGCCGTTCGCGCTGGTCGGGTGTGAGTCCGGCGATGGCTCCGGTGCGTTCGGCGGCGGACATGGCGGGCAGCCGGGTGGCGAGCGTACGCACGGGGTCGGCGACGACCTCGGGCCGGGCCCGCAGTTCGGCCGCGAGCGCGGTCAGCTCGGCGCGCAGCCCCGGCAGATCGGCTCCCTCGGCCCCGAGATCCTGCCAGAGCTGTTCGTGTCCGGCGAGGGCGTCGGGGTCCAGCGCGGCGTCGAGGAGTTCGCTGAGCTGTACGGAGAGGACGGGGGCGGCTCCGGGAGGCGCGGCGGCACGGTAGGCGTCCGCCCCGGCCCGGATCAGCGCCGTGGCCCGGGAGCTGCCGGCGGGGGTACGGCCGAGCGCCCAGAGCAGGTCGAGGAGTTCCTGCCCGCGCAGCTCCCGGTCCGAGCCGGTGGCGAGCGCGAGGGCCGCCTCGGTGACGGATACGGCCGGTACGGGCAGCGGGAATCCGTCGGCCGTGACCGTTCCCACGGGCGGGCCGCCCGAGGCGATCCGGACCATGATGCCGTCCACCGAGAAGGAGACGGTCCCGCCGCCGTCCCGGCCCGGCAGCGGCGTGATGCGGGCGTCGGGCAGAACCCGCTCCAGGGCCCGGCCGATCTCGTCGGCCGGGAGCGGTCCGGTCGAGACCACCTGGAAGTCGACGGCGTCCAGCGGGCGGGGATTGCCGAACTGCACCACACCGCGCGCGGCCCCGGCCAGTACCGCCGGACGGCCGAGGCCGTCCAGCGCGAGGGCGACGTACTGTCCGACCTCCAGAACGGGGTCGGGGTGCGGATCGGCCGGCAGCTGCGGCTGCGCGGGCACGGCGAGCGGGGGGAACGCGGCGGCTCGGGGCGCGGATGCGGCGGTGGTGCCTTCGGGTCCGGAGTCCGGGCCGCCGGCACCGCCGGGGCCGGACCCGGGGCCGGTACCCGGATCCGTACCGCTGCTGTCGCCGCTGTCGCTGTCGCCGTCGCCGTCCCCGAACAGGGCGCGGGCGCGGGCCAGTCCTTCGTTGAAGGCCTGGGTGGCCTCGACCGGATTGACCTCCAGGGCGCGCCGGGGGCCGGGGCCGTACAGCCGCCGCATCAGGCGGTACAGGGAGGGGTGCTTCTCCTTCACCCAGTCGGGGCCGCCGTTCTCGCGGGGCGCCCCGGTGACCGGGTCGCTGCCGGTATTGGCCCGCAGATAGACGTTGGTGAGCTGGGCGAAGAACTCGTACTGGTTCCGGCTGCTGTAGTTGGGCCCCCTGCGCTCGCCCGTCTTCTCGTCGTAGGAGTACAAGGCGCCGTCGGGCCAGGCGCCCGCCTCGCCCCGCCGGTGGGTGGCCCGGTAGACGTCGTTGATCAGTCCGAGTCCGGCGTAGTCCAGTCCGCAGCGGTGGACGATATGGGCGACCTCGTGGAACGTGGCCGAATAGCCGTCGGGGAGGTTAGGCACCCTGCCGATCGTGGTGTGCTCACCGAGCAGGTTCTCCTCGCTGATCGCGGCATGGAGGGTGGCCACACCGCGCATGGTGTGAAAGCAGCGGCCGTCCGAGCTGGTGGCGTTCCTGAGGTCGTGGAAGGCCTCCAGGGAGGTCACGGTCCGGTCCCGGGGCACCACCACGACGCGTGAGCCGAGCCTGACCAGCCGGGCGGTGACCTCGGGGTCGTGGAACAGCAGAGCGACCTGCGCGCGCGCACTCTCCCGGGCGCTGACCGGTTGGTGGACTCCGGCGGGGATCTGGATGATCAGGTCGGCGGCGGTGGTGGCGAAGTCGGCCGGGGTGAGGGCGGTGCGCAGGGCGTTCACCAGGGCGGGTCCGGAGGCGAGCCGTTCGCGCTGGTCGGGTGTGAGTCCGGCGATGGCTCCGGTGCGTTCGGCGGCGGACATGGCGGGCAGCCGGGTGGCGAGCGTACGCACGGGGTCGGCGACGACCTCGGGCCGGGCCCGCAGTTCGGCCGCGAGCGCGGTCAGTTCATCCGTCAGCCGTGGCTCGTCGTCCTCGGAGGCGTCGTTGTCGGCCCAGAGCACCTCGTGCTGGTACAGGGTTTCGGGGTTCAGCGCGGCGTCGAGCAGTTCGCTGAGCTGTACGGAGAGGAGCGGGGCGGCCCCGGGGGGCGCGGCGGCGCGATAGGAGTCCGCTACGGGCCCGAGGAGCGCGGCGGCCCGGGGGCCTTCGACGGGGGTGCGGCTCAGCGCCCACAGCAGGTCGAAGAGGGCCTCTTCGCGGAGTGACCGGTCGGGTGCGGTGGCCACGGCGAGGGCGGCGGCCGCGAGGGAATCCTCTGCCGAGGGCAGTGTGAAGCCGGGAGCCGTGTCGAAGCCCGAGGGCCGGGGACCGACGCCGATCCGGACCTCGACGCCGTTCACCATCAGGACGAGCTTTCCGGGCCGGTCCTGCGCGGGCACGGTGACGATCGGCTCTCCTGGCATCCCCGCCAGCTCCCTGCGGATGTCGTCGGCCGCGGGCAGACCGGTTGCGACCAGGTCGAAGTCCACGGAGAGCAGCGGGCGGGGGTTCCCGAACTGCACCCGGCTGCGCGCGTCCCCGGCGAGCACCGCCGGATGGCCGAGGCTGTAGAGGAGGCTGCCGACGCCGGATCCGACCGCCAGCATGTAGTCGGGGCTGGGCCTGACGATCAGCCCCGCCGGCTGCGGCGGGGCGGTGGGGTGGTGACCGGGCCGGGAGACCGGCTCGCCGTCGGAGGCCGAGTCCGCGTCCGCATCGGAGTCGGATTCCGAGTCGGTGCCGGAGGGCGCGGCCGCAGGCAGCCCCAGAGCGGTGACGAGCGGACGCGGGCCGTCCGGAAAGGCCGTCCAGGTCCGGTCGTCGGGGGGTTCGGAAACGGCCGGGCGGGGCCGGGCCGGGCCGAGGAGGGGCCCGTCGGACTCCAGCGTCGGGCGGACGACAGGAGGAACGGCCTCCGGCCCTCCCGTGGCCGTGACACCGGCCGCCGTGGCGCTGTCGGCGTTGTCGGTGGCTCCGGTGGCTCCGGTGGCTCCGGTTGCTCCCGCGGTGTCGGTGTTGGTGTTGGTGTCGGTGACGGACTCGGCGGTCCGGAGAGCCTGCGGCGTGAGCAAAGGACCGCCGGCGGTATCGGCGGTGGGAGTGAGGCCCGCGTGGCGCAGCAGTTGGCGCAGGACGATGACGGCGTTGTCGGCCCGGCGGCGTTCCCGATCGGCGGGGGAGCGCCCGGGGTCGTCGCCGTACAGCCGGATGTGCTGCTGGTCGGAGGGCGCGGGGCGGTCCGTCGCGGAGAGTTCGACGGCCCGTGCGGCATTCGGGGCGATCAGCACGGAGAGGTCGACGTGGAGCTGATCGCCGGAGCGCGGCAGCAGCAGTCCGTGGTTGACCTCGGTGTCGAGCAGGACGCGTACCCGCTCCCGGAGATCGTCGAGGTCGACCCCGGCGAGACCGGAGCCCGGGTGGATGGGCACCTCCAGCGAGAGGGAGCGTACCCAGCGGCCGTCGTCGGCCCGGACGCGCCGTACCTCGGTGTCGACGGTGGTGGGCTGCTCGTGCCGCAGCGGCCCGCTTCCGTCGGTGTCCTGCGCCGCGGGTATCTCGGTCTGTACGACGGTGGCGGGCTCCGCGTCCTGCCGGGGCCGCCACTGCTCGGGCCGGACCGGGTCCCCGGCCGGCGACGGACGGGTTGCGGGCGGGGCGGCCGCGGTACCGTCCGGCGGCGGTGTCCCGTGCGGGAAGCCGTCCGGTGTCCGCTGAGGGGCGGAGCCGGTGCGCCGAGCGGTGTCCGGCGCCTCGCCGGTCGGCCGGGCGGAGCCGGAGCCGCCGCGGTCGGCGCCGGGAGCGGTCGACGGGCCGGTGACAGAAGCGGTCGACGGGCCGGTGGCGGGGACCGTGTGCGGCAGCGGAAGACCGGTACCGGGCCGATAAGTGGCGGGCGCCGGGGCGGCCGGACCGAGGACGGGCAGATCACCGGGGCCGACGACGTTCGTCGTGGTACCGACAGAGTCCCCGCCGGTGCCGGAGCCGGGCCCGGTGCCGGTGCCGGTGTACGGGGACTCCCCGCCCGGCAGCGGGCCGTCCACACGGAACGGACCGAGTCCGCCGCCGGGCAGCGGCGGCAACGGCGGGGTGTTGACCGGCACCGGGGTACCGGAGACGAGGGGCGGGACCACCACCGGCGGTACCACATGGTGCACCGGCACGGGCGGCGGCAGGGAACGGCCCGTGGTGGCCCCAGCCCCGGGACCGCCGGACGAGGACGTGGTGGTGGTGCCCGGCGCCGGTTCCGGGGTGTGGACGACGACCTTGCTGCCGCCACCGCCGGGGAGGGCACCGGGGCCGAACGGCGGGTTGAATGTGCCGAACACGTTCCGGCCGTCGAAGAACTTGCTGTTGAGACCCTTCGCGATATGGTCCAGTGCCCCGCTGAGGATCATCTCGGTGACGGCACTGATGCTGCCGCCCGCCATCGACATCAGATCGAACTTCCAGCGGTTGTCGAACAGCCCGTTGACCAGGAACTCCGCGAAGGCCTCGCTGGGACCCTCGGCGGCCGCGTTGCGGAAGACGTTCCCCCCGACGACACCCCACTTGTTGTCACCGAAGTTGCGGAACTGGTTCTTGAAGATGTCACCGAAGTACTTGGAGACGGCGGAGCCGAAGAACCCGGCGAGACCGCCGACCGCCAGAGCCTTCAGGATGTCCCGCCCGTCGATGCCGTCGGGGCGGCGTTTGCCGTCGTTGAGGCTGAGCATGGCCAGCCGTACCGCGAGCGTGGTCAGGGCCTCCTGGAGTGCCTCGCTGAGCGCGGGCAGCAGATGAGCCTGGTTCAGCAGACGCTGCATGATGGTGAGGACTGCCACCGTGGTCCGCGCCTTGGCGACGGCTGCCTGACTGAACGACAGACCACCGGTGAAGACCGAGAGCGTCGCGATGACCGCCAGTTCGGCCAGCAGGACCAGTGCCTCGGCGATGATCTCGAACTTGGACTCCATGATCTTCTGCGACTGCTTGACCCGGTTGTCCGAAACCTGACGTATCTGTCCCGCCAGATCACCGAGCAGATCCGGCCCGCCCGCACCGGTCAGCGGCGCCAGCGCCTCCTTGAAGCTCGCCGCGACCTGCGGGGGCAGTGCCCCGTCGACCCTGCCGAGCAGATCGGTGATCTCGTTCCGCAGATCGAGAACCTGTGCCGATGTGTCGTCGTAGGGCATGGAGCTGGAGAACGCCATGTCCGATGAGGCCTGCAACGGCAGCTCGCCGAGCAGGACGAACAGGATGTAGCGGGCCGGATCGGGGAACTCGATGCTGTCGGGGATCAACGGTCAGTGTTTTCCGTTGCTCGTGCCGCCGTCGCCCCCACCGACCGAATCGGTGCTGCCGCGCAGCCCGCCGATGTCGTCCAGGTTCTGCGACTGCGTGGACCGGATCTTCTGGAGCGCCAGGAAGTGGCCCTCGACGGAGTTCTCGAAACCCTCCGCGACCAGGTTCAGACCGTCCTGGACGTAGGTGAACTCGCGATCCGCCTGGGGCCCCATCTCCAGGGCGTAGTCGTCGTTCACGCCGTACCACATCGACGTCGGCCCCACGGCCGCCGGAAAGTCGTTCGCGACCTGCCGCAACCGCTTGGTCAGCGACCTGGCCTCGGAGATGAACGCCGCCAGCTTGGCGGGGTCCCCCTCGAAGTACGATCCGTATCCGTAGCTCATCACTGCCCCCTCGGTCGGCTCGTCCGGCTCGTCCGGCTCGTCCGGTCCTCGGCACGTGTCACGGGGGCGGGATCCTCGCCGTCCTCGGTGATCTCGTCGCGCAGCCGGTCGCTCGCCCCGCCGCGGCCCGCGGAACCCCGCTCGACGGTGTCCAGCAGCGGGCCGAACACATCGCCCCAGTCCACTCCGGAGCCCTCGATATGCGGCCTGCCGCCGACCGTTTCGGACAGCGGCCGGAAGGTGTCCAGTACCGTGCGCGCCATCTCCGCCTGCGCCTGCCGGGCCGCTTCCAGCACGGCCGCCGTGAGCTGCGGGGCACCCATCGTGCGATACCTGCCGTCGAGGAAGCGCACATCGACCAGCTGCCCCTGGGCGTTGACGGTGACCTCCACACTGCGGTCGCCCGACCGCACGGTGACGCCTGCTCCGCGCAGCCGCTCCTCGGCGGCGGCGACCGCCTGCCGGGTCCGCTCCAGCCCGGCCACCGCCTTGGCCAGCCGCTCCTGAATCGGTTCGTTCATCTCTTCCGTCCCCTGCCGGTACCGGTGCTCAGCGGCCGATGACGGCCGGCGCGCCGCCCTCGTCGGTGCCCCACACGTCCTCTTCCTCCTCCACCCAGGACATCCGCTCGCGGTCGCCGCTCTCCGTCTGCCGGTCCGCACCGCCCATCGGCGGCATGTACGGCATACCGCCGGATGCCGTGGCGAGGGAGCCGCGGCCCGCGGCCGAGAACTCCTCCCGGCCCTGTCCCGTCCCGGCGCGGCGGGTCGTGACGGGCCTGCCGTCGTCGACCGTGCCGCGGACGCGTTCACCCTCCGCGCCACCGGTGGACGTGCCGTTGAGCCGCGTGCCCATGGGGAGCATCGGCATGCCCATTCCGGCGCCGCTGCCGGCGCCCATGCCGTAGTCGGCACCGCCGGGGGAATCCAGGACCCGGTCGTACAGCTCCTCCTCCCCACCGGCACCGGAGTAGGCGGGGTAGCCCCCGGCAGCCGAGCCGCCCGGAAGAAGCGCGGTGGAACCGGAACCGGTACCGGTACTGCTGCCGGGCCCGGAGCCCTCGGGCAGGCGCAGACCGTCGGGAACCGCGGCGTCGGGCCTTCCCGGCCACGAAGAGCCGGCACCCGGGCCGAGGTCCCGCAGCTGCCGCTCGGCACGCTGCTCCGCCTCGCCCTGCCTCTGCTCGGCTCGGCGCTCCATCTCCTCCCGCCTGGCCTCGGCCTCCGCCTGCTTCTGCTCCTGTCCGGCTTCCGCTTCGGCCTGCTTCTGCTCCTGCTCCGCCCGGAGCCGTTCCTGCCGGGCTTCCTGCTCGGCTTCCTTCCGCTCCTGCTTCGCCTCGGCCTCCGCCTGCTTCTGCTCGGCCTCCTGCTCCTTCTCCTCCTGCCGGGCCCGGTACTCGGACTCGGTCTGAATCCGCTTCTGCTCCTGCTCGGCCTGCTTGGCCTCCTGCTCGGCTTCCTTCTCCGCCTGCTTGCGCTCCGCCTCGCCCTGCTTCTGCTCGGCTTCGCGTTCTTTCTGTTCCTGTTTGGCTTCCTGCTCGGCCTGTTTCTGTTCCTGTTCTGCCTGGAGTCGTTCCTGCCGAGCTTCCTGCTCGGCCTCCTTCTCCTCCTGTTTCGCCTCGGCCTCCGCCTGCTTGCGCTCCTGCTCCTTGCGCTGCTGCTCCCGGTCGAAGCGGGCCTGGTTCATCAGCAGGGTCTGACGCTCCTGCGCCTCCCGCTCCTTCTGCTCCTGCTTCGCTTCCTGCTCTGCCTGCTTCTGCTCGGCACGCTGCTCGGCCTCTGCCTGCTTCTGCTCGGCTTCGCGTTCTTTCTGTTCCTGTTTGGCTTCCTGCTCGGCCTGTTTCTGTTCCTGTTCTGCCTGGAGTCGTTCCTGCCGGGCCTCCTGCTCGGCTTCCTTCTCCGCCTGCCTGCGCTCGGCCTCTGCCTGCTTCTGCTCGGCCTCGCGCTCCTTCGCCTCCTGCTTGGCCTCGGCGTCCGCCCGTACCTTCGCGGCCCGCGCCTCCGCCTCCGCCTGGGCCCTCGCCGCCCGTTCCTCCGCCTCGCGCTGCCTCTGCTCGGCCCGCGCCTCGGCCTCGGCCTGCTTGCGCTCCGCCTCTTCCTTCAGCAGACGTGCCTTCTCCTCCGCCTCCAGCGCCTTGCGCTCGGCCTCCTCCTTCGCCAGCCGGAGCTTCTCCTCGGCCTCGGCCTTCGCCCTCGCCGCCTCCGCCCGGTCCCGGAAGGCCTGGTCCTTGGCGAGCAGATTCCCGAGATTGACCGAGACGGTGGTCACCTTCTCGGGGAACTTCTGGTCGTTGAAGGCGTTCTCCACGTCGATGAGGGCCTGCTTGCCCGCGGCGGACAGCACATCCTGGACGCTCTTCTGCCAGCGCCGGATGGCCTCTTCGCCGATCCTCTTCCAGGTGTCCTTCTGCTCCAGCATCCCGTAAGGGCTGACGGCACCCGAGAAATTCTCGTACTTGACGTAGTGGTAACCACCGGAGGCGTAGCCCCGCGGACTGTAGGTGTGCTGATAGCGCACCTTGGTGATGTTGTTGCGCCAGACGTGGTCGGTGACGTCCAGCAGCACATCGTGCAGCCAGCGCAGCGGATTCCCGGTCAGGAGCTGCCAGGTGTCCCAGGCGCCGTGGAGCTTCCGGGCGGCGTTGGTGACATCCGTACGGTAGCCCCGCAGGTCGTTCCCGTACGTGGAGTGGACCGTGCCGGACACCGGGAACTGTTCGCTGTACGACTCATAGGTGCGCACCAGGCCGTGAACGAGGTCCTTGAAGACCCCGGCGGCCTGCCCCTTCCACGACGCCTCCTGCTTCCCGAGGTCGAACTCCCAGTCCTTCAGTTCGCGGGTACGGGCCGCGAAGAACTGCGCCACCCGGTCGAAGGCCTGCGCGTTGTGGTCGAAGGACCCCAGATCCACCGCGTCCGCATCGTGCACCGGCAGGTCGTTCCAGGTGAAGTGCAGGGTGCTGCCGTTGTACAGCAGCTGCTCCAGGGCCTTGCCGCCGCCGTAGCTGTACTGGGCCAGCGCCTTGTTGCTCCAGACCGTGTCCTTGGCCTGTCCCTGGAAGTCCTTGCCGAGCCCGCTCTTGAACTCGCCGCCCAGCACCACGCCGCCCGCGGGCGGATCGGCGGTGCCCGAGGTGCCGAGGAGGGTGATCCGGGCCTTCTTCATCTTGACCCGGGTGTTCACCGGGGCCTCGGCGACCGGCCCGTCCTTGCCCGAGTAGAACGGCACCACGAAATCGGTGTTCTCCACCCGCCAGCCCGAGTTCTCCGTACGCCAGTTCATGTCGTTCACGGCGTCGACCACGGCGTTGGACGGCTCCCCGTCGTGGTCGGAGAACTCCACCCGCATCAGCGGAATCGAATCGTTGCCCACCAGCGAACCGAAGAGCAGCTCGCGTTTGGGCATCACATAGCCGGTGAGCACCTGGACGGCGGTGTGCCAGTAGTCGTCGACGGAGTCGGCGGGGTAAACGACGTTCTCGGCCACGAGGGAACTCTCCGGGCTTCGGGGCGGGAAGGCGGCGGCGGAAGACGGCGGTCACTCGTCCTTGTCGTTGCCCCCGCCGCTCTGGCCACCGTTCAGACGGGCCTCCACATCCTCGAAGACGTCCAGGAAATCCTGGCCGTCGATGCCGGTCAGATTGCCCGACTGGGCGCTGAACAGCGTTTCGACACTGGCTTCGAGGTTGTCGACGATGTCCTTGAACAGCCCGCTCTGCTCCTCGTAGATCTCGGTGAGCCGCTCGGCCGACTTGCCGATCGCCTGGTTGAGCGCGAGACCCTTGCCGTGCAGATGGTTCTCCTTGAGCATCGGCCCGAGCATCAGCGGCCGCGAGGCGCCGTAGGTCGCGAAGTCGCGTTCACCCGAGAGGTCGGCGTCCCCGATGAGCTTGGCCATGGAGGGGCCGGACAACGGATCGTCCAGGGCGATCTTGCGCAGTTCCTCCTGGAACGGCTCGACACGGTCGCGCTGGAAGGCCTGCAGGCCCGCCTTGTCCATGCTGAGCTTGCCGGTCTTCGCGTTGGGGTCTTCCGCCACGGCGCGTCTCCTCGGGGTCGGGGTGGTGCACGGCGGGCCGCCGGGCCGCGGCCCGCGGACCGGATCAGCGGCCGATCTTCACCGAGTCCCACATCTGGGTCAGCGACCGCTCGCTGTACTGGTAGTTCTCGGAGACGCTGGTCAGCAGCACGGAGTGCTTGGTCAGCAGCTGCTCCATCGCCTCGACCGCGCTGTTCCAGACCTGCTGCTTCTGGGCGTACACATCCTTGTCGTCACCGATCCACGCGTTCTTCAGCTCGTTCAGCTCCGCGTCCAGCTGGGTGAGAATGCTGTCGATCGCCTTGGTCTGGCTGATCAGATCGTCCGCGGCGTTGCTCATCTGCGAGTAGTCGACGTAGATATAGCCGTCGGAGAAGTCCGTCATGTCCTGTCCTCATCTTTGCGGCTCGTGCGGCTCGTGCGGCCGGTGCGCTACGGGGGATGGGCGCCCGGGGCCCGTACCACGGCCCCGGAGGGAAACGGCTGCCGGGATCAGCCGCGCAGCGCGTCGAAGACGGCGTCCGACTGGGCGTACTCCTGGTTGATCGAGTCGACCGCGGCGCCCTGCTGCTTGCCGTGCTCGACGAGGGTGTGGTTCAGCGTTTCGATCATGTCCTGGACGTTGACCATGATGACGTCGGCCTTCTCCTCCCACGCGGTCACGAGGTCCGCGAAGGCCTTGCCGTCGCTGCCCTTGTAGTGGGCCATCAAGTTGTTCTTGGTGGTCTCCACGTCCTGGCGGCATTTGGTGATGCCGGTGAAGGCCATCTCCAGCGCCTGAACGCCGTTCCGGGTCGCGGACTCCTCGGACTGCTGCATTCCGTTGGCGGCCATGCGTCGCCTCTCCATCGTTCGGCCGGGGCCCCGATGCTAGGACGACGGGATTGCCGTCCGGTCTTGCTTTCTTGCCGTCACCTTGTTTTTCCGTTGTCGCCCGCCGGGGAGCCCGGACGGTCCGCCGCCGCGGCTGCGCCGGAGGCCCGTGAGGGGCATCGCGGGGCGGTGACCGAGGCCCGGCCCGCACCGGCGGCCTCGGGGGTCAGATCGGGTCCTGAGGGCAGCATGGCCGCGAGCAGTGCGGGCATCTCACCGGGGACGACGTCCTGATAGCCGAGGGCCTGCACCGCCGCCGCGGTCGCCAGGCGGTACTTCACCCCGGTCTCGGTGACCAGGTAGAGCGTGCCGCCGAGCCGGCCTCCGCCCGCTCCCACCAGCCGCACCAGGGAGCCGCGCCCCGGCCGTACGGTGACCCGGTCGACCGGCAGGCAGGCCGGGGCCGCGACGCCCGAGGCATGCTGGGCGACCGGTCCGAGATCGGCGGCGGGGGCCAGGGCGACACCGAACCGGGGGCCCTCGGCGTCCGGGGTGACCAGCGCGCAGGGGGTACGGTCCCGGGGCACGCTCACCGACTTCGGCGGGGTCTCCGGCAGCCGGCCGGGGCGCGCGGTCCGCCCGGCGTCCGGAACCGGCCGGCCCTGTAGGGCGTCGGAGGTCAGCGCCGCGGGGACCGGCACGGCACCGCCGTACGCCTTGGTACGGATCCCGGGATCGGCGAGCAGCAGGGCGAGTTCGGTGGCGGTCACCGGGGCCAGACCGTCGGCACGCAGCACGTAATGGCGCTCCCCGGCCCCCGGCACGGCCAGGGTGAAGAGCTGTCCGACCTTGGTGGGGCGGCCGCCGAGCCTCGGGCCGGCGCTGCCCGCACCCGGGACGGCGGGGGCCGCGAGATCGGGCCCGGCGGGCAGCGCGTTGAGGAAGGCCGCAGAGACCGGTACGGGCCGTACCGAGGCGTACCCCAGGGCCTCACCGGCGGTGGAGTCACGGTCGATGCGCAGCCGGCTGCCCTGCCAGATCAGATAGTCGCTGCCGTCGGGGCCGGCCACCAGCAGCCCCTGGTCACGGCCCGGACGGTCGCCGTCGCCCTCCCGGCCGACGGCCAGTGTCGTCACCAGTGCGGTGCCGCCGTTCCTCGGGACCTCGGAAACGCACACCTGCCAGGGCGCCTGCGACAGATCGCCCTTGGCGGGCAGTTCGTCGGGGGCGCCTTCGATGCCGACGGGCGTGCCGCGCGGGGTGCCCTTGAGCGAAGCGGTGCTCACGGTGGTGGTGGCGAGCTTCGCGCCGCCCAGCAGCCTGGCGGAGGTGTAGTTGCGCACCGGGCGCAGCCGGCCGTCCAGATACAGATAGCGGGCGCCGGTGCCCTTGTCGACGATCAGCCGGCCGGAGGTCTGCCACGTATTCTGCCGGCCGGGGCTGACCAGGCCGACGCCGAAGGCCCCGACCGAGACCAGGACGGCGATGATGACGCCGATGGCGATCCCGCGGTTGGTACGGCCCTGGGGGCTCTCCGGAGCGTCCGGGTCGGAGCGGAGAATGCCCGAGGTGAGGCGGCTCATCAGGAACATATGGGCCTGGACCTGGTCGCGTTTGTTCTGCATGGGGTTGATCGGTCCTTCGAGTCGGCGGTCCTTCGGTGGTCCGGGTTCGGTCAGCCGTTCATGGCCCGCAGCCATCCGTAGACGCCGAGCACCCACAGCGACAGGGGGAGCAGGCTGACGGCCGTGGCGGAGTGCAGGATCTCGGCCGCCCGGCCCCAGTACGGCACCAGACGCCGGCCCGGCACGGTCCACGAGGTGACGGCGAGGGCGGCGGCGACCGCCACCAGCGCGGCGACCAGCAGCAGCCGCTGGGCCGGGGCGGCCTGCCCGGCCGCGCCGTGGACCAGCAGCGCCACGCCCCAGACACCGGCCGCGACCAGGGACAGCCGTTGCAGGACGTTACCGAGGGCGCGGCTGTGGAGGAGCAGCAGCAGCGCCAGGGCGAGGGCCATGAACACGGTCGGCAGGGTGAAGCGGTGCGCCAGACCGGAGAGGCAGACCGCGCAGACGGCGGCGGTGGCGGCGTACAGGCCGGTCATCCAGCCGTCGGCGACCACCGTCCGGGCGGCCACCGACGAGGGGAGGTGCGGTTCGATGCCCTCCTGGAGCTGCTCGGCGTTGGACGGCAGCGGAGGCATCCGCAGACCGGACAGCCGGAACGACATCGACGGTACGAACGCCCCGAACACCACCGCGGTCAGGGCGACCACCCCGGCCGCGTGGCCCGGCCCCAGGTCCATGGTCATCATCAGGGCCCCGGCGAGTACCGCCGCGGCCGACACCACCACCAGGGCCAGGAACAGTGCGGCGAACGCGGCGACGGCGGCGACGGCGAGCATCGCTCCGCCGGCCGCCGCGGCCCCCGCCGCCAGCAGCCGCGCCCCCAGCACCTCCCACTGTCCGGGTCCGCTGAGCGCACCGCCGGGCAGCAGCCAGCCGGCCAGGGCGAAGTACGGCGCGGCGGCGAGGCCGAGGGCGGCACCCGCCCCGGCGTCGCCCACCGCCCGGCCCGCGGACGCCGCCCCGCCGAGGAGCAGCAGCCCGGTGGCCGCGGCGGCCAGGGCCCGCAGCCCGCCGGGGGGACCCGGCACGGCGAGGACGGCCAGCCCGGCGGCCAGGGCGAGCACCAGCAGGGTCAGCAGCACCCGGCGGGCGGCCTGCGCCGTCCAGGCGAAGGGCTGGGTCTCCATGGTCGTGGCCACGCCCTCGACCAGATCGTCCAGGAGGACCTCGGGCAGGGCGTCGGTATGCGGCCGCAGATGCAGGGTCTCGCCGTCGAGGACACCGTGCGACTCCAGGCTGGCGTCCTCGTCGAGCGGACGGCCGCCGAGCCGCTGGAGCACCCAGCCGCCGTGCTCCAGGCCCTGCTCGGACAGCTCGTCACCGGCGTACCGGACCAGGGCGGGCAGCAGATCGGCGACCGGTACGTCGGCGGGGACCGCGAGGTCGATGGACTTGGCCGGAGCGCGTACGGTGACGCGGCACAGTGCGGACGTGGTGCTGTCGGTCATGGAGAGAACTCACGCTTCGTCGGGAGACCCCGCCAGGTCTCCGGCGGGACGGGGACGGGTCGAAGAGGGGACGTGTGCGCGGTCGGAGGCGCACTGCGCGACTGAACCGGTTCCTCCGCCTCGCGCAGGTCCGTACGAGTGAACCGTGAGATGGATCGTAGACTGCCCGTGGCCGGTGGGTCCCTCCCCACCGGGCCGGGCGCGGCGATGCGCGCATCTCGCGGCGGTCTGCCCAACTCGCCGGGCCCGTAAGCCCGATCGGCCGCTTCCCCGGCCCCGGAAGGCATCGCCCCCACCCGAATCCCGCCTGTGCCGTTCCCGCGGCGCCCGGAAGGAGAGCGCTCGTTGAGTACCGTCCTTTTCCGCCGGCCCGCCCGCAGACACGGACCCGATATGCCGGACGGCGAACTGAGCCTCCAGGAGCCACCCGTACTGCCGGAGGTCACCCCGGACAGCTCGGCCGTGTGGAACTACCTTCCGATGGCCCTGATGTCGGTGTCGATGGTCCTGATGTACATGCGGCCCGGCGGTTCCCGCAGCGGCGTGTTCATCTATCTGGCGCTCGGCATCATGGTGGTCTCCGCGGCAGCGATGATTCTCGGCCAGTACGTGCGCCGCAGCAGCGAGCGGAAGCAGCGCCTCAACGGCGACCGGCGGGACTATCTGCGCTACCTCCGCCAGATGCGGCGCAAAGCGCGCGCCGCCGTCGCGGAACAGCAGCGGGCACTGGCCTGGCGGCATCCCGAACCGAGCACGCTCTGGTCCCTGGTCGGCACCAGCCGGCTCTGGGAACGGCGCCCCGCCGACGAGGACTTCGGGGAGGTGCGGGTCGCGGTCGGTGACCAGAAACTCGGCCTGAAACTGGCCCCGCTCGCCACCAAACCGGTGGAGGACCTGGAACCGCTGAGCGCCCACGCGCTCCGCAGCTTCACCCGCGCCTACTCCACGGTCCCCCGGCAGCCCATCGCGGTCTACCTCCG
The DNA here is from genome assembly GCF_044763775.1 of Streptomyces sp. NPDC094448. Lineage (NCBI taxonomy): Bacteria > Bacillati > Actinomycetota > Actinomycetes > Kitasatosporales > Streptomycetaceae > Streptomyces > Streptomyces sp. NPDC094448. Next base: position 219,303 of record NZ_JBIWGU010000012.1, on the reverse strand, counting down.
CACCTGGGCGCGGATCCTGTTCCGCGGTGAACCCGAGCGGATCCGCACCCTGGCGCGGGCGATGCTGGCGCAGCTCGCCGTGGTCCACTCGCCCGACGACCTGTGGATCGCGGTCTGCGCCGCCGACGACCGCCGAGCCGACTGGGAGTGGGTGAAGTGGCTGCCGCACAACCTGCACCGGGCGGAGTCGGACGGCGCGGGCGCCGTGCGCATGGTGGTCACCTCCGTCGGCGAGCTGGACGAACTGCTCGGCCCCGAGTTCGAGGAACGGCCCCCGTTCGATCCCGAGGCCCGGGCCGGCCGGGAAGAGCCGTACATCGTGGTCGTACTCGACGGGGTGGCGCTCCCCGGCGGCCACCGGGCGGACGGCCCCGGCTTCCGCAACGCCGTACTGCTCGACCTGGACTCCGCCCTGACCTGGCGGCCGGGCCGGGCGACGCTCCGCCTCGACCTCACCGGGGAGACCCTGCAACTGGTCCGCACCGACCGGGAGCGCAAGGAACAACTGGTATCCCTGGGGCAGCCCGACACCCTGGGCACGGCATCCGCCGTCGCGCTCGCCAAACTGCTCGCCCCGTACCGGATGGGCGTCGGCCGCGAGGCGAGCGAACCCATGGCCGCCGACACCGAACTCACCACCCTCCTCGGCATCGCCGACCTCTACCGCCATGAACCGGCGTCACTCTGGCAGCGGCGCACCCGCTCCGAGCGACTGCGCGTGCCGATCGCCGTCGGCCCCGGCGGCACACCGGTGGAACTCGACATCAAGGAGTCCGCCCAAGGCGGTACCGGCCCCCACGGCATGCTCATCGGCGCCACCGGCTCGGGCAAGAGCGAACTGCTGCGGACCCTGGTCCTCGCCCTGGCACTCACCAACTCCTCGGAGACACTGAACTTCGTCCTGGTCGACTTCAAGGGCGGTGCCACCTTCCTGGGCCTGGACGAACTCCCGCACACCTCAGCGGTCATCACCAACCTGGCCGACGAAGTCGAACTGGTCGCCCGGATGCAGGACGCCCTGCACGGCGAACTGATTCGCCGTCAGGAACTGCTGCGGGCCGCGGGCAACTACACCTCCGCGCTGGAGTACGAGAAGGCGCGCGCCGCCGGAACCCCGCTGGACCCCCTGCCCAGCCTGTTCGTGGTCGTCGACGAGTTCAGCGAACTCCTGGCCGCGCATCGCGAGTTCATGGAGCTGTTTGTGATGATCGGACGGCTCGGGCGCAGCCTCGGCGTCCATCTGCTGCTGGCCTCGCAGCGCCTCGACGAGGGCCGTATGCACCAGCTCGAATCGCATCTGTCGTACCGGATCGGCCTGCGGACCTTCTCCGCCATGGAGAGCCGCGGAGTGCTGGGCGTACCCGACGCCTACGAACTGCCGCCGACACCGGGCAGCGGCTTCGTCAAAACGGGAGTGGAGGCCCTGACCCGGTTCCGCGCCGCCTATGTCTCCGGGCCCTACCGGCGGCGCAGCGGCTCGGCCCACCAGGCCCGGATCGCCAGCCAGGTGGTGCCCTGGACCTCGGACTGGGTGGTCCCCCGGCAGCTCCCCGCCCCACCGCCCGAAACCGGGCCCGAACAGCCCGAGGAGGAGAGCCGGTCACTGCTGGCGGTCGCCGCCGAACGGCTCCGGGACGCCGGACCACCCGCCCACCAGGTATGGCTGCCGCCGCTGGACGAGCCGTCGGCACTCGACGAGCTGCTGGCCCCGCTGACCCCGCATCCCGAGTACGGGCTGACCGCCACCGCACTGCGCGGACAGCTCAGGGCGCCGGTCGGCATCGTGGACCGCCCCTTCGACCAGCGGCGTGAGCCCCTCGTCGTGGACCTGTCGGCCGCCGGGGGCCATGCGGGCATCGCCGGTGGGCCGCAGAGCGGCAAATCGACCCTGCTGCGCACCCTGATCTGCGCGCTGGCCCTCACCCACACCCCGCGCGAAGTGCAGTTCTACTGCCTCGACTTCGGCGGCGGCACCCTCGCCGCACTGGCCGGGCTGCCGCATGTCGGCGGAGTCGCCGCACGTATGGACAAGGAACGCGTCGGCCGGGTGATGTCCGAGGTCACCACGGTGCTCGCGCACCGCGAGAAGTTCTTCCTGGAACACGGCATCGACTCCATGGCGGCCTACCGGCGGCGCCGGGCCGCCGGGGAGTTCCCCGACGAACCGTACGGCGACGTGTTTCTGGCGGTCGACGGCTGGTCCACGGTCCGCCAGGACTACGACCACTACCTCGCCACCTTCAACGCCCTCGCCGCGCGCGGCCTGAACTACGGCATCCACCTGCTGATCACCACCTCCCGCTGGGTCGAGCTGACCGCCGCGGTCCGCGACCAGACCGGGACCCGGCTGGAGCTGAGGATGGGCGACCCCATGGACTCCACGATCGACGTCCGCAAGGCGGCCGCGGTGCCGCGGTCACCCGGCCGGGGCCTGACCCGCGACGCGAAACTGCACTATCTGGCGGCGCTGCCCCGGGTGGACGGCCGCACCGGTGCCGCAGACCTCTCCGACGGCGTGGCCGGTCTGGTCGCCCGGGTGACCGAACACTGGCCGGGACCGCCCGCGCCGCAGGTACGGATGCTGCCCACACTCCTGCCCGCCGCCGCACTGCCCCCCGCCCAGGACGACGGGGTGCGGATCCCGCTCGGCGTCGAGGAGGAGACCATGGGTACCCTGTGGCACGACTTCTCGGCCAGCCCCCACCTGATCGTCGTCGGTGACGCCGAGAGCGGCAAGACCAATCTGCTGCGGCTGACCGCCAAGGCGATCATCGACCGCTACACCCCCGCCGAAGCACGGATCATGGTGATCGACTACCGGCGCGAGCTGGTCGAGGCCGTACCCGACGCCTACCGCCTCGGGCACGCGGTCTCGCTGGACGCCCTGAAGGAACTGGTCGACGGCGCGGCCCGGGCGGTCAGGACCCGGCTGCCGGGCGCGGACATCGCACCCTCCCGGATGCGGCTCTGCGACTGGTGGACCGGTCCACGGCTGTTCGTCCTGGTCGACGACTACGACATGGTGGGCGGCGGCGGACCCCTGAACCAGCCCTTCGCCCCGCTGATGGACCATCTGGCACTCGGCTACGAGGTGGGAATGCACCTGGTGGTGGCCCGCTCGGCGGCGGGCGCGGGACGCGGTCTGAACGATCCGCTGCTCCGCCGCATGCTGGAGGTCAACACCCCCGGCATCCTGCTGTCCTGCCCGCCGGCCGAAGGCTATGTGTTCGGCAACGTCAAGGGCCGTAACCTGATCCCCGGCCGCGGCACCAGGATCACCCGCCGCAAGAACGTCGACATCCAGACGGCGCTGGTCGACCAGGGGACCCCGTGACACCCCCGGCGCGCCCGATCCGGGGGCCCGCCGAAAGAGACGGCCTAGCCCGCGGGGCGCCAGCCGCGCGCTCTGCCGAGCGGGACGACGACCATCGCGGCACCCACCAGCAGCACCAGCACCAGGGAGCCGCCGCCGATCAGCAGCGCACGGCTCCGGGGGCCCGCCGAAGCGGAGGCCGGAACCACCGCCGGATCGGGGCTCTTCCCGGCCGGCGCCCGCTCCGCCGCGAGCAGCGCCGTCAGTCCCGCGTAGACGTCGAGCCGGGGCGTGTGCTCGGGATAGGCGGCCTCGGTCAGGCGGCGCGCGGTCGCGACGGCGTTGAGATCCGGGTGGTAGGCGCGCAGCAACGCCGCCGCCCCCGCGACATGCGCGGCGGCCAACGACGAACCGGAACCGATGAAATGGCCCGGTCCGCGCACACCGATGCCGACGACTGCGTCGCCGGGGGCGGACAGGTCGGGGGCGAGTGCCAGGGGCGCGTGCTCCGGCCGCCTGCCGTCGGGCCCGTGGTCGACCACCGAAAGCACCCGGGGCTGCGCGGCCGGCCAGTAGGGGCGGGCCCGGGTGTCCGGCCTGCCGCCGGCACCCCTGGGGGCGGTGTCCGGCACGGCGGGTGCGACGACGAGGACGTCCTTACCGGCCGCGTACGCCACCGCGGCGGTGAGTTCCGCGCTGCCCGCGCCGAGCGCCTGCCCCACATAGACGACCTGCACGCCCTCGTCCACGACGGTACGGATGCCCTGCGCGATCAGCCCGGCATCCGGCACACCGCGGGTATCGGTGCCGCGGACGGCGAGGATACGGGCCGCGGGAGCGACCCCGGTGATCTGACCGCGGCCGGTGGGCGCCCCGGCGATCAGCCCGGCGGCGAAACTCCCGTGCCCCACACAGTCCTCACCCGCCCCGCCCACGGCGGTCACCCGCCCGTCCAGCGCGGGCACCCGGGCACCGACCCCGGTGTCCACCACCCCCACCGTGACACCGGCGCCCCGGCTGAGCTGCCAGGAGCGGGAGAGCTGCAGCGCCCGATGGGTCCAGGGGCCCATCTCCGCGATCTTCGCCGAGGCGGTCGCACACGGTTCCTCGGCGGCCAGGCGTTGCCGGAGCGGCGGCAGGGTCACCGGATCGCCGCTGTCGGCACCCGCGGACGGAGCCAGCAACAGGGCGGGTATCGCGGTGACCGCCGCGAGAGTCATGACACGACGACAACGGTCCAACGGCATAAGGCACATGCTAGGCGACCAGAAGACACCACCGGACGGGCCCGGAGCGGGGCCGGCACACAGGAGGGGCGAGCGTGTCACGGCAAGTACTGACGGTCGGTCAGGAGCAGTCGGACGATTTCCGGACCATCGGCGAGGCACTGGCCGCGGCGCGAACGGGCGCCGTGATCCGGGTCAAACCCGGCCGGTACGCGGAGAACCTCACCGTACGCACCCGGGTCACCGTCGTGGGCGAAGGCGACCCCGGATCGGTGGAGATCCGGCCCCGCCGCGGCACCGCCGTCACCCTGATCGCCGACGCCGTCCTCCTCACCGACCTGGTGCTCCGCGGCGGCAGCGAGGACGTCGCCGTGGTGGACGCGCCACGCGGCCAGATCGCCCTGGACCGCTGTACCGTGTCCGGCGCCGGCTGGACGGCACTCCTCGCCCGGGAGACCGGGTCACTCGCCATCCGCGGCTGCCGCATCACCAACCGGGAAGGCGCCGGCATCGTCGACACCTCCACCAAGCCCAGCATCGTCGAGGACTGCGTCCTGGAGAACCTCGGCTCCTCCGCCGTCGTCCTCAGCGAACAGGCCGACTCCACCATCCGCGACTGCCGGGTCCGCGACGCCCGCGGCAACGGCGTCCTGGCCAACGGCGAAGCCCGCGGCACCGTGGAGTCCTGCGACTTCAGCGGCACCGGCAAACCCGCCCTGGCACTGGAGGGCGAGAGCACCACCCGCGTCCTGCACACCACCGTCCGGGACTGCGCCGTCGGCATCCATCTGAGCAGCGCCGCCCGTCCGGTCCTCGATGACGTCACCGTCTCCGGCACCACGGGCCCCGGCATCGCCCTGTCCGAAGGCGCCGACCCGCTGCTCCGCCGGTGCACCACCACCCGTACCCGAGGACCGGGCCTCCTCGTCGCCGAACGCTCCCGGGGCACCTTCGAGGACTGCGCCTTCGACACGGCCGCCGCCGCCGCGATCCGGGTCGCCGACTCGGCATCGCCCACCTTCCTCCGGACAACCGTCCAGGACTGCGCCGACCCGGAAGCGGCCGTACAGCTCACCGACCACTCCACCGCCGAATTCGACCGGCTGGAGATCCTCGCCCCGCACGGCAGCGGCGTCTCCGTCCGCTCGCACGCCCGGCCCCTGCTGCGCCGGACCCTGGTCTCCGGCGCCGGACGGCACGGTGTGGAAGCGGGCGACGACGGCCGTGGCCGGCTGGAGTTCTGCGTGGTGGAACGGGCCGCCCGGGCCGGGGTGCGCATCGCCGACGGGGCGCAGACCGAGTTCGACGACTGCGCTCTGCGCGACTGCGGCGATGCGGGGATCTCGGTCGGCCGGGACGGCGTGGCCACCGTCCGCGACACCGACGTGGAGGGCCCCGGCTCCGCCGGAGTGCTGGTGGAGGACGGCGGGGAGGCCGCCCTGACCCGGGTCCGGATCTCCGGGGCCGGGGCGCACGGAGTACTGCTCGCCGCGGAGCCCGCGCCGAACTGAGATCCTGTGAGATCTCCGGCAGCGTCGGTGACGGCGTCCGCGTGGACACCGCGGAGCCGGTGACGGTCCACGGCTGTACGGTGCGCGACAACCGGGCCGCCGGACTGAACGGGACCCGGGCCGGGGAACGGCTCGAAGTGCTGGAGCTGACCAGCGCCGACAACGGGGCCCCGGACCTCTGGGGCCTCGACGCCGCGACCGCGGGCCCGCCCGGCGCGCCGGCCCGCCCCGACGGCGGCCCCCGCGACCCCCTGGAGGAACTGGAGGCGCTGACCGGACTGGACGGCGTCAAACACCAGGTGCGGACACTGGTCAACCTCAACCAGCTCGCCCAGCGCCGCAAACGCCTCGGCATGCCGGTGCCGTCGATGAGCCGCCATCTGGTCTTCGCCGGGCCCCCCGGCACCGGCAAGACTACCGTGGCCCGTCTCTACGGCTCGGTCCTGGCCCGGCTCGGAGTCCTGCCGGAAGGCCATCTGGTGGAGGTCTCCCGAGCCGATCTGGTCGCCCAGGTGATCGGCGGGACGGCCATCAAGACGACGGAGGCGTTCCGGAGGGCCATCGGCGGTGTCCTCTTCATCGACGAGGCCTACACCCTCACCACGGGCGGCCCGTCCAACGACTTCGGCCGGGAAGCGGTCGACACCCTGCTGAAGCTGATGGAGGACCACCGCGAGGACGTCGCGGTCATCGCCGCCGGCTACTCCTCCGAGATGGAAGGCTTCCTCTCCTCCAACCCGGGCCTGGCCTCCCGCTTCACCCGCACCATCGAGTTCGGCAACTACTCCGTCGACGAACTGGTCACCATCACCGAGAGCATGTGCCGCTCCAACCTCTACGAGCTGGGCCCCGGTACGTCCCGGGCGCTCGCCGCGCACTACACGGCCATGGAACGCGGCGCCGCCTTCGGCAACGGCCGGGCCGCGCGGCGGGTGTTCGAGGAGATGGTCGACCGGCAGGCCGTCCGGCTCTCGACGATGGACGAACCGGCCGAACGCGATCTGGCGCTGCTGCTGCCCGAGGACGTCGCCGATGCCGCGACGGCCCCCCGCACCGAGGCGGAGGACCGGGCGGCCATGCTGGCGAAACTGGACGGCATGGTCGGGCTGCGCGCGGTGAAACGCGAGGTCACCGATCTGGTCAGCCTCCTGGCCACCGCCGAACAGCGCGCGGCCGCGGGACTGCCCGTGCACCGCGTCAGCCGCCATCTGGTGTTCTCCGGCTCTCCCGGCACCGGCAAGACCACGGTGGCCCGGCTCTACGCGGGCCTGCTGGCTTCGCTGGGCGTCCTGTCCCGCGGCCAACTGGTCGAGGTGGCCAGGGCCGATCTGGTCGGCCGGTACGTCGGCCATACCGCGCAGCTCACCAAAGAGGTGTTCCAGAGCGCGCTGGGCGGTGTCCTCTTCATCGACGAGGCCTACACCCTCACCCCCGGGGGCGCGGGCTCCGACTTCGGCCGGGAAGCGGTCGACACCCTGCTGAAGCTGATGGAGGACCACCGGGACGAGATCGTGGTGATCGTCGCGGGCTACACCGCGGAGATGCGCGGCTTCCTGGCCTCCAACCCGGGCCTGGCCTCCCGCTTCTCCCGGTATGTGGAATTCGAGGACTATTCCACCGACGAACTGCTCACCATCATGGGACACCAGGCCGGGGAGAGCGGCTACACCTGCCCCGCCCCCACCCTCGACGCGCTGCGCGCCAGGATCGACGCGACCCCGCGCGGCCGTGCCTTCGGCAACGCCCGGCTGGCCCGCCAACTCCTGGAGACCATGATCACCCAACAGGCCCGCCGTCTGACGGCCGTCGACCGCCCCGGCATCGACGAGCTGCGCACCCTGCTGCCCGACGACCTGCCGGCGGCTTCGGACCCGCACGCCTGACACCCCCCGGTGACCCGGCCGGAGCGGAAGGCGGCTCCGGCCGGCCCGGGGCGACGGCGGGCGGGACTACTCGCCCGAGGCGCAGGGGTCGCAGCAGGAGGGGGCAGGTTCGACGCAGACGGTGACGGAGTCGGTGTTGTCCGCGGGGCCGGGGTCCTTCTCCACGGCGGTGACCGCGGCGGTGTTCTCGACCGGTCCGGTCCTGGTGGCCTTGGCGCGGAGCACGAGGGTCGCCCGGGCGCCCTCGGCCAGCGTGCCCACGGCCCACTGCCCGGCGGCCGGGTCGTAGGTTCCCGTCGAAGCCTTGGCCGAGAGGAAGGCGAGACCCTCGGGGAGGCGGTCGGCGACGGTGACCCCGGTCGCCCCGTTCGGGCCGTGGTTCTGGACGGTGATCCGGTAGGTCACGGTCTGTCCGACGGTGACGGTGGTCGCGTCGGCAGCTTTGGTCACGGCCAGATCGGCGGCCGGTTTCACCTGGGTGAGCTGTTCGCCGGAGGTGGCGGTCAGCGGCTCCGGCTCGTTCCCCAACCGGTTCTCGTACGCCGCGGTGGCGGTGTTGGCGATCTGCTTGCCACCGGAGGCCCGGTCGATGACGACCCGGTACTCCACCGTCGTCCCGGCCGGGAGGGCGAGCGTATTGGGCAGACTGCCGCCCTGCGCCGCGGAGGCGCCGTTGCCGAGACGGAAGACGACTCTATTGGTCCCGGCGTCGTAGGAGCCCTGGTCGTCGCCCTGCGCATCGGTCTTGACGCCGGTGTTGGGCCCGGTCACGACACGCAGGGAACCCGGCAGATACGTCGTCCCGTCCGGGACGGTGTCGGTCAGCACGAGGTTCTCGGCGTCGCCGCCGCCCTCGTTCTTCGCGGTGATGCGGTAGGTGAGGGTGTCGCCCACCTCCAGTGGGCCCATGGGTACGGCGGACTTCTCCAGGACCAGATACGGCGCCGTCCCGAAGAAGATGCCGTCCAGGAAGTTGCCGATGCCCCGGTTGCCTCCGGCCGCCGAGATGGAACGGAAGGCGAAGCGTGTCAGGGTCTGGCCCGCCGGGACGGTGTACACGCCGTTGTAGCGTCCCCAGGCGGTGTTGCCGTCGGTGAAGCGCTGCTGTTCGACCGTGGCGCCCGGGGCACCGATGTCCAGTGCCATGGTGTCCCTGCCCTGCCGGCCGCGATGGTACAGCCGCCAGTACAGCTTGGTGCCCGGCGAGGTGGGCAGGTCCTGGTAGAGCGTGGAGACCTCGTTGGCGTTGAGTTCGGCGAACTGGGCACCGTCGGCCGACGGAACGCCCTGGAAACCCGAATGCCAGATTTCGATCATGTGGTCGGAGGCCGTGGTGAGCCAGCCCGGGACCCGCCCGGACACCTGGGTCTGCGAGGCGTCCGGCAGAAACGCCATATCGGTGACGACGGGACTCTCGAAGCTGCCGTTGACCAGGGCGACACGGAGCGGAGCGGAAGGTGTGGTCATGGTTCTCCCCCTTCGATTCGGCGCTGTCGGAAGGCACCGCCGGCGGACCGCACCAGGGGTGCGCCACAACGGAGCCGCAACGGTGAGTAGCGAAACGCACCCGCGCCGGTACGTAAAGTGACGAAGAGTTGGCTTTGGTCAACCTTGAGCCAGAGGTTTGCCCCGGGTGGCACCGGAGACTCCGCCCCGGCTCCGCCCTTCGGGCCGGGCCCCGATCGCCTCGCTCGCCCCACGGGTACCCCCGCGCGCAGCGGACCCTCCCCGTCCCGGCCGAAAGCTTTCGGCGCCCTTCCGTCTCTCACCCCCTCCAGGGGTGAATCGGATGCGAACAGGTTGACGCCGCAAGGGTGTCCGGCAGCCGTCCCGGCCGGTCCCGCGCTGCTCCGCGCACACGGTGGCCGGGTCCGGCGCCACCGGATCGGGACGGGTGTACGAGTGTTCCCCGATCCGGTGGCGGGAATCCGGCTGTGAACCGGCTGTGAACCGGCTGTGAACCGGCTGTGATCCGGTGGCGATCCCGCGGCGATCCCGTGGTGATCCGGCCGTGCGGGCCCGGCCCGAGCCACATGTTTCCCGATGCTCACCCCCGGAAGAATCCGCTTTTGCCGCCCCCGGCCAGGGCTGAGGATGAAAGAGAGTCCGATCATGGGGAGGAACCATGTCAACCGCCGTCTCCCCGGACCTGCTGCCGCTCACCGCGACGGACGGCCCCTCCGGGCTGGCCGTCGGAGGTGTACCGCTCGTCGAGCTGGGACGCAGGTTCGGGACGCCGTTGTTCGTGTACGACGAGGAGCATCTGCGCCGGCGGTGCCGGGAGGCGGTCGCCGCTTTCGGTGCCGGGAACGTCGCCTACGCCTCCAAAGCCTTTCTCTGCACGGCGATGGCCCGCCTCGCCCATGAAGAGGGGCTGCTGCTGGACGTCGCCTCCGGAGGAGAGCTGCGGGTCGCCCTGCACGCGGGCGTACCCGGCGACCGCATCGTGCTCCACGGCAACAACAAGGACGACCGCGAACTCCTCGCCGCGGCCGCCGCCGGCGTCCGGCACACCGTCGTCGACAGCTTCGACGAGATGGACCGCATCGAACGCCTCCACGCGACCGCCGGGCTCGCCCCCCTCCCGGTCGTACTGCGGATCGCCCCGGGCGTCGCCGCGGGCGGCCACCGGTCGATCCGCACCGGCGGTACCGACTCCAAGTTCGGGTTCGGACTCGCCGGAGGCACCGCGGCAGCCGCCGTCGACCGCGCCCGGAACTCCGCGGCGATGGTCCTGGAAGGCATCCACGCCCATGTGGGCTCCCAGGTGCTGGACGCGGCCGAGCTGGCCGACGGCGCCGCGGCCACCGCCCGGTTCGCCGCCGAGACCGGGGTCCGCGGACTCACCGTCGGCGGCGGACTCGGCGTCGCCTACGAGGCCGGACAGCGGGTACCGGAGTTCGCCGACTGGGCCGCCCGGGTACGCACCGCCGCCCGGGACGCGGGCTGGCGGGGCGAACTCACCGTCGAACCCGGCCGGTCCATCACCGCCCGCGCCGGACTCACCCTCTACCGCGTCGGCACGGTCAAACGGATCGAAGGCGTCCGGACCTATGTGAGCGTCGACGGCGGAATGAGCGACAACCTCCGCCCCGCCCTGTACTCCAGCCGCTACGAGGCCTTCCTGCCCCGCACCCCTTACGCTCCGCGCCCGCTCCGGGCCCGCTTGGTGGGCAAGCACTGCGAGAGCGGCGACGTGATCATCGACGATGCGGCGCTCCCCGCCGATCTGCGGGTCTCCGATCTGCTCGCCACACCGGTCACCGGCGCCTACGGCTACGCCATGGCCTCCAACTACAACAAACTGCCCCGCCCCGCCGTCGTCTTCGTCCGCGACGGCGAGGCCCGGCTGGTGGTGCGCCGCGAGACCGAGGACGACCTGCTGCGCCTGGACGTCACCGAACCGGCCGTCACCGAACCGGCGGCGGAGACCCGGCGGGCGGACCTGGTCACGGCCCGCCGCCCGGCCACCGCCTGAACCGGAAGAAAGGGCTTAACCTGGCGCGATGCTGAACAGTGGCCGTCTGCTCGTCCTTCTGGAGATCGCCCGCCGGGGCACCATCGTGGCGGCCGCCGAGGCACTGCACCTCAGTCCGTCGGCGGTCTCCCACCAGCTCGCCAAGCTGGAGCAGGAGGTGGGGGTCGCGCTCGTGGAACGCGCCCCGCAGAGCCTCAGGCTGACCTCCGCCGGACGGAGACTGGCCGAGCACGCCCAGGCCGTCGCCGATCTGATGGCCGTGGCCCAGGACGATCTGCGCGGCCACTCCCTCGGCGAGGCCGGGATCCTGCGGGTCGGCTTCTTCGCCTCCGCGGGCCTGGACCTGCTGCCCCGGGCCCTCTCCGGGTTCGCCGGCGGCCGCCCCCATGTGGAGCTGGAGCTGATCCTCGGCCAGCCGCACGAACTGGTGCCCGATCTGGAGGCCGGACGGCTGGACGCCGTGGTCGTTTTCGAACACCCCCTCGACCCGTGGTGCCGGCAGGCACCGGTCGACGTGGAGATGTTCTTCGACGAACCCCAGTTGATCGTGGTGCCGCTGCGGCACCGCCTCGGACGGCGGTCCGCCGTCCGGCTGGCGGCGCTGGAGGGCGAGAGCTGGATCGGCACCCGGGGCGGCCGCAGCGGCGAACCCGTACTGGAACGGGCCTGCGCCGTCGAGGGCTTTCTGCCGCGGGTCCGCTGCCGCAGCGACCACTACCAGGTGACCATCAACCTCGCGCGGGCCGGTATGGGCATCGCCCTGGTGCCCGCACTGGGCCTCGGCGACACGGCCGGTGTCCACGTCCTGCGCCTCGACCACCCCCAGTTGCACCGCCGGATCGGCGTGGCGACCCGGCGGACCAACGAGAACCCCCTGCTGCGGGCTTTCCTGACGGATCTGCGATCGGCCGCCGAGGAGGTCGGGGCGCTGTTGGGCGCGCAGTGGACCTGACCGTCCCCACCGGCCGCCGACCCCCGTACACACCACGGCAGCGGCGGCCGCGTCCGACGTGGAGAGAGGGCCCCGGACCATCGTCCGGGGCCCTCTGCAAAGGCCGGTACCGGGTCAGCGCCCGCCCGGGCCCGCGGCATAGTCCGCGAGGGTGCGGCCGACGTCCCGGATGGCGCGTACCGCGGCCCGCTCCGTACTGGCGCCCAGCGCCGTGTCCCAGTGCGCCACCACCGCGTACGCCACCCGGCGCTCCCCGATGAAGACGCCCGCGTCGCTGCGGACCCCTGGGTCTGTACCGGTCTTGTTGGCCAGCAGCAGCCCACCGGGCAGCGGATCGGGGAAGCAGGCCGCGTACGGGTCGTGGGAGACCAGCGCGGGGGCCAGGGTGTGGTCCGTGTTCGACCGCATCCAGCTCAGCAGCCGCCGGGACGCGCCGGGGGAGACCAGGCTGCCCCGGGCGGCGTGGGCGACGAGTTCGGCGAGCGCGCGGGCGGTGCCGGTGGCGAAGACCGGCGGATCACCGGGTCCGCGGATGTCACGGACCCGGTCGTGGACGGTCAGCGCCCCCAGGGACAGGCTCCGGGCCAGCCGGGCCGTCGACTCCGGCCCCACCAGCCCCAGCAGGGCGTTCGTCGCGGTGTTGTCGCTGACGGAGGCGGTCAGCCAGCACAGGTCCTCGACCGTCCAGTCGCGTCGGCTCAGCCGGACCAGCAGCCCGGTGCCGTGCACCACGTCGTCCTCCGTCACGGCGACGGTCGCCGCGGGGTCCTGTTCGCCGGAGTCCAGCCTGCGGGCCACCTCCGCGAGGAGCAGCAGTTTGGCGGCGGACGCGACGGGCAGGACGGCCGTGTCGTCGACACCGGTGCTGCTGCCGTCGTCCACGTCGATCGCGGCGACGGCGAGGACCAGCGGAAGCGCGGCGGCGCTGCGGGCTGCCGCGGCCACTCGGGCCAGCGTCACGGCACCCTCACCACCCTTCCGGCGCGCTCGTCGGTCGGACGGCCCTCGCGGACCGCGATCCGGCCGTCGACCACGACCGTACCGATGCCCTCGGGCGCCAGCAGCGGCCGGTCGAACGTCGCCCGGTCCCGTACCGCTTCCGGGTCGAGGACGACCAGGTCCGCACGGGCCCCGTCGGCGATCGTGCCGCGCCCGGTGAGCCCGAACCGGCGGGCGGGCAGGCCGGTCATCTTGTGGACGGCGGCCTCCGGTGAAAGGAGGCCCTCGTCCCGCGCGTAATGCCCGAGGACCCGGGTGAAGCTGCCGGCCCAGCGCGGATGCGGGCGGCCCGGTTTGGGCACCCCGTCCGAACCGATCATGGACAGGGGACTGGTGAGCACCCGGCGGACGTCGTCCTCCCGCATGGAGTGGCTGATGATGGTCACTTCCCCCTGCTCGGCGAGGAGCAGATCGCAGACGAACTCCACCGCGTCGACGCCGTTCGCGGTCGCCAGATCGGCGATCCGGTGGCCCTCGGCCGCCGGATGGCGCCGGGCGGCGGCGACGGTGATCAGATCCCAGCCGCCGTTGCCGACGGTGTTCTCCCAGCCGTCGACGCCCCGCGCGATGGAGGTACGGATCCGGTCGCGCACCTCGGGACGGGGCAGCCGGTCCAGCAGGGCCCCGATCCCGCCCTCGTTCGCCCACGGGGGCAGCAGGGCGTGGAGGACGGTGCTGCCCGCCGTATAGGGGTAGACGTCGCACAGCACGTCCACCCCCTCGGCGCGGGCCCGCTCCAGTACCGGCAGGGTCCGCACGGTGGCGCCCCAGGCATGGCGCCCCGCCGTCTTGTGGTGCGAGATCTGGAGCGGCGCGCCGGAGCGGCGGGCGATCTCCAGGGCCTCCTCCAGCGCGGTCTCCACCTGCGCCATCTCATCGCGCAGATGGGTGACGTACGGTTTGCGGTGCCGGGCGGCGACCTCGGCGAGTGCCACGAGTTCACCGGTGGAGGCATAACCGCCGGGCGGATAGATCAGCCCGCTGGAGAGCCCGGCCGCGCCCCGGGCGAGGGCCCGGTCGAGGAGCCGGCACATGGCGCCCAGTTCGTCGGCGCGGGCCGGCCGGTCCTCGAAGCCCATGACCCCGGCGCGCAGGGTGCCGTGTCCCACGAGGGACGCGATATGGGTACGGCGCAGCGCGGGGTCCTGTCCGGCGGCGAAACCGTCGAAGTCCTCGGCGGGCGGTACGGCTCCGAGGCCGAAGACGACCCGTACATGGTCGGCGAGCCCGGCCAGCCGCTCCGGGAGCGCCGGGAAGAGGCTGCTGCCGCAGTTCCCGGCGATCTCGGTGGTGACGCCCTGGAGGAGCGGCGCGAGGCGCAGCTCCTCCACCGCGTCGCCGTCCCGGCCGGCGTCGCCGCAGGCGGCCAGCGCGTCGGAGTGGGTGTGCACGTCGATGAATCCGGGGGCGACGATCCGCCCGCCGGCGTCGACGGTTTCGGCGGCGCGGTGGCGTCCGTCCGGCGGCAGTACGGTGATCCGCCCGCCGTCGACGGCGATATCGGCCCGCCGGCGCGGTGCGCCGGTCCCGTCGACCACGGTGCCGCCGCGGATCAGCAGTTCGTAGGAGTGCCGCCCGGCGGTCGCCGGGGCGGGGCGCTCTGCCGGTACGGCTCCGGGGCCGCCCATCACAGCACCGTCGACAGGAAGGCCCGGGTACGGTCCTGCTGCGGGTCGCCGAAGAACCGGTCGGGGCTGCCCTCCTCGACGGCCGCACCCTGGTCCAGGAAGAGGACCCGGTCGGCGACTTCCCGCGCGAAGCCCATCTCGTGGGTCACCACGATCATGGTCATTCCGCTGCGGGCCAGATCACGCATGACGCCCAGGACTTCGCCGACGAGTTCGGGGTCGAGCGCCGATGTGGGTTCGTCGAAGAGCATCAGGGTGGGCTCCATGGCGAGGGCGCGGGCGATGGCGACGCGCTGCTGCTGCCCGCCCGACAGCTGCGCCGGATAGTGGTCGGCGCGGTCCGCGAGCCCGACCCGGTCGAGCAGCTCCCGGGCCCGGCGCTCGGCCTCCGCCCGGGGGCTGCCCTTGACCACCAGCGGGCCCTCCATGACGTTCTGCACCGCCGTGCGGTGCGGGAAGAGGTGGAAGCGCTGGAAGACCATGCCGATCCGCTCCCGCTGCTGCCGGATCTCCCGCGGCCGCCGCTCGCGCAGCACCTCGGTGGAGGTGCCGTGCGGTTCGTAGCCGACGAGTTCGCCGTCGACCCAGATCCGGCCGGCGTCGATTTTCTCCAGATGGTTGAAGCAGCGCAGCAGGGTCGACTTGCCGGAGCCGGAGGGGCCGATGACACAGAGCACCTCACCGGTCGTGACATCGAGGTCGATGCCCTTCAGCACCTCGGTGTCGCCGAACCGCTTCCGTACGCCGCGGGCCTTGAGGACGATGTCGTTCACGCGGGGGCTCCCTTGCCGGTGCGGCCGGGCACGAGCTGGGTCAGGACCCTCCGGCGCAGCGGTGCGGCGCCGGGGTTGTAGCGCCGTTCGACGAAGTGCTGGGCGACGCTGGCGACCGTGGTGAGGACGAGGTACCAGATGGACGCCACCATCAGCAGGGCGATGACCTCGAAGTTCGCCAGATACAGATGCTGGGAGACGGTCATCAGATCGGAACCGGCGATCACCGAGACCAGGGAGGTGGTCTTGAGCATGGAGATGAACTGGTTGCCGAAGGGCGGGATGATCACGCGCATCGCCTGGGGGAGGACGACCCGGGTGAGGATCTGCCGGTTCGACATGCCGATCGACTCGCCGGCCTCCCGCTGACCCGGGTCGACGCTCTGGATCCCGGCCCGCACGATCTCCGCCATATAGGCGCCCTCGTTGATGGAGAGACCGAGGAGGGCCGCGACGAAGCCCGTGATGACCGCATTGGTCTGCCATTCCACGAGCTTCGGGCCGTCGAAGGGGATACCGATGCCGATGACCGGGAACAGCAGCGCCAGATTGAACCAGAAGATGAGCTGGACCAGCAGCGGGGTACCCCGGAAGAACCAGGTGTAGGCGCCCGCGACGGTCCGGAGCACCGGGCTCTCGGAGAGCTGCATCACGGCGATGAGCACCCCGATGGCGATACCGACCACCATCGAGATCAGTGTGAGCTGGACCGTCACCCACAGGCCCTTGAGGACACGGTCGTCGAACTGGTAGTCGACGACGACGTCCCAGTGGAGATGGGGGTTGACGATGACGGTGTACGCCAGCCACACCGCGAAGAACACGGTGGCGAGTACGGCCAGCCAGCGCGCGGGCCGGGGCCGCCGGGTCACCCGGAGGGCGAGGCCGCCGGAGGTGCCGGCCGGGGTGCCGGGGTCTTCCGGACGTGGTGCCAACGGTATTGAAGAATCGTTTTTTCCGAGCTGGGTCATATCCGGTTTCCCCGTCTCACGTACCGTCGTTGACGGTCGCCTTCGGTACGGCGCTGCCGCCGACCCCGTAGGAGTCGAGGACCTTCCGGTAACCGCCGTCGTCGATCAGGTCCTGGAGCGCCCGCTGCACGGCGTCGCGCAGACCGGAGCGGTCCTTGCCGACCGCGATGCCCCAGGGAGCCGTGCCGTACTGCTCCGGGAGCGCCTCGTACACCCCCTTCTCCTTCACGAACATCGCGGCGACGGGGTAGTCGACGATGGTGGCGACGGCCCGGCCGCTGTCGATCTGGAGCAGCCCCGTCGGGGCGTCCTCGCTCTGCGAGATCCGCATCTTCTTGCCGCAACGGGTGTTCTGCTCCTGGCCGATGGCGAGGTTGGAACTGCCCTTGGCGAGGACCACGGCCTTGCCGCAGAGGTCCTCCAGCGTGGTGATGCCCTCCGGATTGCCCTTCTTCGTCATGATGACGCCGCCGGTGCGGAAGTAGTCGACGAAGTCCACCGCCTTGCGGCGCTCGGGACTGTCGGTCATCGACGACATCACCAGGTCGAAGCGGCCCGACTTCAGCCCGGGGATCAGCCCGTCGAAGGCGGCGTTCGTCAGTTCCAGCCGCAGACCGAGACGGTCCGCGACGGCACGCGCCAGATCGGGGTCGACCCCGGTCAGCTCGGTGGTGCCCGGCTTGTACATCTCCATGGGCGGATAGCCGACGGCGGTGGCGACCCGCAGCACGCCCTTCTTCTTCACATCGGACGGCAGCAGTTCGGTGGCGCTCTTGCCCGCCGCGGCCGGTGCCGGCCCGTCCGAGGTCCCGCCCTGGTCCGAACGTCCGCAGGAGACGGTCACCAGGGCGGCGAGGGCCAGGGCGACGAAGGAACCGGCACGTCTCCGGAACGGTCGTACCGGCTGCTCCGGCTGCCCGGTCCGTGCTCTCCGCGCTGTCAGTGCTGTCTGTGCTGCCATCGGGGGTTTCTCCTGTTTGTGCGTGTTTCTTCCTGAGGTGATGACGTGCGCAGATGCTGACAGCCGGACGGCGGGGAGCGGAAGATGATGAAGCCATTCGCGGCTGAGCATCGGATTTGGTACGGCTCGCGACCGTGCCCCGCGCCCGTCCGGCCGGGCGCCCGTCCGGGCACGACCGGCCTCCCGTCCGGGTCCGGCCCGGTCGCTCCGCGGGGCGGGCCGCTCGCCCCGGACGCGCTTCAGTCGTGCTGAAGCACTGGCCAAGTGGGGTACCCGGTGGTATTCCTGCCCCGCCGGACCCCGACCAGCGAACGAGGTGAGCGATGACCGGCAGACTCCGTCGCACCGCCCGCGGCTGCCTCGTCCCGCTGCGCTTCGTCTACCGTGCGCTGTCGCTCTACGGGCGCATCTGGGCACCCGTACCCCCGGTCCTCCCGGAGCACCCGGCGGACGGGCCCGCCGAACCGAGCACCCCTCCGGGACACCCGGAACGCGTCTGCGACCCCGCCCCGTGCACCGCCGTCGAGGCCGCCATCGCCCGGCAGCTCGACGAGATCTTCCGGGGGTACGCCGACTGACCACCCCGCCCGCCGCCGACTGCCGCCCCCGCCGCCCGCCCGCGCCGCCGGACCGTACCGTACGGCCGCGGTGAACGCCGCCCCGATCCCCGCCCCGATCCCCGCCCCCCGGGATCATCACCGCGAGAAGAGGGCGACAGCGTTCCCGGCTCTCGGCGATCATCGGGTATGACCAGACCATCGGGCCCTTCCCGCCGTTCGCTGATAGCCGCAGTCGGCGCCGGAACGCTGCTCACAAGTGCCGGTGCCCGGACCGCCGTCGCCGTACCGGCCCCGCAATCCGCCGCCGCGCCCGTCGAGGACACGGTTGGCAGTTCCCGTACCTCCGTCGCCGTCGCCGCCCACGACCCCGCGGTCTACACCCGGGCCGCCCTCGGCCCGCTCACCGTCACCCCCCTGAGCGGGACGCCCGGCCGGACCGAGGTCGCCTTCGGGGACGAACCGCTCGCCGTCCTCACCCATGGCTGCCGCACGGTCGTGCTCACCGGCCCCGAGCGGACCTTCCGCGAGGACAAGCGGGCCTTCGACGACACCTTCCGGCGGACCGTCGCACCGGGCAACTGGGGCCTGTCGCCCGGCGGCGGCGCCTGGGACACCGCCAACGGCACCACGGGCGACTACGAGGTCGCGCCCGGGGCCGGGATCGTCCGTATCCCGGCGACCAGTTCCGTGAGCCGCCACGCCACGCTCAAGGACGAACAGGTCGCCGACCTCGACGCCGTCATCACCGGGCGTTTCGCCCAGGACCCCTCCGACGCGGCCCGCTCCTTCGCCCTCACCTTCGGTTACACGGGCCCGGCCGACCACTGCCGGGCCCGGCTCTCCTTCGCCGTCGGCGGCGCCGTCACCCTCCATCTGGAGAAGGCCGTCAGCGCCACCTCCGTGACCCAGCTTGCTCCCTCCGCGCCCGTTGCGACCGGCAATCCGGCGGGCTCCTCGTGGTGCATCCGGGTCAGCCGCACCGGCGGACGCGTCCAGGCCCGTGCCTGGCGGGCCGACCTCACCGAAGGCACCGCCTGGCAGACCACCGCCGAGAACCAGCCGCCCGCCCCGGGCCGGATCGGGGTCCGCGCCGCCGCCGACAGCACGGCCCTCGCCGCCGAACTGCGCATCTCCCGGGTCCGGATCCACACCGCCACCTGGGCCGTACCGGTCACCGTGGTCCACCGGTCCTGGGTCCGGGTGCTCCCCGAACCCTTCAACGGGACCTGGACCGCGGCGGTGGAGCAGTGGATCCGCGGCTGGCTGGGGTCGACCGCACCCGACGCCCTCTCCTACGGCTTCCAGTTCCTGCCCGGCGCGCCCCGGGTCGCCTCGTACCGCTCCGGACCACCGGAGCACGGCGCCCCCGTGCTCGGCGAATCCGACTACGGGCCGCCCCTCGCCGGCGGCGCGCGCCAGGAAGGCGCCGACTTCCACGAATACATGGGCGTCGACTGGACCTTCGCCCGGGTTCCGACGGGCTCCCTGACGAAGACGGCCGAACCCCGCTTCCTCGGCGCCCTGGACTGCTCCGGCTACATCCGGATGGTCTACGGCTACCATCTGGGCGTCCCGCTCGCCCACGAGAGCGACGACACGTCGCCCGGGCTGCTGCCCCGGACCGCGAAGAACCAGGCCGCCAGGGCCCCGGGCACCCGGATCGCCCACTCCGCCTCGGCACCCCCGCCGCTGACCGCGCTCCAGGTCGGCGATCTCGTGTTCTTCGACGCGGAGGGCGACCCGGCGGACGATATCGACCACGTCGGGATCCATCTGGGCCGCGACACCGCCGGTGTACCGAGGTTCCTCTCCAGTCGCAAGACGCCCAACGGGCCGACCGCGGCGGATCTCGGCGGCGATTCCACGCTGACCGGCACCGGCACCTACGCGACGACGCTCCGGACGGTGCACCGCCTCTGAACGCCCGCTCCACGGTATCCGCGGGCGGCGGCCCCGGTCCGGTCGCCGCCGCCCGCGGATACGGGGGAGCGGGCTGGAGCCGTACGCAACGCGCTGCCCGGCTCCGGCGCGGGAGCGCGGGTGTCAGTCCGGGACGACGCCGCTGTGCACGGCGAGGATCGCGAGCCTGATGCGATTGGACCGGCCCGTCTTCGCCATCAGGCTCGCCACATGCGTCTTCACGGTGGTCACGCCGAGATGCAGCCGGTCGGCGATCTCCTTGTTGGACAGCCCCGCCCCGATCAGCCCGAGCACCTCCCGCTCCCGCCCGGTGACTCCCGCGAGCGGCCGGGACGAGGCCGGACCGGAGGACACCGGGGCCCTCACCGCCCGGTCGACGAGCCGGGCCAGGGCGTCCCGGCTGAACGGGGCCTCCCCGCGCGCCGCCCGGCGCACGGCGTCCAGGATCTCGCCCGGCGGGGTGTCCTTGACCAGGAAACCGCAGGCACCGGCCGCCAGCGCCGGATACAGATGCTCGTCGTCGTCGAAGGTGGTGAGCGCCACGATCCGCGCACCCGGACGGTCCGCGAGAATCCGGCGGGTGGCGGTGATGCCGTCCGTACCCGGCATCCGCAGGTCCATCAGGATCACGTCGGGCGCGAGCCCGGCGGCCAGCCGCACCGCTTCCGCACCGCCCGGCGCCTCCCCCGACAGCTCGATGTCGGGGGACTGTTCGAACAGCATCCGCAGCCCCATCCGCACCAACTGCTGGTCGTCGGCGACCAGGACCCGGATCACGGCCGGGGCTCCGGCACCGGTGCCGCGACGGGCAGTACGGCGGTGAGCCGCCAGCCCCGGTCCGTCCCGGGCCCCGCGTCCAGCGTGCCGCCGAGCAGCGCCACCCGCTCCCGCATACCGATCAGACCGTGACCGCCGCCCGCACCGCCCGGGTCCGGGGCCGCCGGTTCCGGCCGGCCGTCTCCGCCGTCGTCCCGGAGCGTCAGCCGCACGGTTCCCCCGTCCACCCGTACCGCCAGCTCGGCCTGCGCCGAAGGGCCCGCGTGCCGCGCGACGTTCGCCAGCCCCTCCTGGACCAGCCGCAGCACGGCCAGGGCCCGGACCGCGTCCAGCCCCGCCACGGCGGGATCCACCGACGCCGTCACGGCGGGACCCGCCCGCCCGGTCCGGGCCACGACCGCCGCCAGCACCGCGGGCAGGGCCCCGTCCGAGACCAGCGAAGCCGTCCCCGGCTCCGCCCCGCCGGGGGCCCGCAACACGGCTACGAGCCTCCGCAGATCGGCCAGCGCCGCCCGGCCGGAGCTGTGCAGATCATCGAGTACGCCGCTGATCCGCGGGTCCGTGACCGCATCGCCGCCGGGGCCCGCCGCCGTGGCCGTGACGACATGCCGCGCCACCCCCACGCGGAGCACCATCGACGACACATGATGGGCCACGAGATCGTGCAGCTCCCGGGCGATGGCCGCGCGCTCCGCCGCCCGGGCGGCCGCGGTCTCCTGCTCCGCCCGCAGCGCCCGCCGTGCCGCCTGCTCCCGCGCGTGCGCCGCGGCCTCCCGGGACATCCGGACGTAGGACCCCAGGAAGAGCGGCAGTCCGGCGACCAACGCGGCCTTGAAGAGCACCGGCGCCAGACCGCCCGGCAGATCCCCGAACCGGTTCAGTACGACGGCGAGCGCCAGCGCCCCGCAGCCCACCGAGGGTGCCCGCCCCCGCCCGCGTACCGCCACCTCGAACAGGGTGACCACGGCCAGCACCTTCAGCGAGGGGACGATTCCCGAACCCGCCGAGTGCGCCGCCACCAGCAGCGCCGACTGCGCCACCAGCACGGTCAGGGCCCACCGCCACCCGGCCAGGCAGAGCAGCAGCCCCACCGCCGCCAGTGCCCGGTCACCGGCCTCCGCCGGCTGTCGCACCAGCACGAAGTCGGTGGCCGAAGCGGCCGTGTACACCAGGGCGCGCACACCACGGCGGCGGTCGTCGAACACCAGGTCGGTCCAGGGCCGGTTCACCGCTCCACGATAGGGCCGTGACCGGGCGCCGCGGCTCCTGCCGCGGGAGGAGGCCGGATCCTCCTTCCGGCCGCAGGATCCGCCCCGGGGCAGGATCCGCGGACCGCGCCGCACCGCGAGGGTGGGCACCATGGAGAAGCACAGCAGCGCACATCCCGGCCGCCGAACCCTGCTCGGCACGGCCGCCGCCCTCGGTATCGCAGGGGTCACCGCAACCGGTGCCCATGCGGCCGGACCGGACCCGAAGCCCGCCCCGGACCGGCGGTTCCGCGGCAGTTCGGTCCTCATCACCGGAGGCACCTCGGGCATTGGCCGCGCGACGGCGATCGCCTTCGCCGCCGCCGGGGCGTCCGTCGGATTCTGCGGCCGCCGCACCGACGCCGGCCGCCGGGTCGAACGCGAGATCACCGATGCCGGGGGAGAGGCCTTCTACGTCCGGGCCGACGTCCGCAGCGCCGAGGAGACACAGGACTTCACGGACCGGGTCGCCGCCCGCTACGGCGGCATCGACATCGCTTTCAACAACGCGGGGATCGGTGGCAGCCGACTCCTCCACGAGCTGACCGTCCAGGAGTGGGACGACCTCCAGGACACCAATGTGCGAGGGGTGTTCCTCGCCCTCAAATACCAGATACCGCACATGCTCCGGGCGGGCCGCGGTGTGATCGTCTGCACCTCGTCGGTGGCCGCCGAACGCGGCCGCCCCGACGGCGCCGCCTACGCCGCGAGCAAACGGGCCATCGAGAGCCTGGTGAAGTGCGCGGCCCTGGCGTACGGGCCGAAGGGCATCAGGATCAACGCCCTGCTGCCCGGCCCCACCGATACCGCCATGGTCCGTCCGCCGGGCATTCCCGACGCCGAGTGGGCCCGTCTGAAGGCGGCCTTCGGTCCGCTGAACGTGGAGGGACTCCAGCGGATGGCGGAGCCCGAGGAGATCGCCCGCTCCGTACTCGGGCTGGCCTCCCCGGACTTCCCCTATATGACGGGCGCCTCGGTCGCGGTGGACGGCGGCGTCAGCGCGGGCCGCAAGCTGATCATCCCCACCGGGCCCTGACCCCACCGGGCCCTGACCCCACCGGGCCCTGACCCCACCGGGCCCTGACCCCACCGGGCCCTGACCCCACCGGGCCCTGACACGACCGGGCCCTGACACGACCGGGGAGTGCCGCCTCGGCACGGATACCGGCCGGGCCGGACCGCCGGCCCGGACACCACCGGTGCCGACCGGACGGCCGCTGCCCCGCCACGGGGGACGGGACGGCGGCCGCCGTCGCTCAGCTCGCCTTCGTCAGCGCGTCCGCGGCGACCGGCCGGTCCGCCGGACGGCCCCGCCCGTCCGACGTCAGCGCCGCCAGCCCCACCAGATCGTCCGCCTGGGCGTCCGGGACGTCCCGGTCGAAGCCCGACAGCGCCCGGAACCGCAGCGACACCGCCCCGAGGAGCAGGATCCCGGCGGCGAGCAGCAGATACAGCAGCCCGATACCCCGCCCGTCGCCCGTGCCGAGCACCGCGCCCACCGTTCCGGCGAGCGCGCCGTCGTCCGCCATCAGCGGCTCCAGATACGCGGTCCCCAGCGGGGCGATCAGCAGGAAGCCCACCGGCAGCGTCGACCAGGCCACCAGCTGGTTCAGGGCCATCACCCGGCCGTGGAACCGCTGCGGGACCTTCACCTGAACAATCGTCAGATAGATGCCGTTGAGCAGCGACAGCGACGCCGACATGCCGAACACCCCGGCGCCCACCACGAGCAGATCGGGCCGCAGCCCCGTCAGCGCGGAGAACAGCGCCAGGACCGGGATCACCAGCAGCATGCCGCGCATCCTGCGGTGCCGCGGACCGCCCCAGACACCCATCGCCAGACCGCCGACGACCGCACCGACCCCGCCCGCCAGCGAGACCGTCGCCACCGAACCCAGGCTGGAGAAGCCGAGGACGAGCGGCGACACGAGCTGGAACAGCACCGGCAGGAAGAGGTTGAGGACGGCGAAGAAGACCAGCATCGCCCGGAACCCGCGCTGCCCGGTCACCAGCCGGAATCCGGCCACGATCTCCTGCCGGAGCGTTTCGCGCCGCCGCGCGCCCAGCGTCCGCGGGAACCGTACGGTACCCAGGACCAGTGCCGCGATCGCATAGCTGACGACGTCGAGCAGCAGCACCCCGCCGAGTCCGATCGCGGCCAGCAGACCGACCGCCGCCAGCGGGGCGACGACCTGCGCGATGCCGCCGGAGATCTGGACGACGCCGTTGGCATGGCCCAGATACCGCTTGGGCACGAGCTGCGGGATCGCGGACTGGAACGCCAGCCGCTGTCCCGTCAGGGAGACCGACAGCAGGGCCATCAGCACCCCGACGTGCCAGGCCCGCAACTCGCCCAGCGCATAGAGCAGGGCGAGCACCGCCTCCGTCGTACCGGAGACCGCCGTGCACACCAGCATCACCCGGCGCCGGTCGATCCGGTCCACCAGACTGCCCAGGACCGGCGCGGCCAGCAGTCCGGGCACGATCCCCAGCACCGCGAAGAGCCCGAACCAGGCCACCGAGTCCGTCGACAGGAAGATCCACAGCGGCAGTGCGAACTCCGTCAGAGCCGAACCCGTCTGCGACACCATCTGCGACGCCGCGACCGCGACGAACCGCCGGGTGTCCCGACGGGTCCGGGACACCGCCCCGGACTCCGGCTCCGGGCCGGGCTCCGCCTGTTCGCGGTGCACCCCGTCCAGCCACCAGGTGGCGCCATCCGGCCGGTCCTGCCTGCCGAGGCGCGCCGGCTCCTCACCGGCGACCGCGGGATGGACGGAGGTGACGATCTCGGCCAGCTCGGCCGCCCGGTGCTTGAGGAAGTAGTGACCGCCCTCGTCCAGGACGGCCACGGCCGTCGTCGTCCCGAGGAAGCCCCACTCCCGGAACCGCTCCCGGTGGAACTCGGTCCCCGGGTCGGCGGATCCGATCACCGACACCACCGGCGTCGGCAGTCCGTCGGCCGGGGCCGCCAGCCGCTCCGTGAAGTACGCCTCCGCCGCCCGCGAGTCCGCGCGGACGTTCGCCACGATCGTCGCCAGCTGCTCGGGCTCCAGACCCTCCAGATCGGCGCCCATGGAGCGCAGCCAGTTCAGATGGAGCCGGCCGCTGCGCCGCCGGTCCAGCCAGGAGGACCGGGACAGCAGACCGAGCAGCCCCTCCGTAGGCCGGGCGAACGGGAAGATCCCGCCCAGATAGACGGCCGCGGGTTCCCGTCCCGCGGCGGCCAGCAGCCGGGCCAGCTCCACGGCGAGGGCCGCGCCCACTCCGCAGTGCCCGTACACCGCGACCGGCCCCGGCACCCCGGCCAGCACCTCCTCCGCGCATTTCCGGGCCACCTCCTCCAGTGGCAGCGACTCCTCCGACATGCCCAGATCGTGGCCGGGGACAGCGACCGCGTGCAGGGCGACACCGGGCGGCAGGGCGTCCGCGAGCGGCTGGTACACGACGGCACTGCCACCGCCGTACGGCAGACACACCAGCGACAGGGTGACCGCGTCCGCGGACTGCCGGGGGGTCAGTTCGTGCAGCAGCCTGCGCGGCCCCCGCTCCTCGTCCGACCGGTCCGCCAGAGCGGCGAGAGCGGCGGGCGTACGCTCCTGGAAGACGTCCATCAGCGTGATCTGCGCCTCGCCGCCGAGCGCCCGCCGCAGCGCCGCCACCATCCGCATCGCCAGCAGGGAGTGGCCGCCGAGATCGAAGAAGTCGTCGTGGACCCCGACCCGTTCCAGGCCGAGCAGCTCGGCCCAGACGGCGGTCACTGCCTCCTCCGCCGGGGTGCGGGGCGCCGTGTACTCAGCGCCCTCACCCGCTCCCGGCGCCCCCGGTTCGGGCAGCGCCCGCCGGTCCACCTTGCCGTGGGCCTGCCGCGGCAGCTCCGGCAGGACGACGAAGCGCGACGGGATCAGATAGTCCGGCAGCCGCCGCGCCAGCAGCGCCCGCAGCTCCGCGACCGGCGGCGGCGCGGTGCCGTCGGCGGGCACCAGATAGCCCACGAGCACCGGCTCACCGGCGGGTCCCCGGGCCGCCGCCACGGCCTCCGCGGTTCCGGGGAGCTGCCGGAGATGGGCCTCCACCTCGCCGAGTTCGACCCGGTAGCCCCGGATCTTGACCTGGTCGTCGCCGCGGCCGAGGAATTCGACGGTGCCGTCGGGCCGGTGCCGGGCGAGGTCCCCGGTCCGGTACATCCGGGGTTCCTCCCGGGACCCGTCGGCGAAGGGGTCGGGCCGGAACCGTTCGGCGGTCAGCTCCGGCAGCCCGAGATAGCCCCGGGCCAGCCGGTCGCCGCCGATCCACAGCTCCCCGGTCACCCCGGGCGGCACCGGCTCGCCGCAGGAGTCCAGCAGATACACCCGGGCCCCCGGCATCGGGCGCCCGATCGGCGTGGTGGGGCCTTCGGCGGGCTGCTCGGGATCGACCAGCAGGGTGGTGACGCCGACGGTCGCCTCGGTGGGCCCGTAGTGGTTGACCACCCGGCAGCCGGTCCGCGCCGCCGTCGCGGCCAGCGCACGGCTCCACTCCCAGCCCGACGCCTCCCCGCCGAGGATCAGCAGCCGGCGCGGCAGCAGCAGCCCCGGATCGTCCACCTCGGCCGTGAGCGCCGCCAGATGGGACGGCGTCAGCTTCACACAGTCGATCCGCTCGGCGGCGAGATACCCGGCCAGCTCGGGACCCGGGGTGCGCGGCGCCAGCAGATGCAGGGCGCCGCCCGTGGTCAGCGACAGATAGAGCGTCGTCAGACCGAAGTCGAAGGCCAGCGACTGGAGCAGGGCGTAGCGTGCCCCGTCCCCGAGACCCGCCTCGGCGAACCGCTGCCGCACACCGGCCAGATAGGTCAGCACCTGACGGTGCTGGACCGCGACCCCCTTGGGCCGGCCCGTGGACCCGGAGGTGTAGATGACATACGCCAGATCGTCCGGACCGGCTCCTCCCTCGGGCGGACCGGCGGCCGCGGCCGCCTGTTCCGCCGCCAGTTCGTCCAGAAGGAGTACGGGGGCGTCCGCCCCGGCCAGCAGCTCCCGGTGGGCCGTGGTCGTCAGCAGGACGACGGGCGCCGAATCGGTCAGCATGTGCCCGAGGCGTTCGGCGGGCTGCTCCGGGTCCAGCGGCACGTACGCCGCCCCCGACTTCAGCACGGCCAGCAGCGCGACGGCCTGGTCGAGCCCCTGGTCGAGACAGACGCCGACCAGGGCGCCGGGCCGCGCCCCGGCGGCCCGCAGCACCTGCGCCAGCCGGTTCGCGCGCCCGTCGAGCGCGGCATAGTCCAGCGTCCGGCCCAAGTGCACCAGCGCGGTCGCCCCGGGGGTACGGGCGGCCTGCGCGGCGACGGCATCGGCGAGGGTCGCCGCGACCGGGACCGCGCTGCCGCTGTCGTTCCACTCGTACAGCACCCGGTGGCGCTCCTCGGGCGACAGCATGCCGAGCGTGCCCGCGGGGGCGGACGGATCGGCCGCGGCCCCGGACAGGATCCGCTGCCAGTGCCCCGCGAGCCGGGCGACGGTGTCCGCGTCCCACAGATCGGTGCGGTAGGTGAGGAACGCTTCGAGGCCCTCCTCGGTCTCGGTGCAGTACAGACCCAGGTCCAGATGGACACCGCTGCCCTCGAAGGGGAACGTCCGCCACTGGACGTCCCGCGGCCGGACGGTCTGCGCCCGGTGGTTCTGGAGCGCGAAGGACACCTGGTAGAGGGGCGGCCTGCTGACGTCCCGCGGCAGGTCGAGGGCCTCCACCAGCTTCTCGAACGGCGTGTCCTGGTGCTGCTGGGCCCCGAGGGCCGCACTCCGGACCCGGGACAGGACGGTCGCGAAGTCCGGCAGGGCGTCCGGCCCCTCGCCCGAGGAGGCACTGGTCGCTTCCGCCGTACCGCTGCCGCTCAGCTCGGCCCGCATCGGCAGGACCGTGCTGAACAGGCCGATCAGCCCCTCCGTCTCCGCCGCCGGACGGCCCGCGAACGGAGTGCCCACGGCGAAGTCCCGCTGCCCCGACCACCGTCCGAGGACGATCTGGAAGGCGGCGAGCAGCGTCATGTAGAGCGTCGCCCCCCGGTCCCGGGACAGGGCCCGCGCCGCCTCGTGGACCGCAGGGTCGACCCGGAAGGCGTAGGTCGCCCCCCGCGGACCCGGTACCGCCGGGCGCGGCCGGTCCGTGGGCAGCTCCAGAGGCGCCACCCCGGTCATCGCCTCGCACCAGTAGCGCAGCCCCGCGGCGGCCCCGGGCCGCTCCTGCCGCTCCCGCTGCCAGTGCGCGTAGTCGCCGTACCCGACGGGCAGCGGCGGCAGCACGGGCCGCTGACCGGACGTCAGTGCCTGGTAGCCGGAGAGGAGTTCGTCGAGGAGGATCCCCGCGGACCAGCCGTCGCCGGTGAGATGGTGCTGGCACACCACCAGCACATGGTCGTCGTCGGCGAGCCGCAGCAGCAGGGCCCGGACCAGCGGCCCCTCCTCGACGGCGAACGGCCGGTCGACCTCCGCCTCCACCGCCGCCCGGGCGGCGGACTCCCGTTCCCCGGACGGCAGACCGCTCAGGTCCCGGGTCTCCCAGGGCACGGCGAACTCCTCCGCCGGGACGGTCGCCACCCGCGGCGTCCCGTCCTCGTCCGCCGGATAGGCGCTCCGCAGCACCGGATGCCGTACGGTCACCAGCCGCAGCGCCTCGGCCAGCGCCCCCGGCTCCAGCGGGCCGGTCAGCCGCCCGGCGGTGGGCAGCACATAGGCGGCGGTCCCGGGTGTGAGCTGCTCCACGAACCAGAGCCGCTCCTGAGCGGGCGAGAGCGGTACGGGCACACCGGCCGGCAGCGGGGCGACGGCCGGGGGCCGATCGGCCGCCGCGGGCCGCTCGCGCAGCTTCCGGGCGAGCAGGGCGCGCTGCTCGGGGCTGAGGACCCGGCGCGGCCGGTCCACGGTCAGCGGGGCGTTGTTCTCGCGTTCCATCACTGCTCCCCCGCGAGGAGTTCGACGGTGACGGCGTCGGCGATCGCGGCGACCGTCGGCTCCTCGTAGAACACGTGGAGCGGCACCTCGGCGCCGATCCGGTCACGGATCCTGGCGGCCACCCGGGTGATGGTCAGCGAGTGCGCGCCGAGGTCGAAGACATCGTCGTCGAGTCCGATCGACGGCAGCCCGAGCACCTCGCACCAGACGGCGGCGACCTCGGTGGTGATCTCGTCCCAGGGTTCGTCGGACCCGGCTCCGGCCGCCCCGTCCCCGGGTGTTTCGCGGACGGGTTCGGGCAGGGCCCGCCGGTCGGTCTTCCCGTTGGGCGTCAGCGGCAGCGCGGGCAGCGCGTGTACGGCCCCGGGCAGCATGGCGTCCGGCAGGGTGAGGGCGAGGAAGGCCCGCAGCTCCGACGGGGTGGGAACGGGAACACCCGGCCGCCACACCGGGTAGACGGCGAGCACCTGCCCGCCCGGGTCGTCGGCGGCGCCGCGGACGGCAGCGGCGGCCGCGGCCACCGCCGGATGCTCCTGGACCCTGGTCTCGACCTCGCCCAGCTCGATACGGTGGCCGCGCAGTTTGACCTGGTCGTCGATCCGGCCCAGGCAGAGCAGGGTGCCGTCCGGCCGGATCCGGGCCAGATCGCCCGTGCGGTACAGCCGCAGACCGGTGACCGGATCGGTGACGAAACGCGCGGCGGTCAGCTCCGGACGGCCGCGATAGCCGCGGGCCAGCCCCGCCCCGCCGATCGCCAGTTCGCCGGTGGTCCCGTGCGGTACGGGGTGTCCGCCCGGCCCCAGCACCAGCACGGCCGTCCCGGCGATGGGCTTCCCCACCGTCACCGCGGTGGGCCCGGCGGGTACTTCGGCGGCGGTGGACCAGATGGTGGTCTCGGTCGGCCCGTACACGTTCCACAGCCGTCCGACCCGCTCGCGCAGCGCGCGGGCGAGAGGCAGCGGCAGGGCCTCGCCTCCGCTGAGCGCGGTGAGCCCCGGCGCGGTGAGTCCGGCGTCGAGCATCAGCCGCCAGCTCGACGGGGTGGCCTGGAGATGGGTGACCCCGTACTGCCCGGCCAGTCCGGTCAGCGCCCGGCCGTCGCGGGTCTGCTCCTCGCCGGCGACCACCACCCGGCCGCCGGTGATCAGCGGCAGCAGCAGCTCCAGCGCCGAGATGTCGAAGGAGAGAGAGGTGACGGCGAGCCAGACGTCACCGGGGGCCGAATCCAGCAGATCGCGGAAGGCCAGCAGCAGATGGGCCAGCGCGCCGTGCGGCACCTCGACGCCCTTGGGGCGGCCGGTGGAGCCCGAGGTGTAGATGAGATAGGCGAGGTCGGCGGGGGCCGGGGCGGCGACCGGGGAGACCTCGGCCGCAGGCGTGGTGAAGAGGTCGTCGAGCAGCAGGGTCCGGCCGTGTCCGGCGACCCGGTCCGCCGTCCGCCGCTGTGCCAGGGCGAGGGGAGCGCCGGCGTCCCCGAGCACGAAGGCCACCCGGTCCGCCGGATACGACGGGTCGACCGGAAGATGGGCGCCCCCGGCCCACTGGACGGCGAGTACGGCGGCCACCGCCTCGGCCGACCGTTCGGCGCAGACGGCCACCACCGTGCCCGGCCCCACCCCGGCTGCCGTCAGCCGGGCGGCGAGCCCGCCGACCGCCGCCGCCAGCTCCGCATAGGTGATGTCGCGGCCGTCGGCGGAGAGCGCGATCCGGTCCCGGTGCGCGGCGAAGGCGCCGGCCAGCAGCGCGGGCAGGGTGGCCCCGGCCGCGTCGGCGGCGGGCACGGGGCCGTGCAGCGGCGCCGATTCGGACTCGTCCAGGAACGGCAGATCGGCCAGCGGGGTTCCGGGCGCCGCCGCGACCGCGGCGAGCAGCCTCCGCAGATGGTCCGCGATCCGCTCGGCGGCGGCGGGGGACAGCAGGTCCGTACGGTGCATCAGGAGGACCCCGAAGCGGTCGGGACCGTCCAGCAGATGGAGCCGGAAGGCGCCCCGGGCCGTGCCGGGGAACAGCACCCAGTCGATGGTGCTGCGCACCCCGGCGAAGCCGACCGGTGCGATCCGGCGGCGGTAGGTGACGGTGACCGGTGCGGCCGTCACCGCGGGCCGCGCCGACCGGACCGCGCGGGCCAGGGGTACGGCCCGGTGCGGAGAGCAGGCCCGTACCTCGGCCCGTACCGTACGGGCGAACTCACCGAACGGGAGGGCCGGGTCCGGGGCGGTGACCACCGGCAGCTCGTTGGCGTACATCCCGATCCGGCCGGTGTCGTCCGGACCCCGGGTGCCCAGGCCGACGGCGGTGGCCGGGCGCTCGTTGCCGTACCGCAGCAGCAGGGTCTGGACGGCCGTCAGCAGCAGTTCGAAGAAGGTGACGCCGAGCTTCTCGGCGGTGACGGCCAGTTCGGCGCGGAGCTGCGGGTCGAGGTCGAAGGCGGCCGCCGCGCCCGGCCCGACCCCGTCCTGGGAGCCGTCGCGGGCCCCTTCGGCCAGTCCGGGCAGGGCGACGGCCGGAGCGGGCAGCGGCCGGTCCGACCAGTGGGCGGTCGCCGCGGCGAGCTGCGCCTCACCGAGGCCGGCGGGGGCGGCGGCGGGCGCGGGCAGCGGTTCGGGTACCGGACCGGCGCCGGTGCGGTGGGCGTAGGCGGCGGACAGATCGCCGAGGAGGAGGTCCGTGGAGGTGCCGTCGAAGACCAGGTGATGCGCCACCACCAGCAGGGTCGCGCTCCGGTCGCCGGTGCGCAGCAGCACGAACCGGGCCGGGGGACCGGCCTGGAGGTCGAACGGCGCCGCGCACTCCGCGGCCAGCTCGGCCGCCGTCCGCCCCGGATCGCACCGGCGGACGGCGAGTTCGGGTATCGGTCCGGGCACCAGGACGGGCACCCCGTCCTCGTCGCGAACGGTCTGCGACAGCGCCGGATGCCGGGCCGTGAGATCGGCTACGGCGGCGGCGAGCGCCGGAATGTCGAGGGAGCCTTCGAAGCGCACGGCGAACGGCATGTGGTGGATGGCGCCGAGGGGCGCCAGCCGCTCGTTGATCCAGAGGCCGTGCTGGGCGGGTCTGACGGGAATGCTGGTCACGGGGGGTCCTTGGACTGGTCGGGAGAATCGGTCGGTGGGGGACGGTGCCTGGGCGGGGCGGGAGAGGCCCCTCGGCGGTCGGAGCCCGGCGCAGGCCGGGAGGACGGTCGGGAAAGGGCGGTCCGGCAGCGCGGAAGCGGCCGTGGAGCAGTACGGAACCGGACGGGGGTGCGGGAACGGAGCCCGGCCTTCCCGGGCGGGGGCGCCGGCGGCTGCCGGCCGGGTGGGTCCGGTCACCGGCACGGCGTGCCGCGGCCGGGGCCCGGCGGCGGGTTCGGGAGGACGGGCCGGATCCGGCGCCACTGGCGGATCCGGGACGTCGTGCGGGAGGTGCGCGGTGGAACGGAGGTGCGGTGCTGCCGGATGGCGGCGGAGTGCGGTGGTACCGGGTGCGGGTGTGAAAGGGGGGGTTACGCGCCCGCGTCGGACAGCGCGGTCGTGAACTCCTCGGCCAGGGCGGCGATCACGGTCGTGTCGAAGGCGAGCGCGTTGTACTGGATCCAGCAGTGCAGCGCGCCGTCCGGCTGCTCCACCGCCGTCAGTTCGGGTACGCCGAGGTCGCCGCCGGGCAGCGGCCACGGCACGGTGGTGCCGCGCGGCAGCTCCCAGGGCTCGCAGAGCAGGCCCGGGAGATGGGCGTCGGCGGCCCAGTTCTCGTACCGCAGCCAGGCGGGGAAGGCCACCACCGACGGTTTGAACTCGGCGTACGGATACATCTGGTGGTCCAGCGCGCCGGTCGCCGCCCGCCGGACCCGCTCCGCCAGCTCGGCGAAGCCGGGGCCGCCGGAACAGTCCACCCGCAGCAGCAGCGACTGCACCAGACAGCCCACGGCCCGCTCCGCCTCCGGGCGGATCCGGCCCGGCACCGGGGTCATCAGCACCAGATCGGACTGCCCGCTGCGGTCCGCCAGCAGCCCGCTCCAGAGCGCGGCGACGGCCATGAACGGGGTCACGCCCAGCTCCCCGGCCCGTTTGCGCAGCCGGTCGGCCGGACCGGCGCCGACGGTGAACGGGCGGGCGACGGTGTGCACCTGGTCGACCGCGCGGCGGCCCGGGAACGGGTCGACGGCGGACGGGGCGCCGGCCAGGGCGGCGGCGAAGTGCCGCCGCCCGGCGGCCCAGCGGTCGTTCGCCCAGCGCACCAGTTCCCCGTACGGCAGGGGCTGCTCGGGGAGCCTCGGGGCGCGGCCGCGGCGCAGGGCGTCGTAGACGAGCCCCAGCTCGTGCAGGAGCACACCGACCGACCAGCCGTCGGCGACCATGTGGTGGACCGCCAGCAGGACGATGTGGTCGTCCGGGGCGCGGGTCACCACCAGCAGCCGGGCCGTCGGATCGGCCGCCAGATCGGTGAGCCGGTCCCGCTCGGCGATCAGCAGCCCGTTCACCTCGTCGTCGCTCGCGCCCGGGACCGGACGGAATGTGATCCGCGCGTTCGGCTCCCGGTCCAGGACGGTCCGCACCAGCCCGGGTACGGGGCCGGGGACGGGTACGAAGCGGGTGCGCAGCGCCGGATGGCGCCGGACGAGTTCGGTGAGGGACCGGCCGAGGGCTTCGGTGTCCAGCCGGTCGGTGACCCGGAAGAGCGCGGTGACGGCTCCCACGTCCCGGCCGGACTCCTCCGCCGTCCAGTCGAGGAAGTTCTCCTGCTGGCTGGTGAGCGGGATCTCGTGGGCCTGCTCCCGCAGCGCGCGGAGATAGGCCGGGATCGCCGGCCCTTGCGCTCCCTCGCCACCGGCTGCTGCGGCGGGGGCGCCGGGGGTTGCGGCCGTCTCGTCCAGCCACGCGGCCTGCGCCCGCAGCGAAGGCCGCCCGAAGACCAGCGCCGCACCCGCCTCCACCCCGAACCGTCCGGAGACGGCCGCGGCGAGCTGCACGGCACGGAAGGAGTCGCCGCCGAGGGCGAAGAACTCGTCGGCGACGGTCCGCACCGGGCGGCCCAGCACCTCGTGCCAGAGCCCGGCGAGCCGGATCTCGGTCTCCGTACGCGGCTCCGGTGCGGACGGCTCCGTGTCCCCGGGGGCGCCGGGCGTCGCGAACAGCTCCCGGAGCCGGTACTTGACGACCTTGCCCGTGGCGTTGCGCGGCAGATCGTCCGCGAGCAGGATCCTCACCGGAAGCTCCGTACGGGCCAGTCTGCCGCTCAGGAACAGCCGCAGCCCGTCGAGGTCGACACCGTCCGCCGCGGGCACCACCACGGCCACCGGCACGGAGCCCATCACCGGGTGCGGCACACCGAGCGCCGCCGCGTCGGCGACGCCCGGGTGTTCGTGCAGGGCGTCTTCGATCCGGAGCGTGGAGACCTTCAGCGCACCCGACTTGATGACGTCGCTCTCGCGGTCGACGAGATGCAGATAGCCATCCGCGTCCAGCCGGCCGAGGTCTCCCATCCGTACCCAGCCGTCCCGGAACACCCCGGCCGAAGCGGCGGCGTCACCGACGTAGCCGCGCTGCGGACCGGGCTGCCGCAGCCATACCTCGCCGGTCCCCCCGGCCGCTGCCTCGGCGCCGTCCGCATCGAGGATCCGCAGCTCGCCGGGGCTCGCGGGGCGGCCCACCGAACCCGCCCTGGCCGGGTCGACCACCATGGACACCTGGGCGGGCGAGGACTCGGCCGAGGTGTAGACATTGACCACCGTTGCCCCGGGCAGCTCTTCGGTCAGCCGCCGGGCGACGGGCGCGGGCAGTGCCGCGGCCGACGAGCTGAACAGCAGCACACCGGAGAAGTCACGGCGGCGGATCACCCCGGAGTTCAGCAGTTCGATCGCCATCGACGGAACGGCGAAGACGGTGCCGGCGCGCAGCTCCTCGACCGCGCGGCCGAACTCCTCGGCGTCGAAACGCGGCAGCGCCACGACGGACGGAGCCCCGGTGAGGGCGGTCATCACCATCATCTGGCCCGCGTTGGTGCCGATCGGGAAGGCGTGCAGGGCATGCCGGGAGTGGGCGTACGGACGGGGGCGCGGATTCAGGAGCTGACCGGCCGTCAGGCTCGCATGGGGGGCCATAACGCCCTTGGAGCGACCGGTCGTTCCGGAGGTGCCCACGACCTGGGCGGGATCCCCGGGTGCCGGGCGGTGCGGAGCCTCCCCGGCGGATCCGGCGGCCTCGGCCGCGTCCAGGGTGTGGTCCGTGACCCCGGGCAGGGCGGGCAGAACGGACCCCCGCAGTAACGCGACGGCTCCGCACAGGCCGGTGAGCCGCAGCGCCTCGGAGTCGGTCGCGTCGGCGCGGAGCGGCAGCCCGGCAGCGCCTGCGTAGTGGAGCGCGAGGAACGCGACCGCGTACCGCTCCCACTCGTCCTCGGTGAACCGCAGGGCCACCAGATCACCGGGCCGCACCCCGGCGTCCGCCAGCCCCCGGGCGGCCCGAACGGCCCGATCGCGCCAGGAGCCGTAGCTCAGGATGCCCCCGCCGACGACCTGGATCGCGATCGCGTCGGGCTGTTTCGCGGCCCGGGCGTCGAGCAGATCCGGGACGGTGAGCGGAGCGGGCGGTGCGTTGATGATGCCCTCCAAGTTCGTTGACCTGCGCGGGAGTTCACTCGGCAGGTGCGGTGACACGGAGACGGTCATGGGCATAGCGCGCGGTTGTCGCCTTGGGTATGGTCTGGACCATTGGCGGGGTACGGCGAAGGATAGCGCGCCACTGTCGTACTTGTGTCGCAATGATGGAGAGTTCGTGGACATCGGTGGGGATCGGGTGCGGAGGCGGTGATCCCGCAAGCCTCGGTCCCTGAGAAGAAATCCCTCGTCAGAGTGGGTGCACCAAGAGCACACGCAGCAAGCCGGAGCGGCTGAAGTTTCTCCGGCCGCACCGCTTCCGCGTACCTGTCCTTTTTCGGACACCGGAACGTTTCATCGGGTCCGCCGACCCCGACTGCGCCGGATGCCGTACGTCCCGTATGCCCCCGGTATCGGCGGCCGGTACGCCTCCGGTGGGGTCCGGCCGTATCCGCCCCCTTCCGTCCGGCCCGCCCGGACCCCCGACCGACCCGACCCGGGGCGCACCGCCGTTCCCGGGCCAGCCAGGAGGAAGTACAGATGCAGTACGCGGGAATCGCCTGGACCGCCGACGGCTACGAGGTCGAGATCGTCGACGACTCGGGGGAGCGGTCCCAGGCCCCCACGCGCTGGGGCGCCGAGCGGGTGGCCGGGCTGACGGACTGGCTGGAGCGGACCGGCCGGGAGGCGGGGGAGCCGCTCGCGGTCGTGGTCGAAAGCACCAACGGGCTGGTCGACGGGTTGTTCACGGCCGCCGGTCTCGACGTCCACCGTGCCGACCCCTGGGAACTGCCCGAGCGGCCCGACTTCGGCTCCGTACCCGCGCTGTCCCTGGCCGACCGGGCGAGACGCGGCCTGACCGGGCTCTCCCCGCTGACCGCCGAGGGCGGCGGGCAGACGGGCCGGGACGACGACTACCACGACGGCATCCGGCGCAGCGCCGGCGCCGAGGCCGAACTGACCCGGGCGGGGCGCTGCTTCCGGCACGGTCCGCGCGACCGCCGGGAGATCGCCCTCACCTTCGACGACGGCCCGGACCCCGCGCACACCCGGGAGGTCCTCGGCCTCCTCGCCCGCTACGGCGTCCACGCCACCTTCTTCTGCGTCGGTCTGCATGTGAACGCCCTCCCCGACGAGGTGCGGCGGATCGTCGACGCCGGCCACAGCCTCGGCAACCACACCTGGTCCCACCCCTTCCTGCCGGATCTCACCGCCCGGCAGTTCCGGCTCCAGATCGACCGGACCGCCGATGCCTTCGACCGGGCGGTGGGCACCGTACCCACGGTCTTCCGCCCGCCCTACGGCTGCCGCACCCCCGAGATGCTGAGCGAACTCCTGGCCGGCGGACCCGCGCTGGCGCTCTGGGACGTCGACTCGTGGGACTGGGCCCGGCCGGGCCCCGAGAAGATCACCCGGACCGTGCTCGACCATGTGCGGCCCGGTTCCATGATCCTGATGCACGACGGCGGCGGCGACCGCCGCCAGAGCGTCCGCGCCCTGCCCGCGGTACTCGAAGGGCTGCTGGAGCGGGACTACCGCTTCGTCTCCGCCGGCACCCTCGCACCCCGGGCCGCTACCCGCTGACGACACCGGCAACGCACACGGTGCCGATCCGGCAATGCGGCGGGGGCGCCCGGCTCCGACCGGGCGCCCCCGCCGCCCGCCCGTATCACTGCTGCGGTGCCCGATAGGTACGGCCGCCCCGCCGCGGCAACCCCGACGGTACGTCGTCCGGACCCGCCACCGTCTCGACAGCCAGGTGCAGTTGCGTCCGTACGGTCACCGACGCCGGGTCGAGGCGCAGAAGTTCACCGCATTCGGCCAGCCAGTTGCCCAGCGTCGTGCGGTGCACCCCGAGTTCGGCGGCGGCGGGAGCCGTACGGCCGTGGTGCCCCAGCCAGTGGCGCAGGGCGATCCGGAGCCGGGCGTCGAGCGGAGCCAGCAGGGCCGCGGCCCAGTCGCGGGCCTCCTCGGCGGTCAGCAGGGCGGCGGGGAGCGCGGGCACCGCCACCGGCCGCAGCGCCGCGGACGGGGCCGGGCCGGCGGACGCCCTTACCGCCAGCAGCAGTTGGGCCGCGATCGTGGGGTGCCCGAGATCGGCCCCGAGCAGCGGACCGATCTCGCGCAGCCTGGCGCGGACCGTGCCCTCCGACAGACCGACGGCCGGGGCGGCTGCCTGGGCCGATCCCGTACGCAGCCGGGCGGCGAGGATCCTGCGCCGCTCCCGGTCGAGGGGCCGGAGGACCGCCGCCGACCAGACGGCGAGCCGGCCGGCGGGCACGACCCGGAGCAGATCGTGCTCGCCCAGGCCCGTCGCCGCCGCCAGCCGGCCGCCCGCCGGGGCGGGATGCGCCCGGCCGGCCTCGGCCCAGGCCGCCGGGACCAGGTCCAGCGCCACCGGCGGCGCCGCGCCGCCCGCCAGCCGGTACTGCTCCGCGATCCGGGTGACCACAGCGTGCGCGGGATGCGGGTCACCGGGAGTTTCGTGGAGCGCGAGGACCGTCAGCTCGGTGTCCTCCGCGCAGACCAGGACCCGGGTGCGCTCGACGCCCGGCCGGAGCGCGCGCCACAGCGCCTGGTGCGCGGTGCGGGCGGTGGTCCCGGTGAGACGGTAGACCGTGGCATGGGTGGCGTCCGTACCGCCGAGGACGTCGAGAGCCGCCCGGTGCCGGCCGTCCCGCAGCAGCCGCAGCACCGCACGGTGCAGCCGCTGTTCGGCCGCCCGGGTCTCGTCCGCCCGCCGGGCCTGGACCCGCAGCAGATCCGTGACGGTCGCGGCGATCAGCTCCGTACGCTCGGCCGGGGTACCGCGGCCGGGGCAGACCACCAGCACCGCCCCGGCCACCGGGCGGACCGTCAGATGCGGATGGGCGCGGGGGTGCGCCGCGCCCCGGACCCCCGAGGGCGCCGCACTGCCGGGTGTGCTGTGCACCGCGCCCGCCAGGGGATCCACCAGCACGGCCCAGCCGCCGGTCAGCGCCGCGGCCTCGGCGATCAGCAGCGCCGAGGAATGGGCGGCCGCATGGATCAGCCGCCGTACCGCCGTACGCTCCTGCGGTCCCTCGGCCGGGACCGGAGGGACGGGCCCCGGCCGCCCCGCACCGCCTGCGGTCATGGGATGCGCGCCACGCCGCCCCAGCCGGCGCGCTCGGTCAGCCGGCCGGTGGTGGCATCGGGCCGCCAGTCGGGCCAGCAGACGAATCCGGGGTCGACGGGCTCCAGCCCGTCGAAGAAGGCCCGGGTGACCTCCGGTTCGCGGAAGATGTACGGGATCGCCCCGGAGCTGTTGTACGCGTCCTGCACCCGGCGGTGCTCCTCGTCCGACGCGGTCGAGTGGCTGAGCGACAGATAGCTTCCCGCGGGCAGCCGGTCCACCAGCCGGCGCACCAGCCCCAGGGCGTCGGGCCACTCCACGATATGACCCAGGACATCGTTGATCACCAGGGCGACGGGCCGGGACAGATCCAGCGTCCGGGCGGCGCCCGCCAGGACGGCGTCCGTATCGCGCATATCCGCCAGGACGTAGTCCATCGCCCCCTCGCTGGTGCTCCGGCCCATCGCGTGGACGTGCAGCAGCACCAGCGGATCGTGGTCGACGTAGACCACCCGGGAATCGGGCGCGATCCGCTGGGCCACCTCGTGGGTGTTGTTGGCGGTCGGCAGCCCGGCGCCGACGTCGAGGAACTGCCGGATCCCGGCCTCGCGGGCCAGCCAGGTGACCGTACGGACCAGGAAGCCCCGCGACTCCTGGGCGAAGGGTTCGATCAGCGGGTACTTCTCCCGATAGGCGTCGCCCGCCGCCTTGTCCGCGTCGAACCAGTCCTTTCCGCCCAGCCAGTAGTTCCACACCCGGGCGCTGTGGGCGACGGATGTGTCGATCCGCGGGGGCTGTTCGGTCGGTTCGCTCATACCAGTGCCTCTTTCGACGTGTCGGGATGGAGCGCGGTGGCGCAGGAGTAGTCGAGCAGCCGACGGTAGGTCACCACGGCCGGATCGGCCTTCCAGACGTCGGCGGTGCCGGGGAGCCCGCCCTCGCGGACCACATGGTCGGGGATCCCCGGCACCTCGACCCGGAAGAACGTCAGCGCGGGAATCCCGGTCAGGGCGTGCGGCGGCCGGTCGAGCGGATGGACCTGGAGCGTCACGTCCGGCTGGTCGGCGGCGACCCGCAGGGCCGCGAGCTGTTCGGCCATCACCCCGGTGCCGCCGACCTGCGTCCGGAGCGCGGCGGCCGTCATCAGCACCCAGACCCGGGTCCGCTGCTCCCGCAGCCTCTCCCGGCGCTCGACCAGCAGCTCGGCCCGCCGGTCCCGCTGGGCGGGGGAGAGATCGGGGCGCAGGACGTCGTCGACGGCGCGCGCGTACGCCGGAGTGCGCAGCAGGGCGGGCACCAGCGCCGGATCCCAGCTCCGGACGATCCGGGCCGCCGACTCCACACTCATCAGATCCAACTGCCAGGGGTCCATGACGGCTCTCCAGGGATGCCACCATCCGGGCCGGTTGGCGGCGGACAGCTGTCCGAGGATCTCCCGGGTCTCGGCCGGGGTCGCGCCGTAGGCCGTCAGCAGGGTGCGGACCTGCCCGTCGTCCAGGGAGGTCTGCGCCTGCTCGATCCGGCGGACCGTCGCGGAATGGGCCCCGAGGGCTCGGGCCGCCTGCTCCCGGGAGAGCCCCGCGGCCTCGCGCAGCACCGTGAGCCGGGTGGCCAGCACCAGGTGCGCCACGGTCCGGCCGGAACGCTCCCGGGCCATCCGCACCTCCTTGTCGACACTTCCCGCAATCTGCGGCCAGTGCATACCTTGTCGCTTGCAATCTACGCGCACAAGGCTTTGTATGGCCACGTTCACGCTGTCGGGAAACGGGCCGCAGGCCCGGCCGTGAGCAGGTGAGCGGAGCCGAGGGGCCCTACGGGGGTGGGTCCCTCGGCTTGTTCCGTACCCGGACCGGCGGCGAGACGGCTGCACGCTGCCGGGGCCGATGCGCTCCGTCGGGTACGCCGGCCCCGTGCCGCGGGGTGCGGGCCGCGAGACGGGCCCCGAACACCCCCTAGGGGCATTCCGGACATGTCGCTGAATA
This sequence comes from Streptomyces sp. NPDC094448, assembly GCF_044763775.1. Taxonomy (NCBI): domain Bacteria; kingdom Bacillati; phylum Actinomycetota; class Actinomycetes; order Kitasatosporales; family Streptomycetaceae; genus Streptomyces; species Streptomyces sp. NPDC094448. Next base: position 178,525 of record NZ_JBIWGU010000012.1, on the reverse strand, counting down.
TTCCTCATATCGCCTGGGCGTTTTGTTCTGGGACGTACATCACATACGACGACTCTTAGTGGTTTTCGGCCGCTGTGGTCTCCCTGTGTTTCCCCGCGGCTGCGATGCGGCGCCCGGCGCCGGGGGTTCCTCCACTATCCGGGTTAGCAGTGAGCGCGTTGCTAGCGCTCCCCGTCACCGCTAAGAATCTGCCCACGCCGCCACCGGAGCGCTCCGCTCCCGTCCCCGTGTGCGGCCTCCCCATCCGAAGGGCTCCCCGGTATGTCCGTACTCAGCACGCGCACCACCCGGCCCCGCCGCCGGGCCCGGGCCGGAGGGCTCGCCGCCGCCGGTGCCCTGGCCGTCACGCTCGCCCTCGCCGTTCCCGGCACCGCCTCCGCCGCCTCCGCCCCCGCGGCGGCACCGCAGGCCGCTCCCGCCGCCTATGCCGGCACCCTCAACGGCTGGATCATCGAGGCGCTCGACGTGATGCGCCTCAACAGCATCCCCGGTACCTACGAGGGGCTGCACCGCAACATCATGCGCGAGTCCAGCGGCAACCCGCTGGCCGTCAACAACTGGGACATCAACGCGGTCAACGGCACCCCGTCCAAGGGGCTGCTCCAGGTGATCGACCCGACGTTCCGCGCCTACTGGGTCCCGGGCACCCCGAACGACCCCTTCCACCCGGTCGCCAACATCGTCGCCGCCGCCAACTACGCGGCCGACCGCTACGGCTCCATCGACAACGTCTTCGGCCCCTACTGAGCCGGAGGCCCGGACCGGCCGCCGCCGGGGGTGCGCACCGATGCGCGCCCCCGGCGACGGCCCGTCCGGCCCCGGAAGGGCCACGGCTCCGGACCGCGCCGCTCATCCGGCGCTCCGGACGCCGCACCCGGCCGCATGCTGCGCGGTTCCCGGCGCCGGGCCCGCCGTCTCCCCGGCCCCGACGCGTCCCCGGGGGGTGCGGTGTCCACCCCCGGCGCACGGGCCGGGCACCCCGGCGGAGCCGACGGCGGAGGCGCCGTACGAAAACGCCATACGCCTGTAACACTCCGCCACCGGCGGCCCCTCGTACGCCTGTCTGCCTGCGCCGATCGTCCGCGCGGCGCAGGTCCCGGCGCGCTCTTCCCGTGTGGTGCCCGGGAGTTCGGGGCGGTCCCCTCTTGTGCAATCGCCGTCGTCGCGTCAGGGTGTGGTGCTGACGGCAGGAGTTGACATGTTCCTGACCGTCTCTGGGTGTGTGACACATCCGTGGAGCCGCACAACGATCCACCCGCACCACCCCCCACCAGCGCACCACCGATGAGGAGGATCCCTCTGATGGCAGTGACGCAGTATCACGGCCGACGTGACAGCGGCCGTTCCCGGCGGACTTTCTCCCCCCTCGGCGCCGCCCTCGCGGCCGCCCTGACCCTCGGTTTCGTGACCGCGCTCCCCGCAACCGCGGCACCCGAACCGCGTGAGGGCAGGATCGTCGACGCCGGAGCGCCCACCGCGGTCAAGGACAGCTACATCGTCACCCTCCGCGACAGCCAGGTCCGTTCGGGCTCCGCCGAGGGCCGTGCGCTCGCGAAGCAGTACGGCGCGGTCGTCAAGCGCACCTACACCAAGGCCATCAACGGTTACGCGGTCAACCTCTCCGAACGGCAGGCGAAGAGACTGGCCGCCGACCCCCGGGTGGCGTCCGTCGCCCAGGACCAGACCGTCAGCATCCAGGCCACCCAGATCAACCCGCCCTCATGGGGTCTCGACCGGATCGACCAGCCGAGGCTGCCGCTCGACCAGCGCTACACCTATCCGGACTCGGCCGGCGCGGGCGTCAGCGCCTACATCATCGACACCGGGGTCCGGATCTCGCACAGCGACTTCGGCGGCCGGGCCGTCAACGGCTACGACGCCGTGGACAACGACAACGTCGCCCAGGACGGCAACGGCCACGGCACGCATGTCGCCGGTACGGTCGCAGGCACCTCCTACGGTGTCGCCAAGCGCGCCCGGATCGTCGCCGTACGGGTGCTCAACAACGCCGGGTCCGGCACCATCGCGGGCGTCGTCGCAGGCGTCGACTGGGTCGCCCGCAACGCCGTCAGGCCCGCCGTGGCGAACCTGAGCCTCGGCGGCGGGGCGAACACCACCATCGACAACGCCGTCCGCGGAGCCATCAACGCCGGAGTGACCGTCGCAGTCGCCGCGGGCAACAGCAACCTCGACGCGATCAACTTCTCCCCGGCACGCGTCGGCGAGGCGCTGACGGTCGGCTCGACGACCAACACGGACGCCCGCTCCGGCTTCTCCAACTACGGCGCGATACTCGACCTCTTCGCGCCCGGCACCAACATCACCTCCGCCTGGAACACCAGTGACACGGCGGTCAACACCATCTCGGGCACGTCGATGGCCGCGCCGCATGTCGCGGGCGCCGCTGCGCTCCACCTCGGCAACAACCCGACCGCGCCGCCCGCGCAGGTCGGCTCCGCCCTGGTGGCGGCGGCCACTCCCGGTGTGGTCGTCAACCCGGGTCCGGGCTCGCCCAACCGGCTGCTGCGGGTGAACTGACCCGGCGCAACCCGCGGGTGAACCGGCCCGCGACCACGGCCGCCCGCCGGTCCTCCGGGACCCCGGCCGGCCACCGCCCCACCCGAACGCGACGGCCGGAGGCACCCGCCTCCGGCCGTCGCCGTCCGGGCCGGGCCATCACGGGATACCTGTTGCTCTGCTCCGGCCGTATCGGATGATCATGCACGGGAGGCCGGCCGGTCCGGCGCGCGCCGCCCGCACGGGCCCGCCCACGGCCGGCCCGCGCACCGCCGACACGGACCCGGAGGAGAACGACAGATGTCTCAGCACCAACGGATGGACCCCCGCGGCCGGGACAGCGGGCTCAGCCGCCGAGCGGCACTGCTCGCCGGGACCGCCGCCGCTGCCGTCCCTGCGGTCGCCCTGGGCACGGGCACCGCACACGCCGCGAACTCCGCCGGGACGGCCGGGGCCCCCGGCAGCGGGCGCGGCTGGATCGACGTGACCGAGGCACCGTACAACGCACTGGGCAACGATGCCGCCGACGACGGGCCCGCGCTCCAGGCGGCCTTCGACGCCGCGGAGGAGGGCGACACGGTCTATCTGCCGCGCGGGAAGTACAAGACGAAGCAGACCCTGGTCCTCTCCACGGCCAATGTCACCGTCCGCGGCGCCCACGCGGGCCGGTGGCCCTACGAAACCGCGGCGCCCTCCTGCATCAAGCCCTTCTCCGGCCAGTTCACCGGCGATGTCCTGATTCACATACCGGACAAGGAGAAGGGCGTCCCCGGCCGCACCGCGCTCACCGCCGACCCCGACGGCATCCGGCTGGTCGACCTGGCGTTCAACGGAGTCTCCGCGCCGGGAGTCGGCGGACTCCTCGCCGAAGGCGTCGTCCGCGACCTGCGGATCGACCGCTGCACCTTCTGGCAGTTCTACGGGCACGCCGTCCACACCAGGCCCCATGTCCGCGCCGACGGCAACACCTACTTCGCCAAGGGCTGGCGGCTCAACGAGGTCACCTGCTGGAATATCAAGGACGCCGACGCGGCCACCCCCAGCCACGGCTTCCACCTGGACAGCCTCACCGACGCGCAGCTGACCGACTGTCTGGCCGGCGAGTGCAACACGGGCTACTACCATGTCGCCCCCGGCGACACCACGTACACCAACTGCCGCAGCGTCTTCAATCGTCTCCACGGCTTCCGCCTCCAGCGCTACAGCGACGGCATCGTCTACAACGCCTGCTCCACCGACCGCAACGGCGGCGACGGCTGGCACCTGACCGCCAAGGGCGCCGCCAACCGGCCCGTGCTCTTCTCCGGCTGCTACGCCCGCCGCGACGGACGTCACGGCAGCACCGCCGACAAGGCCGCCGGTCTGCGGGTCCTGGGCGAGGCGACCGCCCCCCACCCGCCGGTGATCATCAGCGGCTTCGTCGCCGTCACCGGAAAGAACGACCGCGGCAGCAGCGGGACCGACCGGGTCTCCCCGGACTACGGCATCCGCATCGGCCACGCACCCGTCGTCACCGTCAGCGGCGGCTTCCTGGAAGGGACCGTGGCGGGGTTCGTCAACGACACCCCCGCCACCGCCAACCCGGTCGTGCTCGACCCCTCCGTCGTCGTCCGGCGAGCCCAGGCCTGAGCCGGGAGCCCGGGGCCCGGGCCGGGGTCGCGGCACGGGCCCGGACCCCGGGCCCGGCGGCACTGCCGCCGGGCCCGGGGCGGTTCAGACCGGCACCCCGGCCGCCGCGAGCGCCGCCTCCGGGGCCAGCCGGGCGCCGCGCGCGAACGCCGCCGCGAACACCGCGCCCCCCAGCGCGGGCCGTACGGCCGCCGTCACCCGGTCGACATCCCCCCGCTCGGCGGACGCCAGCGGCGCACCCGTCGCCGTCCGGGCCGCGTCCGCGCAGCCCAGCAGCAGGGCCGCGGGCTCGCCCCGGCCCGCAGCCGCCAACGCGTCCGCGAACCCCTCCAGGGCCAGCGCCACCGCCCGCGGATCGCGCGTCGACACCGCCGCCGCATACCCCTCCGACTGGAGCCGGAGCGCTTTCCCGGCGTCGCCCGCCCCTGCCGCCAGAAACCCCAGCTCGGCCAGGATCAGGGCATTGCCCCCCTCAAGACCCACCTCACGGTGCCAGTCCAGGACCTCCCGCAAATGGCGCTCCGCTGCCTCCGTATCCCCCTCGCGGCGGGCCCCGAGCCCCAGCCCGATCAGCGCGTTGATCTCGCCCGAGCGGAAGTCCAGCGCCGTCGAAGCCCGCAGGGCCCGCTCGTGGTGGTCCCGGGCCGCCGCGAAGTCACCGGCGAGCAGGGCGATCCGGCCCAGCCCCGACAGCAGCTCCGGGATCTGCGTCGAAAGACCGAACCGCTCCGCCGTGGCCAGCCCTTCCTCACGCAGCCGCCGGGCCGTCGCATAGTCCCCGTGGATCTCGGCGACCGCCGTGAGAGGGAAGACCACCCACAGTTTTCCGCACGCGTCGCCCTCCCCGTCGAAGAGTTCCGCGGCCCGCTGCGCGTCCGCACGGGCGTCCGCCAGCCCGCCCCGCAGGAGTCTCTGGGCCGCCCGGTCGGCCAGCGCCGCTGCCTCGCCCCACCGGTCGCCCAACCGCCGGAAGCCGTCGATGGCCGGTCCGGTGAGAGCCTCACCGGCCGCGACATCACCCGTACCGTGCAGCGCATGTCCGAGCAGCCAGCGCGCTCGGGTCAGCTCCGCGCCCGGCGCGGCTGCACCGTCCGCCGCGGGCCCCGGGTCCGGGCCGCGGTCCGCCACGGCAGCCGCGGCCTCGGTCTCCGCCAGCGCCGCGGCGATCAGCGCCGCCCGGTTCCCGCTGTCCCCGGCCATCACGGTCACCGCGACCCCGGCGACCAGCGCCCGCGCCCGCAGCTTTGGCGCCCCGCCCGGCAGCTCCCGGACCGCTGCCAGTGTTCTGCGGGCCTCCGCGAGCCGGCCCCGCAGCACCCAGTACCAGGTCAGCGCGGTGGCGATGCGCAGCGCCCGGTCGCTGTCGCCGCACGCCCCCGCGGTCTCGACGGCCCAGCGGAGATTGGCGTGCTCCGCATCCAGCGCGGTCAGCTGCTCCCACTGTCCGGAGCCGCGCAGCCGGGGCGCGGCCGATTCGGCGAGCCGGACGTCGTAGTCCAGATGCCGGGTCCGTACGGCGGCCAGCTCACCTGCGTCCCGGAGACGTTCCAGGCAGTACGCGGCCACCGACTCCAGCAGCCGGTAACGCTCACCGTCGCCCACCACCTGCACCAGCGACCTGTCCACCAGTCCGGCCAGCAGGTCGAGGACGTCCTCCGCGTCGATCCCGTCGCCCGTGCACACCGCCTCGGCGGCCTCCAGCGTGTATCCGTCCGCATGCGGGGACAGCCGCCGCAGTACCACCCGCTCCGGTCCGCTCAGCAGCCCCCAGCTCCAGTCGATCATCGCCCGGAGGGTCTGCTGCCGGGCCGGGGCGTCCCGGCGGCCCGCGCGCAGTACCCGGAAGCGGTCGTCGAGCAGCGCCGGAAGCCGGTGTACTCCCAGCGCTGTGACCCGGGCCGCCGCCAGCTCCAGCGCCAGCGGCAGCCCGTCCAGCCTGCGGGCCACGGCGGCCACCGCTGCCCGGTTGCCGTCGTCGAGCCGGAAACCGGGACTCCGGGCCGCGGCCCGTTCCACGAACAGCCGTACCGCCGCGTCCGGGTCCAGCGGAGGGACCGGCCACAGCGTCTCCGGGGCCAGCGCCAGCGGTTCCTGACTCGTCGTGAGGACCACCAGCCCCGGGGCGCGCCGCAGCAGCAGTTCGACCAGTGCCGCCGCCCGGTCCACCACATGCTCGCAGTTGTCGAGCAGCAGCAGCATCCGCCTGCCGCTCAGCGCGGCCGCCAGTCTCCCGGCGGCGGGCCCCGGGCTCCGTACCCCCCACACTCCGTCGTCGCGCAGCCCCAGCCCCGCCGCCACCGCCTCCGCGAGTTCGCCGCCTGCGCCCGCCAGCTCCACCAGCCGCACCCCGTCGGGGAACCGGTCCGCGAGCCGGTCCGCCACGGCCAGCGCGAGCCGGGTCTTGCCGACCCCGCCCGGACCGGTGAGCGTCACCAGCCGCCGGGACGCCAGCAGTCCGGCCACCTCCGCCACCGCGGCCTCCCGCCCGACCAACTGCCCGACCGGGGCGAGCGCCCGGCCCGGGCCGGTGGCCGCCGCCGGTTCCGTCCGTACCTCCGGCACCGCGGTCCGGGGGGCGTCGAGCGCCGGATCCTGCCGCAGCATCGCGGTGTGCAGCGCGACCAGCCCGGGGCCCGGATCGACCCCCAGTCGGTCCGCGAGCACCCGGCGCAGTGACGCATAGCCGTCCAGCGCCTCCGCCTGCCGCCCGCTCGCGTACAGGGCCCGCAGCCGGACCGCGTGCAGCCGCTCGCGCAGCGGGTGGGCGGCCACCGGCCCGGCCAGTTCCGCCGCCAGCGCCGCATGGTCCCCGAGCGCCAGCCGCGCTTCCGCCCGGTCCTCCACGACGACCAGCCGCTCCTCCTCCCAGCGGGCCGCCGTGGCGCGCGCGAACGGCTCTTCGGCGAAGTCCGCGAAGGCCGGTCCGCGCCATACCGCGAGCGCCCGGGCCAGGAGCCCGGCGCGTACCGCGGGGTCGGGGGTGCGGCGGGCACGGGCCGCCAGGGTCCGGAACACCGAGGCGTCCAGGGCGCCTTCACCCGGGACGAGTTGATAGCCGGGGGCCCGGGAGACCAGCAGGGCGCGTCCGCCGGGCACGGCTTCCTCCAGCACGCGGCGCAGTTGCGAGGCCTTCGCCTGGAGCGCCCGCTGAGGATTGCCCGGGGTTTCGTCGCCCCACAGATCGTCGATCAGCCGATGGGCCGCGACGGGCCGCCCCGGTTCGACGAGCAGTGCGGCGAGGAGGGTGCGGACCTTCAGCTCGGGCACCCGTACGGCCCCGTCCCGGGTCCATACGGTGACCGCGCCGAGGATCCCGAAGCCGATGCCCTCGAACGCGATGCCCTCGGGACCGTTGCCCTCGAACGCGATGCCCTCGGAGCCGACGCCCTCGGGACCGCCGTCGAACCCCGTACCACCGGACGCGAGGCCCGGGGACGCCACGGCCCCCGGTCCGCCCGCCGCTTCGCCGTCCCGGCCGCCTTCCCCGTACACCTGCCGTCACCTTCTCCCGTATCGCCCGGACCCCGGCCACCGCCGCTGCCCTCGGCACCCTGCCACACGCCCCGCCATCACGCCCGCCCCGAACCCCCGGACAACTCCGCCGCGAACCCCGCCCGAACAGCCCCCGAACACTTCCCGAGCCGGACCCGAACACCCGCGGCGCACTCTCGTCATCAGCAGCCGGCCGCACCGGGCGGACGGCCCGCAGAACCTCGGCGAACCTCAGGGAAGAGGACGACATCATGCAGCGTTTCCACGGAAAGACCGCGCTCGTCACCGGTTCCGGCCGGGGCATCGGCCGGGCCATCGCCCTGCGCCTGGCCTCCGAAGGCGCCCGGGTCGGCATCCACTACGCGGCCGACGAGGTCTCCGCCGCGAAGACCCTCGCCGACGTCGAGGCGGCGGGCGGCAGCGGCTTCACCCTCCGCACCGAACTCGGCGTCCCCGGCGACGCGGACGCCCTGTGGGCCGCCTTCGACGAGCACGCCGACGGCGCCGACATCCTCGTCAACAACGCGGGCATCGCCGGGGCGGGCACCATCGACCAGGTCACCGAGGCCGACTACGACCGGGTCTTCGCCGTCAACGCCAAGGCCCCGTTCTTCATCGTCCAGAAGGGCCTGAGCAGGCTCCGCGACGGCGGCCGGATCATCAACATCTCCTCCGGTGTCACCAAGGTCGCCTTCCCCGGAATGACGGCCTACGCCGCCGCCAAGGGCGCCGTCGAGGTGCTCACACTCACCCTGGCGCAGACCCTCGGCTCCCGCGGTATCACGGTCAACGCCGTTTCCCCGGGCACCATCGAGACCGATATCCACCCGTGGATGGCCGACGCCGGGGCCAAGGCCGCGGCCGCCGCCTTCTCCGTCTTCAACCGGGTGGGGCAGCCCGAGGACGTCGCGGACGCGGTGGCCTTCCTGGCCTCCTCCGACGGCCGCTGGGTCACCGGCCAGAACCTCGACGTGAGCGGAGGTTCGGGCCTTGGCATCTGACCGCGGGGCCGGCGCGCCCCGGCACACCCTCCTCGTCGTCGCCCACCCGCGGGCGGACTCCCTCACCGCGCGCACCGCCGCCCGGCTGCGGGACCGGCTCACCGGGAACGGCGCCACCGTCGACCTCCTCGACCTCCGCGAGGAGGGCTTCGACCCCCGGCTCACCCCCGCCGACGAACCCGACTGGGAGAACCGCGACAAACGGTACTCGCCCGAGGTGCGGGCCCATATGGACCGGATCGCCGCCGCCGACGACATCGTGGTCGTCTTCCCGGTCTGGTGGTACTCGGTACCGGCCGTCCTCAAAGGATGGATCGACCGGGTGTGGAACTACGGCTTCGCGTACGGCCGGTCCAGGCCCCGGCTCGCCGGAAAGCGGATGGTCTGGCTGGGGCTCGCCGGAGCCGGGGCGGCGGACTACGCCGACAGCGGCCTGGGCGCCGCCCTCGACCTCCAGTTGCGGGTCGGGATCTCCCGCTTCTGCGGTATCGAGGACGCCACCGTCCGCCTCGTCCACGGCACCGAACTCTCCGGAATCCCGGCACACCAGCGCCCCGCGCGCGTCCTCGCCCTCCTCGCGCAGGCGGAGGCGGCCGTGATCCCCCCGTCCGGCCCGTATCCCCGACCCCGTCCCGACCACCACGGAACGAAGGCCTCCGTATGAGCCCCGCAACCGTGCCCGCCGGGGGCGTCCGCCGCCCCTGGCTGGGCCTCGCCGTCCTGCTGCTGCCCGTCACCCTGATGACCGCCGACCTCGGCGTCCTCTGGCTGGCCACGCCCTTCCTCGCGGGCGACCTCCGGCCGACCGGCGGCGAACTCCTCTGGATCACCGATGTCTACGGCTTCCTCACCGCCGGAACCCTCGTTGTGATGGGCACCCTGGGCGACCGCATCGGCCGCCGCAGACTGCTCCTGTACGGCTCCGCGGGATTCGCCGCCGCCTCCCTGCTCGCCGCCTATGCCACCAGCCCCCTGATGCTGATCCTGGCCCGGGCCCTGCTGGGTGTCGCCGGTGCCGCGGTCCTCCCCTCCACCCTCGCCCTGATCAGTCATATGTTCACCGACGCCCGGCAGCGGGCCACGGCCATCGCCATGTGGGTGACCGCGCTGTCGGTGGGCCTGGCCGCCGGGCCGGTCATCGGCGGTGTGCTGCTCGACCACTGGTGGTGGGGGTCCGTCTTCCTCATCGGGATACCCGTGATGGTGCCGGTCCTGCTGCTGGCCCGGGTGCTGCTGCCCGAGTACCGCGACCCGGACGCCGGACGGCTCGACCTGGTGAGCGTGGCCCTGTTCCTTCTTGCCGTCCTCCCGCTGATCTATGCCGTCAAGGATGCTGCCGGGCAGGGACCCGGCGCCGGAACGGCGTTCGCGTCGGCCGTCGGGGCCGCCTTCGCGGTGGCGTTCGCCCGCCGCCAGAACCGGCTCGCCCGTCCGCTCCTGGAACTGCGGCTGTTCCGCGACCGCGCCTTCGCCGGTGCGCTGCTGGCGCTGCTGCTGGGGATGACCGCCCTGAACGGCGTCGAGTACCTGGTGCCGCAGTACCTCCAGTCCGTCGGGGGACTCTCACCGCTCGCCGCCGGGCTCTGGCTGATCCCCGGGGCGGCCGGGCTGGTCCTGGGCTCCCAGCTCACCCCCGTACTGGCCGCCCGGTTCCGCCCGGCCCTGGTCATCGTCGGCGGACTGGTGGTGGCCCTCGGCGGCTACACCGTCCTCGCCGTCGCCGAGGGGGTCCTCCCGGTCTCCCTCGGTCTCACCGTCGTCATGTTCGGGGTGGCCCCGATCAGCGTCCTCGGCACCGGACTCGCCGTGGGCGCGGCGCCCCCGGAGAAGGCGGGCGCGGCGGCCGCCACCGGCCAGACGGCGTACGACCTCGGTCTCGCCCTGGGCATCGCGGTCACCGGCAGCGTGGCGACGGCCGTCTACCGGGCCCGGATGCCCGGGGGCGCCCCCGACGAGGCCCGCGACACCCTCGGCGCCGCGCTGGCCCTGGCCGAGCGGATGCCCGGCGGCGATGCCCTGGCCGCCACCGCCAAGGCGGCGTTCACCAGCGGCCTCCAGGGGGCTTCGGTCCTCAGCGCCGGATTCGCCCTGGTCACCGCGGGACTGGTCGCGGTGCTGCTACGGCATGTCCCGCCGGTCAGCGCCGGACGGCCCGATCCCGCGGAACCACCGGCTCGAAAGGATCCGCCGCTCCCGTCCAGCGATGCAGCACCGCGCGTCCCTTCTGGAGTGTGACGCCGTCCGAGCTTGCCGCGCTTTTCGCGCTTTCCGTCCCCGTCTCGGCGACGTAGTGGGTCCCGTCGCCGACGGGGACGAGGCCGTACTGGCCGCCGCCCCGCCGACCGTGGATCCCGCTGGGGGGATGGAGCAGCCCCGTCGGCTCCAGCCGCAGCAGATTGCCCGGCCTGGGAACGGCCTGACCGCGGATCAGCCCCGGACGGGCGGGGACGGCGCCGTCGACGACGAAGAGGGTGTAGTTCGGGAAGGCCGGCTTCTTCCCCTGGTAGACCGCCAGCAGCCAGTTCCGGGTCGCCGGGTCCCAGGCCAGGTTCTGCACCCCGTACGTGGTATTGCCGGTATGGACGAAATAGCGGCCGCTGTACGAGGCCGGACCGCTGCGATGCGGCTCGGCTCCGCCCGGCGGCCGCTCGTAGCGGGCCCAGTCGGCGGTGTCGTACTGGAGCAGGATCTGGTGGTCGTTGTCCGACCGGGCCGTGTTGGAGTAGATCCCGTAGGCCACGGTCAGCCGCAGGCCGTCGCCCGGTCCGAGGGCGGGACCGAAGGCGACCCCGTCGATACCGCTCGTCCCGTACCGGTGGTCGGGCGTATTGCCGGTATTGCCGTCGAAGACCCCGTCGCCGTTCATATCGGCGGTGTAGTCGTCGGCGACCTGCTGGAGATGGACGGTCGTCATCACCCCGGAGGTCCGGGCGTCCATATCCATCCGGGTGATCCGGTCGGGATCGAAGACGGCGATGTAGAACGCGTTCCCCGCCTTGTGCTCCAGGGACCCGTACACCCGCCCGTCGCCGGGGTGGAGGTCGAGATCCCCCAGATGGCCGGGGACACCGGTGACCGACCCGATCGGCCGCCCCCGGAGATCCGTTCTCACCAGCCGGTCGGTGTACGAGAAGTACATCGAGCCGCGGGCCCGGTCCAGGGCCATCCCCTGGAGATGACCGGACCGCCAGGCACCGCCGTCGATCACCGCGGGCAGCGGCTGCGCCCGCCCGGCCGGGACGGCGGCCGGTCCCAGGTCTCCCGCCGTACCCCGGCCGGTCAGCAGCGCCGAGGTGAGGACGGTGACGGCCAGCAGGGCGGGGAGCCGCAAGCGTACGGACAGCCGCATGAATCCTCCGGAATCGTGGCTCGGCAGCCGGACGGACCGGCAGAGGGACGAGAGGGCGGACCAGGGCGGACGGACCGGACTGCCCGTGTGACGAGGGTCCGTCACGGCTCCGGAACCCGCACCGGGTACTGGGCCGGGCCGGTGATCAGCGCCTCGGGGGACCGCCTTCGCTCCAGCGGGCCCTGACCCGGGCGAGTTCGGTCCGGTAGCGGGCGTACCCCTCCTCGTACCGTGCGGTGTTCCCGGCGCCGGGATCGACGGTCCGGTGAGCCGACGGCGGCGCGCCGGCGAAGACCGGAGACGGTGAGGAAGCGTTCAGCGCGCTGCGCGCGACCGCCGCCACGCCCAGCGCACCGACCTGTTCGGCCAGCGGGATCCGGACCGGTCTGCCGAGCACATCCGCGATCAGCCGGGCCCACATCACCGAACGGGCGCCCCCGCCGCACAGCGCCAGGGTGCCGCTGAGCCCCGCGGTCTCCAGACAGTGCCGGGCGGCGTACGCGATCGCCTCGCACACCGCGCGGACGGCGTCCGCCGGGCCGGTGGCCAGGCTCAGCCCGTCGAGCCTGCCGTGCGCCGCGGGCTCCACGAACGGGGCCCGCTCGCCCGCCTCGGACAGGAACGGCAGGGCGCGGACCCCCCGCGCCCCGGGCGGACTCGCGGCGAGCAGCGTGTCCACCGCGTCCGTATCCGCCCCGACCAGCGCGAGCACCCACTCCAGTGCCGCGGTGCCGACCATCGCGGGCATGGCCCGCAGCCAGCGCCCGGGGGCCGGAGTGCAGAGCCACATCCCGGCGGGCTCCGCCGCCGGGTCGAGGTCGACCCGGTCCGTCAGCACCTGGCAGGCCAGGGTCGTACCGAGGATCAGCAGCCCGTCGCCCGGCTCCCGTACCCCGCTGCCCACGGCACAGGCCGGCAGATCGTACGGGCCGGCGACCACGGGCAGGCCCTCGGCGAGCCCGAGCAGCGCGGCGCCCCGGGCGTCGAGACCGAGGACCGTCCCCGGGGCGGCGGGCTCCGGCAGCAGCCCGGCCCGCTCCGCCAGCCCGCAGGCGGCCAGCGCGTCGGGGGCGTACGACCGGGTGCGGGGGTCGAGGAACGGGAGCGTGGCGTCGGAAGCGTCCAGACAGACCCGGCCCGTCAGCCGCTCCGCGACGGTGTCCACGCAGTACCCGGCGGTGGCGGCACGGGCGAGGCTCTCCGGCTCGTGCTCCTGGAGCCAGTGCAGCAGGGGCCCGTGGCAGCCCGGGAACATCCCCGATCCGGTGTACGCGTACGCCCGGCGGATCGTGCCGTCCGCCAGCCAACGGGTCACCAGCTCCGCGGCCCGCGCGTCCAGCCAGGAGATCGCGGGCCGCACCGGCCGCCCCGCCCCGTCCCGCAGCCACAGCCCGTCGCCCTGCCCGGTCAGGGCCAGCGCCTCCGGGGGGCGTCCGGCCGCCGACACCACCCGGCGCACCACCGACCGGACGCTCGCCACGACATCGTCGGGGTCCTGCTCCACCCGCCCGCCGGGCAGCCGGTCCAGCCGGGACGGCCGGGCCGCCGATGCCAGCGGCACGCCCTCCTCGTCGAAGAGGACGGCCTTGGTGACCGATGTGCCGATATCGACTCCCAGGACCGTACTCACGGCCGGCCCCCTTCCCCGCCCGGTCGCGCGGGAGCACGGAACCGTTCCGTCCGCGGCCCCCGGGGCGCGCCCGGTCCGGCGGCCCCGGTCATGACCGGTCCGCCACGAGAACCTCGGGGTTGGCAGGATGCGCCAGCGGCTCGCCGCGGACGAAGCGCCCCACCTCGGCCGCGGTGATCGCCGCCGCCCGGTGGGCCGTCTGCCGGGTGGCGCCCGCCAGATGAGGGGTGGTGATGACGTTCGGGGCGTTCCGCAGCGGCCAGTCGGCGGGCGGCGGCTCGACGTCGTACACATCGAGGGCGAGGGCGCCGAGCGCACCGCTGCGCAGCAGTTCCGGCAGCGGGGCGTGGTCGAGCAGCCCGCCGCGCGCCGAGTTGACCAGGACCGCGCCGCGCGGCAGCAGACCGAGCCGCCGGGCGTCGATCAGACCGCGGGTCTCCTCGGTGAGCCGGGCGTGCAGGCTCACCACCGAGCTGCGGCGCAGCAGCGCGTCCAGCTCGACCGGCTCCACGCCGTCGGCCGCCGCGGCGACCGGGTCCGTGTACGGGTCGGCGACCAGCACCCGGGCGCCGAAGGCCAGCAGGACCCGGGCGACGATCCGGCCGATGGCGCCGTAGCCGACCAGACCGGCCGTGGCACCGGCGAGTTCGCTGCCGCCCTCCTCGTACGCGTACAGATCGCCGCGCCACCGGCCGGCCTTCAGCTCGGCGTCCGCCGTGCCGATCCGGCGCATCGCGGCGAGCATCAGCCCCACGGCGAACTCGGCCGCCGCGGCGGCGTTGCGGCCCGGGGCGAAGCTGACCGCGACACCGTGCCGGGTTGCGGCGGCGAGGTCGACGTTGACCGGGCCGCCCCGGGAGACCGCGACCAGCCGGAGCGCGGGCGCCGCCGCGAGCACCCGCCCGGTGAACGGCGCCATCTGCGTGACACAGACCGACACCCCGGACAGGGCCCCGATCAGCTCCTCCTCCGTACCGCTCGCCTCCTGGACGCCACCGACGGAGCCGAAGGGCTCATAAGGCCAGGGCAGGGTCAGCTCGGTGACCTCCGGACTCTCGCCGCCGGTCCCCGGCAGCTCCCGGGCGAGGGCGGTACGGATCAGATCGGGGCGGACGAAATGGTCACCGGCGGCGAGGATACGCATGAACACCGTTCCTTCTGCGGGGCAGGCGGAGCAGAACGAGAGCGGAGCAGCCATGGCCCCGGCCCGGCCGGGGCCCTCTTGAGGAGCGGACCGGCTCCGTCCGAAGGACCCGGGCCTGTTTGAGAGATCGTCTGTTAAATTTAACAGCGGTGATGTGGAGCGGCAACGACCCTCCGCCCGCCGCTGCCCGTGGCGGTCGCCGCCTCCTTCCCGCTGCCGTGCGTTCCCCGGCGAGTCCTCAGGTCTGCCGGGTTCCTTTGTTCTTGTTGTTCTTGCCGTGGCCGCCCGGATCCGGCCGCCGGTCCGTCCCTGGGTAAGGAGCCCCGATGACCTCCCGTCTCCTCCTCGTTCGCCACGGCGAGACCGAGTGGCATGCGGAGAACCGCTATGCCGGAACCTCGGACGTCGCCCTCACTCCGAAGGGCCGGGCCCAGGGGGCCGCCCTCGGCCGCTGGGCGGTACGGGCCGGGGTGGACGCCGTCGCCGCCTCCCCGCTCGGCCGTGCCCGCCTCACCGCGGAGCCCGCCGCCGATGCCCTCGGGCTCCGGACCGAAATCGTCGGAGAGCTGCGGGAGATCGACTTCGGCTGGGGCGAGGGACGGACCATCGCAGAGATGGCCGCCGAGAATCCGGAGGCGGTACGGCGCTTCCGCGAGGACGCCGGAACGGGCGGCTTCCCCGGTTCGGAACCCCTGCCCGCCGCGGCCGCCCGCGCCACCGCCGCGCTGCGCGCCCTGACGGAGCGCCACTCCGACGGCACGGTCCTGGTCGTGGCCCACAGCACCCTGCTGAGGATCGCCCTCTGCGCCCTGCTGGGACTGCCCCTCGGGCAGTACCGGCAGCTCTTCCCCCGGCTCGACAACGGCGCCGTCACCGAGGTCCGGTTCGCCGCCGCCGGCGCCGCGCTCTACTCGCTCAACGTCCCCACCACACCCTGAACGTCCCCGCCTGCCGGGCCGTGACCGGCCCCGGCCCCGCCACGACGGAGACCACCCACCCATGACCGGGAGACCCATGACCGAGAGACCCGCGGCCGGCAACTCCGCCGAAGCACGCCGGCGGTTCATCGCCGCCCATGTGACGGAGCACGGCACCGCGACCGGCATCGACCTCGCCGCGCTGGCCGGGGTGAGCCTGATGACCGTCCACCGTGACCTCGACGCCCTGGAACGCCGCGGGCTGCTGAGGCGCGTGCGGGGCGGCGCGTCGGCCCGGCCGGCCACGGTCGTCGCGGCCGGTCTCGGCTACCGGCTCGGGATCAACACGGCCGAGAAGGAGGCCGTGGCCAGGGCCGCGGCCGCCCGCGTCGAGCCGGGCATGTCGGTGATGCTCGACGATTCGACCACGGTCCTCGCGATGGCCGGGCTGCTGGCCGGCCGCGTACCGCTCACGGTGGTCACCAACGCCCGCCGGGTGGTGGACGTCTTCACCGAGGCGGAGGGCGTCCGGCTGATCGCCCTGGGCGGCGAGTACTCCCGTACCCATGACGCCTTCCTCGGCATACCGTGCGTGGAGGCGATAGAAGCCCTCGCGGTGGATCTGGTCGCGGTCTCCGCCTCGGCGCTGGACGCCCGGATGGCCTACCACCAGGAACAGGATGTGGTGCTGGTCAAACGCGCCATGCTCAACTCGGCCGCCCGGAAGCTGATGCTCGTCGACCACACCAAGACGGCGCGTACCGCGCTCCACCGGGTCGGCCCGGTGGCCGGTCTCGACGAGCTGATCGTCGACGACGGGGTCGACGGCGAGCTGTTGGCCGGGCTGCGCGAGCACACCGAGGTGACGGTCGTTCCCGTCGCGGGCTGAACCGCCCCGGCGGCACCCCTGCGATGTTCGGCCGGGTGTGAATTCCACCCGGCCGGGAACATGTTCTGGTCCGGGCGGGTCGCGGCACCGGACCGGCATCGGACCAGGACCAAGTTCGGGACCAAGTTCTGGACCTGGACCTGGACCCGGACCTGGACCTGGTCCAGGCCCGGGACCCGAACCGAGCAGGGCGGAGCAGAGCAGAGCCGTGGAGGTGCCGCGTTCCGCCGTTCCGCCGTGCGCCGAAAGGACCCCCTCACCCATGAGCAGTTGCCCGGTCGTGATCGGCGTCGACGTGGCCACCGCGGCGGTCCGGGCGCTCTGCGCCGACGGACGCGGCCGGGTGCACGGCGAGGCCCGGGAACCACTGCCACCGCCGGTGCGCGGCCCCGGCGGCACCAGCGAACAGGACGCCCGTGCCTGGTGGCCCGCCGTCGAGGCCGCGCTCCGCCGCATCACGGACGGACTGCCCGCGCACGGCCGGGAAGTGGTGGCGGTCGCGGTCTCCGCCACCTCCGGCACGATCGTCCCGACCGGCGCGGGCGGACGGCTCCTCGGCCCCGCCCTGATGTACGACGACCGGCGCGCCGCCGGGACCAACGCCGAGGCACAGCGGCTCGGGGCCGCCCGCTGGGACGCCCTGGGCCTGGCCGTGGGGCCGACCGCCGCCCTCGGCCGGGCCGTCGGATGTCTGCACACCCACGGTCCGGCCCTGCGCCGGGTGCTGCACACACCCGAGGTCATCGGCCGTGCCCTGACCGGCGGCTCCGTCCCGGCGGACTGGAGCCACGCCCTCAAGACCGGCTACGACCCGCGCTCCGGGCAGTGGGCCGAGGAGGTCTTCGCCGCCCTCGGCTTCCCCGTCGCCCTGCTGCCCGATGTGGGTGCGCCGGGGACCGAGGCGGGGACGGTCGGCCGGGCCGCGGCCGCGGCCACCGGACTGCCCGTGGGCTGCTCCGTACGGCTCGGGATGACCGACGGCTGCGCGGGGCAGCTCGCCACCGGGGCCGTCGCACCGGGGCAGTTCGTCGGCGTTCTGGGGACGACGTACGTCCTCAAGGGGGTGACCACCACTTTGGTCCGCGATCCGGCCGGTGCCCTCTACAGCCACCGCCACCCCGACGGCTGGTGGCTGCCCGGCGGGGCGTCGAACACCGGCGGTGAAGCCCTCGCCCCGCTGCCCGCGCCGCGGATCGCGGCCCTGGACCGGGCGGCCCGGAAGCGGGGCCCGGCCTCGTACCTCCGCTATCCGCTCCGCCGGGAAGGGGAGCGGTTCCCCTTTGTCGCGCCCGGCGCGCGAGGCTTCGCGCTGGGTGCGCCCGAGGACGGGGCCGACGCCCACCGGGCCGCGCTGGAAGGCGTCGCCTTCCTCGAACGGCTGGCAGTCGAACGGGTGCGGAGCCTGGGCGTCCCGGTCTCCGGTCCGCTCTTCGCGGCGGGCGGCGGCAGCCGCAGCCCGGTGTGGAACGCGATCCGGGCCACCGTCCTCGACCGGCCGGTTCAGGTCGCCGAGCGGGCGGAGACGGCGTTCGGCGCCGCGCTCCTCGCCGCATCGGGCACCCTCCACACCTCCCTCGCCGCCTGCGCCGCCGCCATGACCGGCGGCCCCGGGGCGGCGTCGGCCGTGACCGAACCGGTCCCGGCCGAACGGGCTGCCCTGGAGGACGCCTACGGCCGGTTCGTCGCCGAACTGGGCCGCCGCGGCTGGCTGGACGGCGCCTGACCTCCGTCCCGGACGGCTGCCGGGCGCCTCGGCAGGCGCCCGGCAGCCCCGGGTTCCGGAACGGCCGGAGCGGTCGGAACGGCCGGAACGGTGGGAACGGTGGGAACGGTCAGAACTGGACGTCGGAGCAGGTGTAGAAGGCGTTTTCGGTATCGGCGACGGTCCACACGCCGACGATCAGATGACGGCCCGACTTCTGGGGGAGTACGCCGGAGTGCGTGACCGTGGCTCCGGGACGTGCGCCTCCGAAGGGCACCGTCAGGAACGGCTGCGGCTCCAGATCGGCCCGGGCCAGCTTCTTCGCGGGGTTGTAGCCGTCTTTGGTGACGAAGTACCGGAAGTCCGTGGTGGCATGTTTGGCGGTGATCCGCCAGACGAAAGTGTGCTCCCGGCCGGCCGTCAGCCGGGTGGTGGGCCAGGCGCCGCCGCGAGGATCGTCCAGTTCGGAGAAGCGCCCGTTGCCGCCGGCGCAGATCGTGCCGTCGGCGGGCCCGCGCTGCGGGAAGCCCTTGAGGCCTTCGACGCTCCACGGCTCCCATTCGATCTGGCCGCAGTCGAGCACCGTACCGTTACCGCACAACTGCTGGCGGCTGACGGGGGAGTCGACATAGCCGTGGCCCTGGGCGCTGCCCGAGGCGGTGAACAGGGTGACGCCCGCCAGTCCGACGGCGAGCAGCGACGCGGTGAATCTGTTGCGCATGCTGTGCTCCATGAGTGGGGGGATGGAGTGGGTGGGGTGCCGCATGCGGTCGGGTCGTCCTCCGCGGGCCTTGCCGGGTTCGGGTGCCTCCGGCGCCGCAGCGGACTCCCCGGGGCGATGCCGGGCGCGCTGCCAGGTATCCCGGTCCCGCCGGGAACAGTGCGCGGGGCGATCGCGGAGAGAACTAGGTCTAGACCAACTCGGAGCGTAGCGCGCCCCGTTGGGCGTGTCCACCGTAGGGCGCTCGTATACCGGACGGCGCCCCCGGCGGCCGGCGAGGCGCCGTTGACGGCCCCCGGCACCCATGTCACCGTGCGCGGCACAGCCAACCGTACGGAGTCCCGTCGACACGACGGGCAACAGGGAGGGTCCGTCATGAGCACTCGTATCCGCAGACCGGGAATCGTTGCGGCGGTTGCGCTCACCGTCTCCGGGGCGCTCCTCGCCGCCGGTGCCGTCGGCCAGGCACAGGCCGCACCGTCCGGCGCACCGGCACCACAGATCACCGCGCTCGCGGCGCAGAGCGACCCCACGCCGGAGGAGCAGGAGAAGCTGCGGGAGATCGCGGCCTCCATCTGGACCCCCGAGCTGGCCGCCGGGTGGAACATGAACGCCGACGTGGCCGATGTCCTCTCGCAGGCGACGGACCGCATCATCCAGTGTTCCGCCGCCTACGCCCTGGTGCCCAAGCCCCCCGGCTTCCGCCCCGGCCGCGGCTATCTGATCTCGTACTGGCAGAACATCCGGGACTACTTCCTGGCCGTGCGCGGCGACCGCCAGTACAAGGCCTGCGTGGTCTCGACCGCGGCCTACTACCGCTCCATCATCGAGATGGCGTCGGCGGGTATCTGACGCCGGGGGGCGTACGGCGGGCCGCTGTACGCCCCTCCCGCCCGCCGCCCCTCCCGCCCGCCGCCCTTTCCGTCCCCGCTCGGGTTGACCCGACCGGTCGACACCGGGCGCGGACCCGGCCGCGGCCCCGGCGCGGCGCACGGCAATCCCGTCCCGGATTCCTAGAGTGACAGCGGCACTTCCCGTCACCCCGTGGCCGCGCACCCGAGAGACGACCCCGGCTCCGCGCGCCCCCGTCCCGGAAGCACGAGGGCGCACCATGCCGAAGCAGCGCGACGCCGCGCAGGCACCCGGCAATCCGGGGCTGCGCCGGGACATCGGACTGATCGGTCTGATCTGGACGTCCGAAGGGTCCATCATCGGCTCCGGCTGGCTGTTCGGCGCCCTGTTCGCGGCCCAGGCCGCCGGGACCGCGGCGCTGCTGTCCTGGGTGCTCGGCGCCGTCGCGATCATCATCCTGGCCTTCGTCCATGCCGAACTCGGCGCCGCCTACCCCGTCGCGGGCGGTACCGCACGCTTTCCGCACTACGCCTTCGGCAGCGCAGCGGGTGCCTCCTTCGGCTGGTTCTCCTGGCTCCAGGCGGTGGCCACCGCCCCCATCGAGGTGATGGCGTCCCTCAACTATCTGAGCGTCCACGCCGACTGGGTGCAGAAGGGCGAGCACCAGCTCACCCCTGCGGGCTACGGTCTGGCGGTCGCCTTCATGGCGTTCTTCGTCGTCGTCAACTTCTTCGGCATCCGCTGGCTCGCCCATACCAACAGCGTGGCGACCTGGTGGAAAGTGGCCATTCCGGTACTGACGATCGTGGCGCTGGCGGCGACCGCCTTCCACGGCGAGAACTTCGGCCACGGAGGCTTCGCCCCCTTCGGCGCCCAGGGCGTCCTCTCCGCCATCAGCACCAGCGGCATCATCTTCGCGTTCCTCGGCTTCGAGCAGGCCGACCAGCTGGCGGGGGAGAGCCGCAATCCGGCCCGGGACATCCCGCTGGCGGTCATCGGCTCCATCTTCCTCGGCGTACTGATCTATCTGGCGCTCCAGGTGGTGTTCATCGGCGCGCTGCCGCCGGACGCCTTCGTCCACGGCTGGGGGGATCTGGCCTTCGCCGAGAAGGCGGGCCCCTTCGCCGGGCTCGCCGCCTCCGTCGGGCTGAGCTGGCTGGCCGCGCTGATCTACATCGACGCGGTGATCTCCCCGACCGGTACGGGCCTGATCTACACGACCGCCGCCTCCCGGGTCTCGTACGGACTCTCCCGCAACGGCTATGTCCCGGTCCTCTTCGAGCGCACGACCCGGCGCGGGGTGCCCTGGTTCAGCCTGCTGTTCGCCTTCATCGTCGGGCTGATCGTCTTTCTGCCCTTTCCCACCTGGCAGAAGCTGGTCGGCTTCGTCACCTCGGCGAGCGTGCTGATGTACGCGGGCGCGCCGCTGGCCCTGGGGTGTCTGCGCAGACAGGATCCGGACCGGCACCGCCCCTACCGGCTGCCCGCGGGGCACTTCTGGTCCCCGGTCGCCTTCATCGTCGCCAATCTGATCATCTACTGGTCGGGCTGGGACACGCTGTGGCGGCTCGGCGTGGCGATCGTCATCGGCTATGTCCTGCTCGGCGCGTCGGCCGCGCTCCGGCTCAACCCCCGCCGCCCGCATCCGGACTGGCGTCCTGCCCAGTGGCTGCCGGTCTATCTGCTCGGTCTGGGGGTGATCTCCTGGCAGGGCGGCTTCTGCAGTACGGGACCGGCCTCCACGGCCGTCTGCGGTGCCACCGGCGCGATTCCGCTCTGGTGGGACATCGCCGTCGTGGCCGCCTTCAGTCTGGTGATCTACTACTGGGCCCAGGCCGTCAGGCTGCCCCCGGAGGAGACCCAGGAGTACATCGGCTCGGTCGAGGTGGTCCCGGAGCCCTGACCGGGACACCGCAGCCCGCGGCGGCCGGGGAGTTCAGTCGCCGACGAGATCGTCCGGCGCCGAACGGGCCAGCCGGGCGAGGGTCGCCAGGGCCCGGGGCAGCACCCGAGCCGGGGGCGAGGCGAGCCCGATGCGCACCGCGTTCACCGCACAGTGCCCGGCGACCGCGAACGCCGAAGCCGGGACCACTCCGATGCCCTGCCGTGCCGCGGCGGCGACGAAGGAGTCCGACCGCCAGCTGCCCGGCAGCTCCCACCAGCAGTGGTAGGAGTGCGGTTCGGTACGGAGGGTGAAGCCCGCCAGCTCGCGGCGGGCGATCTCCTGCCGCTCCACGGCCTGCCGCTGCTTCGCCAGCACCAGCGCCCGTACCGTACCGTCCCGCTGCCAGCGGGAAGCCGCCTCCAGGGCGAACCCCATGGGCAGGCTGCCGCCCGAGCGCAGCGCGACCGCCACATCGGCCTGGAGCGCGGGGGGCACCACCGCGTACCCCAGGTTGAGGCCCGGCGCGATCCGCTTGGAGAGACTGTCGACCAGAACGGTCACCTCGGGCGCGAGCGCGGCCAGCGGCGGGACGTCGTCGCGGAGAAAGGCCCAGACGGTGTCCTCCAGCACCGGGATCCCCAGCCGGACCACCACCTCGGCGAGTGCGGCGCGGCGCTGCGGCGGCATGGTCAGACTGAGCGGATTGTGCAGCGTCGGCTGGGTGTAGACGGCGTGCAGCGGCCCACTCCGCCGGGCCTGTTCGACCGCCTCCGGCACCAGCCCGTCCCCGTCGACGGCGAGCGGGACGACGGTGGCGCCGACCCGGGCCGCCAGGGCCTTCACGGCGGGATACGTCACCTCCTCCACCCCCAGCCGGCCACCCGGTGGCACCAGCGCGGCCAGTACGGCGGCGATCGCCTGGCGCCCGTTGCCCGCGAACAGCACCCGTGCCGGATCGGGCCGCCAGCCGCCCCGGACCAGCAGATCGGCGGCGGCCTCCCGGGCGGAATCGGTCCCGGCCGCACCGCACGGCCGCAGCGCGGAGTCCAGCGCCCCTGGCCGGACCATCGTCCCCAGCCCGCGCGCCAGCAGATCCGACTGCTCCGGCACCACCGGATAGTTCAGCCCCATGTCGACCGGGCTGCGCCCGCCGTCGGCCGGCGCGGGGGAGGCCGTATCGGGCGCGGCGCGTACGAAGGTCCCGCGGCCCACCTCGCCCACCGTCAGCCCCCGCCGGGCCAGTTCCCGGTAGACGCGGCCCGCGGTGGAGGCGGCGATACCGCGCTGGAGGGCGAAGTCCCGCAGCGGAGGGAGCCGGTCGCCCGGCCGCAGCCCGCCCGTCCTGATCTCCTCGGTCACCGTGTCCGCAACGCTCTGATAGTCCGTCAACGCCCGTTCCCTTCCGTGCGATGCGCACCGGGCCGGACGGGCGCGGGCAAGATGGTCTTTGCCCGCATCCAATCATGCGATTGCACCGAGGGCAATGTCGGAGATTGCACCGAATGGCTGTGCGTCCTAGACTCGGCTCCGTCCGGTGTCCCGTACACGGGGCGGCGGGACCTGCGACCGTGCCGGGTGGGGACCCGGCTGCGGGGCGGGCGGCGTGCCATGAGGAAGGAACCCGTGGTTTCGATGAGCGCGATCCCCCTGACGCGGACGATCCCGGACTCCCTGCCCCTCCCGCGCTGCCACCGCTGCGATTTCGCCGACCGGCCCTTCGAGCGGGAGACCGCCGGGGCGGTGCTGCGGACGTACGCGGCCCGCTGGCAGCGCGCACTGGCCGACCCGCGGACGACGTCGCGTCCCGTCGGGGCGCTCGCCTGGTCCCCGCTGGAACACGCCTGCCACGTACGGGACATGTGCCTGCTCTTCCACCAGCGGCTCGACCTGACGCTCGGGACCGGCCCCGGACCGCTGCCGGATCCGGCGGCCCCGGCCGGACAGCTGCCGGGGCTCTACCGCGACGAGGACCCGCGGCGGGTCGCCGGCGAACTGGGGCGGGCCGCCCGCGCACTGGCCCTGAGGTTTGCCGCGCTCACCGCCGCCGACTGGGACCACGACGATCCGCGGTTCCCCGGCGAGCGGCTCACCGTGGACTTCTTCACCCGCCATCTGCTCCACGACATCGCCCACGACCTCGGAGAGGTGCTGCGCGCGGGCGCCGCTCGGGACGTCCCGGCGCGGTAGCGGCTCCGCTCCCGGGGCGTCTCCACCGGTGTCCGCGAAGAGCCCGGTCCGCCGCCGGGGCGTGGGCCCGCCCCGGCGGCAGTCACCGCCCCGCATCCCCGCACCGTGCCGTACGGGTACGGGGCCCGGCTGTCATGCCTTGCGGCCGACCCCGCCCAGCGCGATGACATCGCCGTCGGTGACCGCGTCCGGCTCCGGGCGCCACCGCGCCAGCGGTACGACGCCCGGCTCCAGCAGCTCCAGCTCCTCGAAGAACCCGGCCACCTCCGCCGGGCTCCGCAGGAAGTACGGAGCGGCCCCGCTGGCGTTGTACTGCCGGGTGGCCTCGGCATTGCCCGCGTGGGTGTTCACACTGTCGTTGAAGACCAGGTAGCTCCCCGACGGCAGGGCGTCCATCAGCGTCCCCACGATGGACCGGGCCTCCTCGTACGTGGAGACATGGCCGATCACCTGCATCAGCGTCAGCGCCACCGGACGGCTGAGGTCCAGAATGTCCCGGGCCTTGCCGAGGATGGCCACCGGATCGTGCAGATCGGCGTCGATATAGTCCGTGGCGCCCTCGGGGGTGCTCACCAGCAGCGCCCGGGCGTGCGCCAGGACCAGCGGGTCGTTGTCCACGTAGACGATCCGGGACGAGGGCGCGGCCCGCTGGGCTATCTGATGGGTGTTGTCGGCCGTCGGCAGACCGGTACCGATGTCGAGGAACTGACGGATCCCCACCTCGCGCGCGAGATAGGTCACCGTACGGGCGAGGAACGCCCGGGAGTCCCGCGCCAGGTCGACGATCCCGGGGAACGACTGCCGGAACTCCTCGCCGACCTCCTGGTCGACGGGGTAGTTGTCCTTGCCGCCCAGCCAGTAGTTCCAGACCCGGGCCGAATGCGGGGCCCCGGTGTCGAACTCCGGATGCCGCGACCTGCCCGTCCCGCTGTCCGGCGTATCGGCTGTCATAGAGGTGAACCTCCCGGCTCGTCGTGCGATCTCGTTCTGCGCGGTTCAACCTAGTGCCGCTCCGGCCGGCCGCCGACAGCGGGTGGCGGTACGGCCCCGGGCCCCGCCCGGACGGCCCCGCCGGGTGCCCGGCGGGCCGCCGCACCACAGGGCCGCCCCGCCCCCGCGCCCCGGCCGGATCCCCCGCGGGCCGTATCGCCCGTTCGGCCCCGGCGGCGCGCGGCCCGGCCGCCCCCGCGCTCGAATGGGCAGACGACCGCGTTCAGGAGGTGGACCGTGCCCGGGACATGGACCGCGCCCGGCGCCGCGCCGGACGACTGCCTCGCCCGCAACGACTGGATCTGCGGCGCCTATCTCTCCACCCGCCGCGAGATCCTCCAGGACGCCGTACTCCAGCACCTCCAGCTCACCACCGTCTCCGTGGCGCTGGCCGTCGTGGTCGCCGTACCGCTGGCCGTCGCCGCCCGCACCGCGCGCTGGGCCGCCGGACCGGTCCTCGCCCTCACCACGATCCTCTACACCATCCCGTCCCTCGCCATGTTCTCCCTGCTGCTCCCGGTGTACGGGCTCTCCGCCTCCCTGGTCATCGCCGGGCTGGTGCTGTACTCGCTGACGCTGCTGGTCCGGAACATCCTCGCCGGACTGCGCGCCGTCCCCGAGGAGACCCGGCAGGCCGCCCGGGGCCTGGGCTACGGACCGCTCAGACTCCTGATCACCGTCGAACTCCCGCTCGCGCTGCCCGCCGCCATGGCCGGCCTGCGGATCGCCACGGTCTCCGCGGTCTCCCTGGTCACCATCGGCGCGATCGTCGGCTACGGAGGCCTCGGCAACCTCATCTACGCCGGGATGAACACCTACTTCAAGGCCCAGGTCCTCACCGCGTCCGTACTCTGCGTCGTCATCGCCGTCGCCGCCGATCTGCTGCTCCTCCTCGTCCAGCGGCTCGCCACCCCCTGGGCCCGGCACCAGGGCGGGGCCGGGTGAACACCCTCTCCCAGGCCTGGTCCTGGCTGACCAGCGCCGACCACTGGTCCGGCGACGGCGGCATCACCCAGCGGCTGACCGAACACATCGTCCTCACCGCCGTCTGCCTCGTCCTGAGCTGTCTGATCGCCCTCCCGGTCGCCCTCGTCCTCGGCCACCTCGGGCGCGGCGGCGCGCTCGCCGTCAACATCGCCAACGCCGGCCGGGCCGTGCCCACCTTCGCCGTCCTCGTCCTGCTGCTGCTCAGCCCGGTCGGCAACTACGGCGAAGGGCCCACGGTCATCGCCCTCGTCCTCTTCGCCGTACCACCGCTGCTCACCAACGCCTACGTCGGTATGCGCGGCGTCGACCGGGATGTCGTCGCGGCGGCCCGCGGTATGGGCATGACGGGCAGCCAGCTGCTGCGCGGCGTCGAGCTGCCCCTCGCGCTTCCGCTGATCCTCACCGGCGTACGGATCGCCGCCGTCCAGCTCGTCGCCACCGCGACCATCGCCGCGCTCGCGGGCGGCGGCGGACTGGGCCGGATCATCACCGCGGGCTTCAATCTGGCCTCCACCCCCCAGGTCGTCGCGGGCGCCGTGCTGGTCGCCGCGCTCGCCCTCCTGGTGGAGGGCGTCTGCGTGCTCGCCGAACGGCTCGCCCCGGCCGGAGCGCGACAGGCGGAGCACCGATGAACCGCCGCCCCCTCGCCGCCGCCCTCCTCGTCCTGACGGTGCTCACCGGCTGCACCACCGGACCCGCGCTGGAACAGCGGGGAGACATCACCGCACCCCCCGGCAACAGCCGCGATCTGACCGTCGGATCGGCCGGCTTCACCGAGAGCGACCTGCTCGCCCAGATGTACGCACTGCTCCTGCGGCACTCCGGCTACCGGGCCACCATCCTCTCCGTCACCAACCGGGAGCTGTACGAACCGGCGCTGGAGAGCGGCCGGATCGACGTCGTACCCGAATACGCGGCCACCTTCGCCGACTGGCTGAACGCCAAGGCCAACGGACCCGACGCACCCACCGTCGGCTCACCCGACCTGACGAAGACCATGACCGCGCTGCGCCGGCTGGCCGCCCCCCGCGGACTGACCGTCCTCGACCCCGGCCGCGCCGTCGACCAGAACGCCTTCGCCGTCACCCGCGCCTACGCCGCCGAGCACCAGCTCAGAACCCTCAGCGACCTGGGCCGCTCCAAACTCCCGGTACGGCTCGCCGCGGGCGACGAATGCGTCCAGCGCCCCTACTGCGAACCCGGACTGCGCAAGACGTACGGTATCGACATCGTCGCCGTCGACCCCAAAGGCGTCGGCACCACCCAGGCCAAACAGGCCGTCCAGAGCGGGCACGACCAGATGGTCCTGACCACGACCACCGACGCCACGCTCGGCCAGTTCGGACTGGTCCTCCTCGCCGACGACCGGCACCTCCAGAACGCCGACTACATCGTGCCCGTCGTCAACCGCTCCCGCGCGGGCGGCCCCGGCGTCGTCCGGGCCCTCGACACCCTCAACACCGTCCTCACCACCGCCGATCTGGCGTCGATGAACGAACAGGTCGACAGCTGGCGCCGGCTCCCCGAAGCCGTGGCCCGCACCTATCTGCAGTCCAAAGGCCTGCTCTGAGCCCGGCCCGCGCGCTCAGCCCGCGACCGGGGGACTCGCATGCAGCTGTTCGAGCCGTCGCCTGAGCACCCGCAGCGCGCCCCGCTGACGGCCCGGCACCCGCTGCCGCAGGGCGACCAGCCGCGGTGCGGCGGCCCGAGCCCGCTCCGGGTCCGCGATCTGCTCCCACTGGTGGTGCGCCCGGTCGACCGCGCCCTCCACATCGGGATCGTCCGCCGTCTGCTGCCGGGTCAGCCTGGTATCGGCGGCCGCCATCCACAGTTCGCAGCTCAGCGCCGGATCGCCCGCGAGCCGGGCCAGATCGGCGCGGACCTCCAGCCAGTGGACCGCCTGGAGCGAACCGGGGCCGTACGCGCGCAGCTCACGCTGCTCCCAGGCTGCGGCGACGGCCGCCGCCTCGCCGTGCCGTCCCGCCTGCGCCGCAGCCAGGATCGCCGGATGCGGATCCTCCACCGGAGCAGGCGCCGGAGCGGCGGCCCCCTGCGGCGGTACGGCCGCTGGGACGGGCATCGCCGCGGCCGGGGCCAGGAACAGGGCACCCGCCGAGTCCGACTGGAGCGCCGCCTGCTCGTGCAGCGCGGTGGGATCCGGCCGCGCGCCGCTGCGCCAGATCGCGGCACATGCCGCCAGATACGACGGTACGACGGCCTCCCGGCGGTCCGGCGGCGGTGCCACCCGCCCGTAGAGCCGGATCGCGGAACCCAGTGCCAGCAGCCGGGGCCCCTCGTCGGCCAGCCGCCGCCAGACCTCCGGGGCGGTGACGAGGTCGACGACGACGGTCGTCGTCCCGGGGCGGCGGATCGTCAGTTCGGAGGCCAGCCAGTGCCACGGCAGCGCCGTGTAGCGCAGGGTGGTGGGCGTCGTCCGGGCGAGCGCCAGATGCGGCAGACGCTGCCTTCGGTCGAGCTGGAGCTGCCCCGCGACGTACAGGAACAGCGGACCCTCCGCGGTCGCGGCGGCCCGGATGCGCGTCAGTACCGTCTGCGGGTCCAGCGGGTCGGCCAGTTCGACGACCGTGGCCGCCGGTGTCCCCGTCAGCGCGCTCGGCGGCACCGCGGCCAGCGCGGGCAGCACCGCCCCGGCGTCCACCAGACGCCCCTTCCCGACCGGCGCCGCCGCGATCAGCAGCGCGGTCCCCGGCGCGGTCGTTTCCCCACCCGTGATCAGCACACCAGCACGGTAGCCCAATCCGGTGACGCCCTTGTCCCCGTCCGGCGCCACCGGTGTCACGCCGCGCCGGGAACGGCCCGGCCGGATGTCAGGCGTCCGCCACCGAGTCGAAGTCGACGTCCTCCCGCGCCACGCCCTTCGCCTCCGCGTCCACCGAACGGCGCAGCGCCTCGTGGAGCTTGGCCGGGGTCAGCACACCGGCGAAGAGGTCGCCGTCGAGGACCGCGACCCAGCCCGCGTCGTGCTGGAGCATCTCCCCGAATGCCTTCTTGAGCGGGGCACCCAGCGGAACCCAGGCCTCCATCCGCCGGGTCAGTTCGCCGACCGTACCGCCGTCCCCGGCGATGGCGAGGGCGTCCGCGGCGACCCAGCCGCGCAGTTCACCGCCGGGCCCGAGCACCACGGCCCAGCGCGCGCCCTCGGCACGCAGCCGGGCGGCGGCCGTGTCCGCCCGCTCGCCGAGCCGGGCCACCGGAGGTTCTTCGAGGTCACCGGCTTCGATCCGGGTGACCGAGAGCCGCTTCAGTCCCCGGTCCGCGCCGACGAACCGGGCCACCTCGTCGGTGGCGGGAGCGCCGAGCACCGCCGCCGGGGTGTCGTACTGGGCGATATGCCCCTGCCCGTAGACCGCGATCCGGTCCCCCATCCGGACCGCCTCCTCGATATCGTGCGTGACCAGGAGGACCGTCTTGCGCACCGTCGCCTGGAGCGACAGGAACTCGTTCTGGAGGCGTTCGCGGACCACCGGGTCGACCGCGCCGAACGGTTCGTCCATCAGCAGCACCGGGGGATCGGCGGCGAGCGCGCGGGCCACCCCGACCCGCTGGCGCTGACCGCCGGAGAGCTGGGCCGGATAGCGGGAGCCGTAGACCTCGGGGTCGAGGCCGACCAGGTCGAGCAGTTCCGCCGCCCGGGCCCGGGCCTTCGGCTTCTTCCAGCCGAGGAGCGCGGGGACGGTGGCGGTGTTGTCGAGGACCGTTCGGTGGGGGAAGAGCCCGGCCTGCTGGATGACGTAGCCGATCCGGCGGCGCAGCCGTACCGGGTCGACGGTCGAAATATCCTCGCCGTCGACGGTGATCCGGCCGGACGTGGGCTCGATGAGCCGGTTCACCATCATCATCGTGGTCGTCTTGCCGCAGCCCGACGGGCCCACCAGGGTCACGAGTTCGCCCTCGGCCACCTCGAACGAGAGGTCGTCGACGGCGGTCGTGCCGTCCGGGTACACCTTGCCGACCTGCTCGAACCGGATCATGCCCTCACGCTAGAAGGGGCGCCGGGAGGCCGCACACGGTCGGCGACCGTCCGGGGCGGCCGCCGGTGGACGCGTGTACGGCCGGGCACCCCGGGCCACCGGTACCTCCGGGGCGGAGCCGTCACCGTTTTTGTCATGACCCTTGTAAGTGTGGCGCGGTGCTGCTTCCATCCGAGTTAGGAAACTTTCCTAACCATCCCGGGATCCCCACGAACCCCCACGAAGCAGGAACACGGGAGACACCATGAAACCCTCGGGCCACTCCTGGCGCAGTTCGGCCGGTATCGGGGCGGTCGCCGCCGCCCTGCTTCTCGGCCTCGCGGCCGTTCCGTCGGGCACCGCCGGCGGACCCGGCACCGCGGCGGCGGCCGAGGCCGGGAACGCCTCCTCCGCCGACCGCCGGCCGGACGGCGCCGGTGTCCATCGGCCCGCGAGCACCGGGACGGTGAGCACCGGCCGGGCGAAGGCCGCCGACCCGCCCGCGGGCACCCCCGCCGCGGTCAACGGACAGCTCAGGGTCTGCGGCACCAAGCTCTGCAACGAACGCGGCAGGCCGGTCCAGCTGCGCGGTATGTCCACCCACGGACTCCAGTGGTACCCCCGGTGCGCCACCGGCGGAGCCCTCGACGCCCTGGCCCGGGACTGGAAGGCCGACGTCGTACGCCTCTCGCTGTATGTCCAGGAAGGCGGCTACGAGACCGACCCGCGCCGCTTCACCGACCTGGTCAGCGGGCTGATCGAGCAGGCGTCGGAGCGCGGGATGTACGCGGTCGTCGACTGGCACATGCTCACCCCCGGGGACCCCCACCACAACCTCACCCGCGCGAAGACCTTCTTCACCGAGATCGCCCGCCGCCACGGCCACCGCAAGAACCTGCTCTACGAGATCGCGAACGAGCCCAGCGGAGTCTCCTGGTCCCGTGTCAAGAGCTACGCCGAGCAGCTGATCCCGGTCATCCGGCGAGTGGACGCCGAGACCCCCGTCCTCGTCGGCACCCGCGCCTGGTCGTCCCTCGGCGTCTCCGACGGCTCCGACGAGTCCGAGGTCGTCGCCGACCCCGTGAAGGCCGCCAACATCATGTACACCTTCCACTTCTACGCCGCCTCGCACCGGGAGGAGTACTACGCGGCCCTGTCGCGCGCCGCGAACCGGATCCCCCTGTTCGTCACCGAGTTCGGCACCCAGAACTACGCGGGCGAGGGCGCCGACGACTTCGCCATGGCGGGGCGCTACCTCGACCTGCTGGCCGAGAAGAAGATCAGCTGGATCAACTGGAACTACTCCGACGACCACCGCTCCGGAGCCGTGTTCAAACAGGGCACCTGCGACCGCGGCGGACCCTGGGCCGGAACGTCGTCCCTCAAAGAGGCCGGGAAGTGGATCCGCAGCCGGATGAGGACCCCGGACGATTTCGGCACCTCCTGACCTCCTGGCGGGCCGCCCGGCCCGCCGCAGGGGCCGCGGGCCGCCGGTGCTCCGCCGCGGGTGACCCGTGCCCGCCCAGGGGAGACCCGTGTGATCCCATGGGCGGGCGTGACCCCGGAAGAACACACGGCAGGAGCCCCAGTGACCCGCTACCACCAGCCCGGCGCCGTCCTCACCGACCACCGGTTCCTCGTCCCCCTGGACCACACGGACCCGGACGGGACGCAACTGGAGCTGTTCGGCCGGGAGATCGTCGCCCCCGGACGCGCCGGTGACGAACTGCCCTGGCTGGTCTATCTCGAAGGCGGGCCCGGTTTCGGCGCCCGCCGCCTCTGGGGCCGCCAGGCCTGGCTGGGCCGGGCTCTGGAGGAGTACCGCGTCCTCCTTCTCGACCAGCGCGGTACCGGCGCCTCCACCCCGCAGAACCGCCAGTCGCTCGCCGCTGTCGGCTCGGCTTCGGCCCAGGCCGACCGCCTCGCCCTCTTCCGCGCCGACAGCATCGTCCGCGACTGCGAGACGGTACGCCGCCGGCTCACCGGCGGCGCCCCCTGGAGCGTCCTCGGCCAGAGCTTCGGCGGCTTCTGCGCCACCACCTACCTCGGCACCGCCCCGGAAGGCCTCCGGGAGGTGTTCATCACCGGCGGACTGCCCTCCCTCCACCACCATGTGGACGAGGTCTACCGGGCCGCCTATCCGCGCGTTCAGCGCAAGGCGGAAGCCCACTACGACCGCTACCCGATGGATGTGGACCGGGTCCGCCGGATCGCCGCCCATCTGGCCGAGCACCGCACCGTACTGCCCGGCGGCTACGTCCTGACCCCGGAGGCCTTCCAGTCCCTCGGGCTGATGCTCGGCACGTCCGACGGCAGCCACCGCCTGCACTATCTGCTGGAGGACGCCTTCATCCGGGCCGGTGACCGGCTCGAACTCTCCGACGCCTTCCAGGAGTCGGTGCTCGCCGCCCTCTCCTTCGCCGGCCACCCCCTCTACGCACTGCTCCACGAGGCCTGCTACGGGGGCCACGGCGGCCGTCCCACCGCCTGGGGCGCCGAACGGGTCCGGGCCGAGTTCCCGCAGTTCGACGCCCGGGCGGCCCTCGAAGGCGATACGCCCCTGCTCTTCACCGGCGAGACCATCCACCCCTGGCACTTCGAGACCGACCCCGCCCTGAGCCCCCTGCGCGAGGCCGCCGAACTGCTCGCCCACCGCACCGACTGGCCCGCGCTCTTCGACCCCGCCCGCCTCGCCGCCAACGAGGTCCCCGTCGCGGCCGTCGTCTACCACGACGACATGTACGTCGACACCGCCCACTCCCTGGAGACCGCGCGTGCCGTCCGCGGGCTGCGCACCTGGGTGACCGACGAGTACGAGCACGACGGCCTGCGGACCGGACCGGCCGTACTCGACCGGCTGATCGGCCTGGCCCGCGGCGAGATCTGAGCCCTGTCCGGGCCCGGTCGGGACGGCTCCGCCGGAGCCCGGCATTCCGCCGGAGTGCCGGGACCCGCGACGTATCCTGCGATCATGACCGACGCCACGGACCACCCCCCACAGCTCGCGCCGATGCCCGACGACTGGCAGCGGGCCCTGGCGGTCGTCGCCCACCCCGACGACCTCGAATACGGATGCGCCGCCGCGATCGCCGGATGGACCGACGGCGGCAAGGAGATCGCCTACCTCCTCGCCACCCGCGGGGAGGCCGGCATCGACACCCTGCCTCCCGCGGAAGCCGCCCCGCTGCGCGAACGCGAGCAGCGGGCGAGTGCCGCGGTCGTCGGGGTGACGGCCGTCGAGTTCCTCGGCCACCGCGACGGCGTCATCGAGTACGGCACCGCGCTGCGCCGCGATATCGCCGCCGCCATCCGCCGCCACCGGCCCGAACTGGTCATCACCCTCAACCACCGGGACACCTGGGGCGGCACGGTGTGGAACACCCCCGACCACCGGGCGGTCGGCCGGGCCACCCTCGACGCCGCGGCCGATGCGGGCAATCGGTGGATCTTCCCCGAACTCGTCGAGGAGCAGGGCCTCGAACCGTGGGACGGCGTCCGCTGGGTCGCCGTCGCCGGCTCCACCGGTCCCACGCACGCGGTGGACGCGGGACCCGGCCTCGAACGCTCCGTCGCCTCCCTGCTGGAGCACCGCACCTATATCGAGGGGCTCACCGACCGGAACCCGGAGGAGTACTGCCGCGGTTTCCTCACCGGGATCGCCGAGACCACGGCCGCCCGCTTCGGCGGCCGTCCGGCCGTCGCCTTCGAACTCTTCCCCCGCTGACCCGGGCGGCGGCCGGGAGCCGGCACCGGTCAGGCGACGGTCACCGGATGCCGGACCACGGCGTCGAAGAGATATCCCTGGGTGTTGTGGACCGTCCGGCCGGGCTGGGTGTTCCCGGCCCGGTCGGTGGTCCGCGCCAGCACCGCTCCCGGGCCCGTTCGCTCCGGCCGCCAGGGAAACGTCCAGCGCGTCAGACCGCCCCGGGCGGGTGGATCGCAGAGCCGCGCCACCGCCCAGCTGGCTCCGGAGTCGGTGCTCACCTCCACCCGGTGCACCGGGGCATGGGCCGACCAGGCCCGCCCGGTGATCCGGTGCCGCCGCCCCGCCTCCAGAACCGCCCCGGACTCCAGTTCCACCATGCTCTTCACGGTCTGCCGGGACAACGGCGGCGACCCCTCCACCGGATGGGCCGCCCCGAACAGACGGTAGAAGCGGGTGTCCCACGGGGAGGACTGCGGCACCTCGGCGACCTCGATGTCACCGACCCATTTCACCGAGGCGATCCCGATCCACGACGGCACGATCAGCCGCACCGGGAACCCGTGGTCCCGGGGGAGCGGCTCCCCGTTCATCTCGTATGCGAGGATCACGTCGTCGACGGCCTTCGCGATCGGCAGCGGGCGCCGCACCCGGCCCAGATCCACCCCGTCGACGGCGAACGGATCGTCGAGTCCGCGCGGCATCACCGATACCGCCGAAGGCGAGACCCCGGCCAGTTCCAGCACGTCCCGCAGCCGTGCCCCGCGCCAGCGCGCCGCTCCCACCGCGCCGAGCGTCCACGGCGTACCGCTCACCTGCTCGCCCTGCTGGGTGGCGAAGAAGCTGCGGCCGTTGCCCGCGCACTCCACCACGGCGGTCCTGGTCACGGAGGGCAGGGAACGCAGCCGCCCGTAGTCGAAGTCCACCGGCCGCCCGCCGCGCAGCCCACTGCCCCAGACCGTCAGCTTCCAGTCCCGTTCGTCGATGAGGGGCGTGGAGGTATGGTTGCGGACGAAGAAGCGGTCGGCGGGGGTGAGCGTCCCGGTGCCGCGTAAGGCCTCCTGACGGGTTTCGGCGTTCGTTCCCCGAAGCGTGAACACTTCGGGAGGCAAAGGTTTGACGATCCCCGGCGCGGCGGCCGCCGCACCGGCGGATCCCAGGGCCAGCGGCCCGGAGAGCGGTGCGGCGGCGAGCAGCCTGAGGAGATCACGGCGGTGGAGAGCAGGGGACACGGAGGCCTCCGGACGGCGTTGGACGGCAGGGGACGGCGAAGAGCGCACGAAGGACACCACGGAAACGGGGCGGGTGCGCGGGAAGCGGCGGAGCCGGCTCTCGTCAGCGGCGACAACAGAGCCGCGAGCGGCACAGGGTGGTGTCCTGGGCTCTGGGGGGCTCCGGCGCGATGACCATGCCCGGATCCTAGCGGCGTACCGGGGTCGGCAACGGCGGGTTGCAGCCATCCTCCGGTGGTGGAGCTGCAAGCGTGGCGCCACTCACCGCGAACTGCACGCCGAAAGCGAGCCCACCGGCCCCGGGGCCGGTCCGGTGGTCGTCGTTCTGCGGAGGACGGCACACTGAGCCCTTGGCGCTTGGTTGCCCGTCATGGGGTTGCAGCCTGCATGAATGGTCGACAAGTCGGGGGTGCGACTCGGTTCCAAGGCCGCACGCCTGCTGGCCCGGCTGGGGCGCGCCGAGATCCGTCCGGGGCTGACGGAGCAGGAGTTGGCCCGTGTCGAAGCGCGTTTCGGGTTTGCGTTCGCCGACGATCACCGCGCGTTCCTCTCGGTCGGGTTGCCCACCGGAGGGGGGTGGCCCGACTGGCGCCACGGCGATGCCGCCTTGCTCCGTTCCTGGCTCGGCAGGCCGGTCGAGGACGTACTGTTCGCGGTGGCGGAGGCGGATTTCTGGCATCCGGGTTGGGGCGCTCGCCCTGCCCGGCGGACGGACGCCATGGCCGGCGCGAGGGCGCACTTGGCGTCAGTGCCGCAGCTCGTTCCGGTCTACTCCCATCGCTACCTGCCGGCCGGCCGGGAATCATATGCGCACCCGGTGCTGTCGATCCGCGGCGCCGACATCATCCCCTACGGATACGACCTCATCGATTACGTGCAGGAGGAGTTCGGCGGCCCGCGGGAGGGAACCGGGGAGCGGCCGGTCGTCGACGCCACAGCAGCCTTCTGGGCGGACTTCCTGTTCTGGTCGAACCAGGGAGGGTGAAAGGATCACTCGGCCGACCCGCACGTTCTCGCCGCGGTGTACCCCTTTCGGCGTTCAGCGGAGCGCGTCCGGCGCCGTACGGTCCCCCATCGGGACCCCCGCCCCCCCGGACCGGTCTGCCGGATTGACAAACGGCCTTGCTGCTTCTGCAATGGACTCATGGCAGGTGGACAGCGACACGAGGACCGGCACCCGGCGGCGGACGGCGGTGGCGGGACGGACGGGATCGGTGCCGTACTCGACGAGGTGGGCCCGCGGCTGCGGCGGATCCGGCGGGAGCGCGGCGCCACCCTCGAAGCGCTCTCCGAGGCCACCGGGATCTCCGTCTCCACCCTCTCGCGGCTGGAGTCCGGGCAGCGCCGGCCGAGCCTGGAGCTTCTGCTGCCGCTCGCCCGGGCCCATAAGCTGCCGCTGGACGAACTGGTCGGGGCGCCGCCCGTCGGCGACCCCCGGGTGCGTACGCAGCCGATCGTCCGCGACGGCCGGACCATGCTGCCCCTGACCCGCAGGCCCGGCGGCCTCCAGGCGTACAAACTGATCCAGCAGCCGGGCCCCGGCGAACCGGATCCCCGGACCCATGAGGGCTACGAGTGGCTGTACGTCCTCTCCGGCCGGCTCCGGCTCGTCCTCGGCGACCACGACATCGAACTGGGCCCGGGGGAGGCGGCGGAGTTCGACACCCGCGTCCCCCACTGGTTCGGCACGGCGGGCGACAAGCCGGTGGAGTTCCTGAGCCTCTTCGGCCCCCAGGGCGAACGCATGCACGTCCGCGCCCGGCCCCGCCGGGGGGACTGACCGCGCCCCCGCCGGGCCGGTCAGCGCACGGCCGGGGGCAGCTTCAGATCGGTGCAGCCGTGCCGTGCGGCCGCGCGCTCCGCGAACGCCCGGAAAGCGGGCAGCCCGAAACGATCGCCGGTCGCCCGGCCGTCCGGCGCCGTCCGTGCCTCCGGCGGCAGGTATCCGGTGAACGGGCTCCGCGCCGCGTCCCCGGGACACCGGGCGCTGCCCCACAGCCATGAACCGTCCGCCCCGGCATCCCCGGAGTGGCCGGTGGATTCCCCGCCGCTCCGCTGCGCCGCGGCGAGACCGAAGCGGGCCCGGAAGACATAGGCGCCGTCGAAGTCCGCTGATTCGACCGTGCACTTCTCCACCAGGCCGCCCCTGCCCGGTGGGGTCTCGTGGACGGTGTCCAGCCGTCGGTCGCGGGCGAACGGCAGCCCGGCGCACGCTCCGTTCGCCTGCCCGACCGGTTCCGCGGCGAGTACGGGGGGAAGTGCGGTGAGCGCCTCACCCGCGCGTGGTTCGCAGTTCCACCGCCCGGCGGCCTCGACGGCTGTCGCGGTCGCGAACCGGGCCCGGAACAGATCGGAATCCACCCAGCCGCCGACCCGGTGCTCGTCCTTCTCCTCTCGGGACCGGTAGGAGTTCACGGAGACCGCGATCCGGTCCGCGCTGTTCCGGCAGCCGACCACGATCACCGTGAGATGACCGTCCGACGACCCCTGCCGGCCGCCGCCGACCGGAGCCGGTGACCGCTCGCCGCGGAACTCCGGAACGACTCGCGCGACACGCTCCTTCTCGCCTTCGCGCAGTCGTGCCACGACCACCTGCAGACTCGGGGACTGCAGTCCGCAGGCCCAGGCGTCCTGACGCAGCCGACGCTCGTTCTCCAGCATGGTGCCCACCGGCAGTCCCTCGAACAGTGGGCCCTCCCGGTGGGCAAGCAGTCCACCGCAGAACGAGTCCATCGCGTCCTCGAACCGCCAGCGGGCGCCGGTATCGCTCTCCCGCCACCAGATCCAGCCCGCCACGAGCACCGGCACCAGCACCGCCACGGTCCACGGAACCACCTTGCCCCAGACCACCCGTGGCACCAGTTTCGCCCTTGTCACCTGTCCACCCCCTGTCGTACCCGGCCGGACCCTCCGCCCGTGCCCGTCCCGGAGCAGGGCCCCCGCCCGGGACCGGGACCGGGTACGGGCCACCCGTACCGGGTCCGAGGCGGCGCACGCCGGGCCCGCGAACCATGGGTGTGGCCTCCGTCACAACTCTGCCGGAGGGGTGCCCGGGTTCAGGAGGCCCCGGTGCCTCGTGGCCTGTACATGCTGTTTAATTGCGAGGAATTCGCAATAACGGTTGATCTTCATTAGGGGTGTGGGTACCGTGTCCGCTCCATCGGCCCGCGTGGCCCGTCCCGGCCGCCGGATACACCGGGCGGCGGCCGTCGCCCTGGCTGCTGCGCTCACCGCGGGAGCCACCGCCTGCTCGAATCCGGGCAGCAGCTCCGCGGGCGGCGCCAAGGACTCGGCCGTCGTCGGCATCGCGACCGAGCCCGAGAGCCTCAGCCCCCTCCTCGGCTTCGGCAAGGACGGCAACTCCAAGATCTTCGACGGGCTGCTCGCCATGGGCCCCGACATGCAGCTGAAGCCCGCACTCGCCGCCGCCCTCCCGAAGGTCAGCCCCGACGGGCTGACGTACACCTACACCCTCCGCA
Source organism: Streptomyces sp. NPDC094448 (assembly GCF_044763775.1). NCBI lineage: Bacteria > Bacillati > Actinomycetota > Actinomycetes > Kitasatosporales > Streptomycetaceae > Streptomyces > Streptomyces sp. NPDC094448. The sequence continues at coordinate 140,248 of NZ_JBIWGU010000012.1, read as the reverse complement.
AGGGCGTCACCTTCAGCGACGGCAAGCCGTTCACCGCCGAGGACGTCGTCTTCACCTACAAGACCGTCCTCGACCCGAAGACCAACAACGCCTCCCGGTCCGAGCTGGACGCCGTCAAGGACGTCACGGCCCCCGGCGGCGACACGGTCGTCTTCACCCTCAAGTACCCCTACGCGCCCTTCGCCCAGCGCACCGTCCACCCGATCGTGCCCCGGCACGCACTCGCCGGACAGGACGTGAACACCGGCCCCTTCACCACCAGGCCCGTGGGCACCGGCCCGTACCTCCTCAGCTCCTGGTCCAAGGGCGAGAAGCTCACCTTCAAGGCGAACCCCTCCTACTGGGGCGGCGCGCCCGCGGTGAAGAAGTTCACCATGGCGGTCATCAAGGACGACGACGTCCGGGCGACCCGGCTGCGCGCCGGCGACCTCGACGGCGCCATCCTCCCGCCCAACCTGGCCGAGGGCTTCAAGGGCGACAAGTCCCGGAAGACGCACGCGGCGACCACGTACGACTACCGCACCGTGACCCTGCCCACCGGCAACAAGGTCACCGGCGACCTCGCCGTCCGCCGGGCGCTCGATGTCGCCGTCGACCGCAAGGCCATGGTCGACAAGATCCTCGAAGGGGCCGGGAAACCCGCCTACGGCCCCGTCCCCACCGACAGCGAATGGTTCGCCAAGGGCACCGAACGCACCCAGGACCTGGACCGGGCGAAGCAGATTCTCGACGCGGCGGGCTGGAAGCCGGGCGGCGACGGGATCCGGGTGAAGGACGGCGTCCGCGCCGAGTTCCCGCTCTGGTACCCCTCGGGCGACAAGCTCCGCCAGGACCACGCCCTCGCCTACGCCTCCGACGCGAAGAAGGCCGGTATCTCCGTCAAGACCCAGGCCGGCACCTGGGAGGTCATCGAACCGCGGATGAAGCAGGACGCGGTCCTGGCCGGCGGCGGCGCGCCCGGGGACCCCGACTTCGACCAGTATCTGCTGCTCACCTCCTCCCTCGCGGGCGACGGCTTCAACAACATGGCCTGGTACGACAACCCGGCGGTGGACCAGGCCCTGGTCAAGGGGCGGCAGAGCGGCGACAAGGCCGTCCGCAAGGCCGCGTACGAAACCGTCCAGCGCGAGCTGGTGAAGAACCCCGGCTACACCTTCCTCACCCATATCGACCATCTGTACGTCGTCAATGACAAGTGGGACGGGCTGAGCACCCAGGTCGAGGCGCACGAGCACGGTCTGGCCTCCGGCCCCTGGTGGAACGTCGAGGACTGGACGCCGAAGAAGTGACCGGCGCCCTCACCGAGGGGACCGGGGAGAAGGCGGCGCCCCGCACCGGGCGCCGCCTGCCCTGGGGCCCGATGGCCCGTATGGCGGGCCGCCGGGCCCTTTTCGCGTTCCCGGTCCTCCTGATCGTCACCTTCGGCGTGTTCGCCGTCGCCGCGGCATCGCCCTTCGACCCGGTCAAGGCGTACACCGGCACCGCGGGAATGACCGCGGCCCAGGAGGACCTCGACCGCATCCGCGCCAATCTCGGCGTCGACGAACCACTCGTCAGCCGCTGGTGGAACTGGCTGACCGCGGCGCTCCAGGGCGATCTCGGGGAATCCAGCGTGCTGCGCCAGCCGGTCGCCGACGCCATCGGTGAACGCGTCGGCTGGTCCGTCCTCCTCGCCGTGACCGCCTTCGCCCTCGCCGTCGTCCTCGGTACGGTGCTCGGCGTGCTCGCGGCCCGCAGCCGTGGCGGCCTGCTCGACCGCACGGTCAGCTCAGCCGCCTACACCCTGGAAGCCGCGCCCGCGTTCTGGCTGGGCCTCCTCGTCATCTGGGTCTTCGCCCTCCGGCTCGGCGTCCTGCCCGCGGGCGGGCTCACCGACACCGGAAGCGACACCGTCACCTTCGGCCAGGTCGCCACGCATCTCGTGCTGCCTGCCACGGTTCTCGGTACCACCCAGATGCCGTGGTTCTTCCTCTACGTACGCCAGGGGGTCGGCGACGCCCTCGACGAGGACCCGGTCCGCGGCGCCCGCGCCCGGGGCATCGGTGAACGGACCGTACTGCTGCATCACGCCCTGCGCTCCGGAATGCTGCCCATGCTGACCCTGATCGGCTCCCGGGTGCCCGAACTGATCACCGGGGCGCTGCTGGTGGAGACCGTCTTCAGCTGGCCCGGGATCGCCGCCGCCACCGTCGAGGCGGCCACCTCCGTCGACTTCCCGCTGCTGGCCGCGCTCACCGTGCTGGCGACGGCGGCGGTGCTGATCGGCAATCTCCTCTCCGATCTGCTGTACGGACTGGCCGACCCGAGAGTGGGCTTCGATGGCTGACGTCGTCTGGCGTTCCCGTGGACGCACCCGCCGCTCCACCCGTACCGTCCGGGTCACCGTATCGGCGGTGATCGTCGCGGCCGTCGTCCTGGCGGTCCTGATCGTGCCGCCGGTCGTCCAGCTCGACGAACAGGCGGTCGACCTCTCGCAGAAGCTCCAGCCGCCGTCCCTCGCGCATCCCTTCGGCACCGACGACGTCGGCCGGGACCTGCTGCTGCGCTCGGTGTACGGCCTGAGGATCTCCCTGCTCGTCGGGCTCGTCGCCGCGCTGGTGGCCACGGTCGTCGGCACCCTGGTGGGCGCCGCGGCGGCCACCTTCGGCGGCTGGGTGGACCGGGTCGTGATGCGTCTGGTCGACACCTTCTCGGCCGTACCGCATCTGCTGCTCGGTATCTTCGTCGTCGCCATGTTCCGGCCCGGGGTCTGGCCGGTCATCGCCTCGGTGGCCGTCACGCACTGGTTGTCGACGGCGCGTATCGTCCGCTCGGAGGTGCTGTCGCTGCGCTCGCGCCCGTACATCGACGCGGCGATCTCCGGCGGAGCCTCCCGGTGGCGGGTCACCGGCCGCCATCTGGTGCCCGCGGTGCTCCCGCAGGCGGGTCTGGCGGCGGTGCTGATGGTGCCGCACGCGATGTGGCACGAGTCCGCGCTCTCCTTCCTGGGCCTCGGTCTGCCGAGCCACCAGGCCAGCCTCGGCAATCTGATCCAGACCGCGCGGGGTTCGCTGCTGGCGGGCGACTGGTGGCCGACGCTCTTCCCCGGCCTGTTCCTGATCATCCCGACGCTGGCCATCGCCGGCCTCGCCGGAGCCTGGCGGGAACGGATCAACCCGCGCCGCCGATCGGAGTTGATGCTGTGAGCGACGCACGCGCGGCCGCCCGGGTATCCGTGGCCGCCGCCCGTACCGGCGGTGAGAGCACGGCGGCCCCGGTGCTGTCCGTACGCGATCTCTCCGTGCGGTTCCGGATGCGCGGCGGCCGTCATATCGCCGCCGTCAGCGGTGCGAGCTTCGACCTGGCGGCGGGGGAGTGCCTGGCCCTGGTGGGCGAGAGCGGCTGCGGCAAGTCCGTGCTGGCGTCGGCGCTGCTGGGGCTGCTGCCGGGCAATGCGCAGACCGCCGGTACGGCGACCGTCGCCGGGACCGAGCTGCTCGGCGCCGACGAGCAGACCCTGGCGCGTACCGTACGGGGGCGCCTGGTCGGTCTCGTACCGCAGTCGCCGGCCGCGCACCTCACCCCCGTCCGGACCGTGGGATCCCAGATCGAAGAGACCCTGCGGGAGCTGACCGGTCTCTCCCGCAAGGCGGCCCGTTCGGCCGCCGTCGCGGCGGCCGAACGCGCCGCGTTCCCCGCGGACCATCTGGACCGCTATCCCCATGAACTGTCCGGTGGCCTCGCGCAGCGCGCCGCCACCGCGCTCGCCCTGATCGGTGACGCCCCTCTGCTGCTCGCGGACGAGCCGACCACCGGTCTCGACCGTGATCTGGTGAACCGGACCGCGGACGAACTGCGCCGCCACACCGACGACGGCCGGGCCCTGCTGATGATCACCCACGATCTGGCGGCCGCCGAGCGGATCGCCGACCGGGTCGCCGTGATGTACGCGGGCCGCATCGTCGAACTGACCGGTGCCCGTGGTTTCTTCGGCGGGTCCGGGCCCCGCCATCCGTACGCCCGCGGACTGCTGAACGCCCTGCCCGAGCGCGATTTCACCGCGGTCCCGGGGCTGCCGCCCGAACTGGGGGACCTGCCCGACGGCTGCGCCTTCGCCGCCCGCTGCGGCCGGGCCGGTGAACGCTGCACCGTCCGGCCCGTGTTCACGGACGGTCTCGCCTGCCACCACCCGGTGACGCCGGAGGCCGCCGGGGCCGCCTCGACGAAGGACGTACACCGTGCTTGAACTGGCCTCGGTCACCGCGGGGTACGAGCGGGGCGCCCCGGTCGTCCGTGACGCGTCGCTCAACCTCGCGTCCGGCGAGGCGGTCGGGCTGCTGGGCCCGAGCGGCTGCGGGAAGTCCACCCTCGCGCGGGTCGCCGCGCTGCTGCACCGGCCCTGGTCCGGCGGGGTCTCCGTCGACGGTGTGCCCGTCCGGGGCTGGCGCTACGGCGCTCCGCGCGAACTGCGCACCGCGATCGGTGTCGTGTTCCAGCAGCCCCGGCTCTCCGCCGATCCCCGGCTGACCCTCCGGGACCTGATCGCGGAGCCGCTGCGGGCGACCGGCCGCCGGGCCGAGGCGGCGGACCGCACCGGGGAACTGGCCGCCGCGGTGGGGCTGACGGACGATCTGCTGCGCCGCCGTCCGCACGAGGTGAGCGACGGACAGTTGCAGCGGGCTTGTCTGGCCCGTGCGCTGGTGCTCCGCCCCCGGTGGCTGGTCTGCGACGAGATGACCGCGATGCTCGACGCGTCGACCACCGCCGCGCTGGTGGCGGTGGTCGAGTCGTACCGCCGTACGACCGGCGCCGGGTTGCTGGCCGTCGGGCACGACAAGGTGCTGCTGGATCGCTGGTGCGACCGGACCGTGCACTGGGACGAGGTGGCTCCGACCGGTGCCGCTCGCGGTGCAGAGCGTGCGCCCGGCGCCTGAACCCGCCCGCGGCCGGCCGTCCGTGGCCGTTCGGGCCGGCGCTCCGGGCCGGGGAGCGGCAGGGTTTCACCACAGGCCGTCCGCCGGTGCCCGAGCGCCGACCGCGGACCCGGGCAGCCGGCGTTCTCCGGCGGTAGCCCGTCTCCGGCCGCCCAACCACCCGTCCGGCGGACACGCCGGAAGGCTGTACGGCCCCTCCACTACGCCAGACTGGCCGACGAAAGCCGCAAATTGGGCGCGGCGGAGGAGGTTGGTGATGGTCGTCTCGATGTCGGTGCTGCTGCTTCTGGTGATCCTGGCAGTGGTCTTCCTGCGCAACGGCGGGTTGAAGTTCTCCCACGCCATCGTCTGCGCCCTGCTCGGCTTCTTCCTCGCGGGCACCAGCATGGCGCCCACGATCCACGAGGGTGTCGCCGCTACCGCGGAGGTCGTGAGCGGTCTTCAGCCGTAAGCCGGCCGGCAGGGCCCGGACCGGGTCCCGGAGCGGCGCCGACTCCGCTCCGGGACTCCGGCCCGGTGACGGCGGCCGCCCGGAGGTGGTGGGCGGCCGCCGACTCGCACCATCCCCTGGCGCTGTCCGCCCGGAGCGGAACTGCGCCCGCCGGGGCCGTGTTCCCTCCCCGACAGGACCGACTGCCGGACGAGCGGCCAGTGAACCCACCGGGAGGTTGCGACGACGTTGCGTCCGGTCGCCCGCCCCGCCCGCCGTCGACTGCCGGCCGTTGGGCCGCCGGTCCGGGGAGAGCCGGACGCCCGCGCCCCACCGGATTCGACGCGACCGGACCTGACGTCACCCGACCCGATGCCGCCGGACCCGATGTCACCCGACCCGATGTCACACCGGACCCGATGTCACCGGATTCGGCGTGACCGGACCCGGCCCCCGCAGAATCCGGCGCACCGGATCCTGCCGTCGGTGAAGCCGCGCCCCCGCACAAGGAATGATTACGGCCATGCGCGGCCGGATCGGGAAGTAAGAGTTGCGCTGGTCGACGGGGAAGCGGTTATGATCACGGCATGATTACGGAGCGGCCCGCCGCGGATATGCCGCGGTCCTCGGAATTACGGGGACCGTGGCATCTGGTGTGGCTCGCTCTGCTTGTCCTCGGGCTGGTGTTCGCCCATGGGGTGAACCAGGAAAGCCCCTTCGCGCATATCGCCGGTGCGGCCGCCACGGCGGAAAGCCCCGGCCACTTCCCATCCGCGGCTACAGCGGAACGCGCCGCCGCGGTGCCCCCGGCCCCCCGGGCGGCCGCGGCCTTCTTCGGCACACACGCGGGGCTCTCCGCGCACTCCGACGGCTCGGCGCACCCCGCCGAGCAGTGCATGCCCGGCCAGCCGCAGCTCAACAGCGGTACGGCCGGGCCCGGTTCGAGCCAGCTGCCGCCCGGCGCCGCAGCCGACCGGACCATGCGAGCCGTCGCAGGCGACACCATCGACGCCCGCGCCGCCGCGCCCCGCTGCCCTCCCGTGACGGGCATCCTGAGGATTTAGAGGCCGCCCCGGGCCACCGCTGCCCCGGCCCACCCCCTTTCCTCCTTCTCATCGCGCAGCCGGCGGCCTTGCGCCACCCGCCTCCTTTCCCTTTCGACCGTGATGGTCCGGCCCTGCCCGGAATCACCGGCGAACGGCGGAAATTGCGCTGCCGCAGTATCGAGCGGCCGACTGCCGATAAACCCCGACTGTCAGTGGAAAAGGCTTCTCCCTTTTCCTCCGTGGTTCCCTCTTTCGGTTCCCCCTGACAGTTCCCTCTGCCGGAAAGCGCTGCCCATGGCGGCCGCCGCGCAGCCCGTCCGTTTCGCGCGCCCCCGGCCCGTCTCCGCCTGCCGCTCCCGTATGCCCCTCACCGGTTTCCGCAACACCGGTGAGCACGTATCCGCGGCCGCCGGCCCGCCGGGGTGCCCGCAGCGCCCGTAACCCCCGTGGTACGACGAACGAGAGCACACAACGATGACCACCTCCCCGCCCTTCGGCACCATCCACCCCGCCGGTGCCGCTGCACCCTCCGGCCCCGCCTCCCGTACCGCACTCTCCGGACTGGTCGGCAACACCCCCCTCCTGCGCGTCACCGAACCCTTCACCACCGGCGACCGCGGCTTCTGGGCCAAGCTGGAGGGCTTCAACCCCGGCGGCATCAAGGACCGGCCGGGGCTCTACATGGTCGAACGCGCACATGCCCGGGGCGAGCTGCGCCCCGGCGGCCGGATCATCGAGTCCACCAGCGGCACCCTCGGCCTCGGACTCGCCCTCGCCGGTCTGGTCCACGGCCATCCGGTCACCCTGGTGACCGACCCCGGTCTGGAACCGTCCATGACCCGGCTGCTGACCGCCTACGGAGCCGAGGTCGACACGGTTCGCGAGCCGCACCCGACCGGCGGCTGGCAGCAGGCCCGCCGCGACCGCGTCGCGGAGCTGACCGGGAAGCAGCCCGGCTCCTGGTGCCCGGACCAGTACAACAACCCCGACAACACCACCGCCTACACCCCCCTCGCCCTGGAGATCGCCGCCGAACTCGGCCAGGTCGACGTGCTGGTCTGCAGCGTCGGCACCGGCGGTCACTCGGCCGGGATCTCCCGGGTGCTGCGCCAGCTCTACCCGGGGCTGCGGCTGGTCGGTGTGGACACCGTCGGCTCCACCATCTTCGGACAGCAGGCCGGACCCCGGCTGATGCGCGGACTGGGCTCCAGCATCTACCCCCGCAACGTCGCCTACGAGAGCTTCTCCGAGGTCCACTGGGTGAATCCCGCCGAGGCGGTATGGGCCTGCCGCACCCTGGCCGCCTCCCACTACGCCACCGGCGGCTGGAGCGTCGGCGCGGTCGCCCTGGTCGCCGGATGGCTGGCCCGCACCCTGTCGCCCCACACCCGGATCGCCGCCGTCTTCCCCGACGGGCCCCAGCGCTATCTGGGCACCGTCTACGACGACGACTACTGCGCCGCGAACGGGCTGCTCGGCGGTCCGCCCGCCGCCGAACCCGACGTCGTGGCACGGCCCGACGAACCGGTCACCCGCTGGACCCGCTGCGGCACGGTCGTCGACCCGCTCACCCTCGGCGGCGGGAGCGCGGACCGGTGACGGGCACCCTCGCCGCCTTCCGGAGCCACGAACGCGGCGTCCGGCTGCTGATGGTCAACCAGTTCACCATCAACCTCGGCTTCTACATGCTGATGCCCTATCTGGCCGTCCACCTCTCCGGCTCCCTCGGGCTCGCGGGCTGGGTCGTCGGACTGGTCCTCGGCGTCCGCAACTTCAGCCAGCAGGGCATGTTCCTCGTCGGCGGCGCCCTCGCCGACCGCTACGGCTGCAAACCGCTGATCGTCGCCGGCTGTCTGCTGCGGACCGTGGGCTTCGCCGCCCTCGGGGTCGTCGACTCGCTGCCCGCGCTGCTCGCGGCCTCCGCCGCGACCGGACTCGCCGGCGCCCTGTTCAACCCTGCCGTACGGGCCTATGTCGCGGCGGACGCGGGCGAGCGCAGGGTGGAGGCCTTCGCCCTCTTCAACGTCTTCTACCAGGCGGGCATTCTGCTCGGGCCCTTGGTAGGGATGGTTCTGACGGGTGTCGACTTCCAGCTGACCTGTCTGGTGGCGGCAGGGGTGTTCGCCGTGCTGAGCGCGGTACAGATCCGGTCGCTGCCCGCCCGGCGGGGGGCCGCGGCCGAGCCCGCCGGCCAGGAGGATGCGGGCGGCGGATGGCGCGCGATGCTCACCAACCGGCCCTTCCTGCTCTTCTCGGCCGCCATGACCGGCTCCTACGTCCTGACCTTCCAGGTCTATCTGGCGCTACCGCTGGAGGTACGGCGCCTCGGCGGCGACGGCACCTCCGGAACGGTGTCGGTGGCACTCCTCTTCGCCGTCTCCGGGCTCTCGACGATCCTGTTCCAGCGCCGGGTCACCGACTGGTGCCGGGCGCGTACGGAGCCGGGCCGGGCGCTCGTCCTGGGGCTGCTCGTCATGGGCGCGGCCTTCGTCCCCCTGGCGGCGGCCACCGCACTGCCCCTGCCCGACGGCGGCCCGGGGCGGACCGCGCTCGCCGTCGTCCCGCCCGCGCTGGCCGCACTGCTGCTGGCCCTGGGCACGATGATCGCGTACCCCTTCGAAATGGACACCGTCGTCCGGCTCGGCGGGGAGCGGCGCGTCGCCACCCACTACGGGCTCTACAACACCGTCTGCGGAATCGGGATCACCCTCGGGAACCTGCTGACCGGTGCCGCCCTGGACACGGCGCGCGAAGCGGGGCTCCCGGCCCTGCCGTGGACGGTGCTGACCGCGCTCGGCCTGCTCTGTGCCCTGGCCCTGCACACCCTGCACCGTACGGGACGCCTCACCGCCCCCGTACCGGCCGCTGCCCCCGGCTGACCGGCCCGGCATCGGACCGTGCGCTGCCCGTCGAAGGCCCGCCGGCCGGGCCCTGTCCGGGCGATCTTGTCGGGCCCACGACGACAGGTACGGATCCTCGAAGATCGCCCGGACCGGACCTAACCGTCGATCCCGAAGGCCGGCGGGTAGTGGACGGTTCCGGCCGGAGCGGGGCGGTCCGGGTCGAGGGTCAGGGCCATCATCGCCTCGTCCGGCACCTCGAACGGGGCACGGATGCCGAGCGTGGAGGCCGGGACGAAACCGAACCGCGGATAGTACGAGGGGTGTCCGAGGACCACGACGGTGTTCTCGCCGAGGTCCCGGGCGGCGTCCAGCGCGGCCCGGACGGCGGCCGCCCCCGCGCCCTGCCGCTGGTACGCGGGGCTGACCGCGCAGGGCGCGAGGGCGAGAGCGGGTTCCGTCCCGATCCGGCAGCGGGTGAGCAGGGCATGCCCGGCGGCCCGGCCGTCCTCCGTCACGGACAGCAGGGAGAGACCGTCGATCCACGCCTCCGGATCGGCCCGCAGGGCCTCGACGAGATCGGCCTCCAAAGCGGTCGGGAACGCGGCGAGGTTGATCTCACGGACGGCCGCGATATCGTCGGCGGTCTCCGGGCGGGTGGTCCATGCGGTCATGTAGGGGTTCCGTTCTCGGAGCGGACGGGCGGACGGGCGGCGACCAGTCGGCAGGCATTGGAAGAACCGGGTGGATTCGGGGCGGACCGGGCCGTCGCGGGCGGAAGCGCCGCCACGCTAACACGCTGCGCCGTCCGGTCCCGGCGGGCACCCACCCGCCCCGCCCGCGGCCCGTACCGCACCCGGGCCCGGCGGGATCACCCGTATGGCAGACTCCCGCCCATGCAGCCGGATTTCGCGCTCCTCCGGGAGCTGGTCGCCACGGTCCCCGGCATCGCGGTCGAAGCGGGCAGGGGCAAGACGGCGGACGCGATCCGTGCCGCCGAGTCCGTCGTCGGACCGCTCTGCCCCGCCTACCGCTGGTGGCTCGCCGAGTACGGCGAGGGCAGTCTCCACCGGGCCGGGGTCGGGACCGTGGCGCCGCTCCACGGCATCGGGGCGATCGACGTCGTCGACGGCTGGGACGGCGGGGACCGGCTCTGGTTCCATCGGGCGGGCGACGGCGGCGACACCTACGGCTTCGCGCTGGGCTCCGGCGACGGCCCGGAGCTGCCGGTCGTCCGGCGCGACCACTTCACCGGTGAGGAGGAACGGTACGCCGACTCCTTCGCCGGGTTCCTGACGGTGTGGACGGCGCTCGCCCTCGGTCTGAAGGACGGGCCGAACCCCTCGGTCGCCCGGCTCTGGCGGACGACCCCCGGCGCCGTCCTGCCCGACGGAACCGTCGTCTACGGGCCCGGTCTCCTGAAGGACCGGAACGAGGCTTACGAGACACGGCGCCGGGCGCCGCACTGGGTCCTCGTCGGTGACGACGGCCGCGGTACGGGGCTGTTCATGCGCCGGCACGGCCGGGACCGCACATCGGTCTACCGGCTCCCGGCCGACGACGCCGCGAACGACATCGGGGAGCGCGGCGACTTCGTCACGGACGATCTGTACGGCTGGATCCGAGCCGCCCGGGAGCCTTCCCGGCTCCCCGCCGGGGAGATCCGGCCGACGCCCCCGGACGGATCTCCGCCCAGCCCGGAAAATCCGAACAAATCATCATAAGGTGGTCAGATGAGCCCTCGTGCCCCCGGCCACCGGCCCGCTCCGCGGCACCGCCCCGGCTATCTCGCCGCAGCCGCGGTCTTCGCCGTGGGCATGGCCGGGACAACGCTGCCCACCCCGCTCTACGGCCTGTACCGAGAGGAGATCGGCTTCTCCGAACTGACGGTCACACTCGTCTTCGCCACCTACGCGGCCGGTGTGATCCTCACCCTCCTCCTGGCGGGCAACCACTCCGACCGGGCGGGCCGGCGGCCGGTCCTGCTTATCGCCCTGCTGTGCGGTGCCGCCAGCGCGGTCTGCTTCCTCCTGGAGAGCGGGCTGCCGCTGCTCTACACGGGCCGGGTGCTCTCCGGGCTCTCGGCCGGACTGCTGAGCGGCGCTGCCACCGTCACCGTCATGGAACTGGCCGCCCCCGAGGACCGCTCCCGGGCCGGATTCGCGGCGACCGCGGCCAATATGGGCGGTCTCGGCTGCGGTCCCCTGATCGCCGGTCTCCTCGCCGAGTACGCGCCCGCGCCGCTGACCCTGCCGTTCGTCGTCCATCTCGTCCTGCTGGCGCTCGCGGGCGCGGTCGTCCTCGCCCTGCCCGAGACCGTGGCGGATCCGCGGCCGTGGTCCCGGCTCCGACCGCAGGGGCTGTACGTCCCCGCGGAAGTGCGGGCCGTGTTCGTCCCCGCAGCGGTCGCCGCCTTCGCGGGCTTCTCCCTCCTCGGGCTGTTCACCGCCGTAGCGCCCAGCTTCCTCACCGAAACCCTGGGGGAGCGCAACCTCGCCGTCATCGGAACCGTCGTGTTCGGCGTGTTCCTGGCGTCCACCGCCGGGCAGTCGGTCACCGGCCGGTTCCCGGCGAGCACCGCACTGCCGCTGGGCTGCGCCGTGCTGGTGGCCGGACTCCTGCTGGTGGGCGCCTCGCTGGCGGTGCGCTCCCTCGCCCTGCTCGTCGCCGGAGGGCTGTGCGGAGGGTTCGGGCAGGGTCTCGCATTCCGCGCGGGCCTCGCGGCCGTCAGCGCCGCGGCCCCCGCCGCCCATCGCGCGGCGACCGTCTCCTCCTTCTTCGTCGTCGCCTACACGGGCATCTCGCTGCCCGTCATCGGAGTCGGGGCGCTGGCGGTCGCCCTCGGGGTACGGGACGCGGGCCTGATCTTCGCGGTCTGCGCGACGGCCGTCGCCCTCGGCACCGGACTCTGGCTGTACCGCAGGCGCGCCGAGATCGCAGCGTCCTGACGGATCGCCCGTACCGGACACCGCGCCACCGCGGCAGCGGGACTGCCGGTACGGGGAGACGGACATACGGAGCGGATACGGGTACGGACCACCCGCCGCCCTGAGTATCCGCACTCAGGCCGCGGCCCCGGCACACCGCGCATGATCGGGGGACACACCGCTCCACCGAGGCCGGAGGCCCCCGCCATGCTCAGTCCGCTGTCAGGTGCTCTGCTGCCCGCCGTGGGCCGGCTCTCGGTCACCGCCGACCCGGCCGCCGTCCTGGCCCCCGGCAGCATCGTCGTCGCCAACCACACCTCCCTCGCCGACCCCGCCGTGGTGCTCGCCGCACTGCGCCGCCACGGCGCGCAGCCCGTGGTGATGGCCGCCGCCGGACTGTGGCGGATACCCGTCCTGGGCAACCTCCTCGCCCGCGGGGGACATATCCGCGTCCACCGGCACGACCGCCGTGCCGCCCTGGCGCTCGACGAAGCGGCCGCCGCACTGGAGCGCGGCCGACTGGTCCTCGTCTACCCCGAGGGCGGTATCGCGGCCCGCCCCGGTGCCGGGGAGGAGCCGCCGGGCGCCTTCCGCACCGGCCCCGCCCGGCTCGCCGCGCTGACCGGGGCCGCCGTCGTCCCCGTCGGCCAGGCGGGCGCCCGCCGTATCACCTCGGGATCCCCGGCCCGGCAACTCGCGGGCCTCGCCACCGCCCCGCTGCGGCGCCCCCGGCTGCACGTCCACATCGGGGCACCGTTCGTACCGGACGGGAACCCCGCCCGGGGTACGGCGCAGACCCGCGCGGCCGTCACCGCCGCCTGGCGTACGGCCGCCGCCCGCCTCGGTGAACCGGCCGCCCTCACGGCGGACGCCCCCACCCCCGCCGAAGTGCGCTGACGGTTCCGTAACCCGACGAGTTCCGCGCGGTGCCCGTCGGGGCCCGCGGCGGCCGGGGGCCGAGGCAGCCCAATGCAGTTGCCTTTCAGTTGCGGGGATCGTTTCCCCGCGTGTGACGGGGTGTGGTGCGGGCCAGCGGGTGCGGATCGGGATTCTGACGAAGGTGTTCACCGCCGAGCTGGTGGATGCGGCGATAGCCAAGCACGACCGTGCCGAGCGGCGGCGCCGCCTCCTTCCGGCGCGGCTGGTCGTGTACTTCGTCCTGGCCCTGTGCCTGTTCGCCAGGGAGTCGTACGACGAGGTGCTGCGGGTGCTGACCAGCGGAATCCCGGGCAGCCGGGCTCTCGCGCGGGTGAACCGGTCGTCGTTGTGCCGGGCCCGCGCCCGCCTTGGCGAGGACGTGCTGGAGACCGTGTTCCGCCAGGTGGCCGGTCCGCTCGCCACCAGGGACACGCCCGGCCCATGGTGGCGAGGTCTGTGGCTCCTCGCCCTGGACGGCACCCAGTTCGATCTCCCTGATTCGACGAGCAACGGCGACACCTTCGACGGCCCCTCCACCACCGGGGGCGTCCCCTTCGGATTCCCCCAGGTCAGGGCGGTGGTCCTCGCCGAGATCGGAACGCACGGAGTCCTTGATGCCCGCCTCGGCGGCTACCGCGACGGCGAACGCAGTCCCGCCTACCCTCTGGCCGGCTCCACCGGCCCCGGCGACCTGGTGATCGCCGACCGCGGCTTCTGGTCGGTCGAGTTCGCTCACGTCTTCACCACGGCGGGCGCGGATCTGCTGGTCAGACTTCAGTCCAACCATCTCGGCACCGTCCAGGAAGAACTTCCGGACGGTTCGTACCTGTCGATGGCGCGACCAGGAAGGGACGTCCGGCTCCGAGCCGCGAGGGAAGGCCGGATGCTGCCCCGTCACGTGATCTACCGGGTCATCACCTTCACCAAGGGCGACAAGGTCGCCTACCTGGGCACGACACTGCCGGACCCCGAGCAGTACCCGGCCGCCGAGCTCGTCGCGCTCTACCGGGAACGCTGGGAGATCGAGCTCGCCTTCGACGAGATCAAGAACCACCATGGGCCAGGCGGCCCGATCCGGTCGCGGACACCGGAGGGCGAACGCCAGGAACTGTGGGCCTACCTCGCCGTCCACCACGCCATCCGTCAGTTCGCCCACACAGCCGCCCTCGCCCGCCCGGCCGTGGACGCTGACCGCTTCTCCTACCTGAAGTGCGTCCGCATCATCCGCCGCAGCATCCCGTCTCAGCTCGGTGTGACCACTACCAAGCTCGCCCGCTCTTTTACGGAGGCCGGGCGGGAAGCACGCAGCCGCTTGCTTCCCGCCCGGTGCCGCCGGGACTGCCCACGCGCGATCAAGAAACCGAACCGCTGGCCCGTCCTGAGAACCCGTGCCAGACGAAACACTGTCAAGCCCGGCCGTTGGGCCCACAACCCAAGCTCGAAGGCGAAGAGCAGTCGCAGGGCCGGTCGGCCGGCGTTGAAGGGAACACAAGCCCAGGCAACATCCTCACCTCTCCTTATTTCCCTGAGACCGGGCAGCGACCGTCTCCTATGCTCTGGCCGTGGATGGAAATCAGGGCCTGACTGCATTGATCGAATCGGCCTGGGAGGAGCTGAACAGCTCCGATGCGGGCCGCCGGGACCTCTGCATCGACGTCATCAGCGATGTCCTGGAGACAGGCCGTCTGGCGCAGAACGACGTCGAGCGGGCCGTCGAGCGTCTCGCCACCGTCGCGCTCTCCGGCGAGAGCTACGAAGTGCGGGAGTCCGCGCTGCACGCAGTCTGCACGGCCTCTACGCACTACGAACTTCCCTACCGAGTGGTGGAGTCGCTCGCAGCCGGGGCAGACGACTTCGAACCCTTGCTCCTCGCCTACGTCCTGGCCGCCCTCGGCTGCACTCACGACCGGGCAGCGCTGCCGATGGTCGAGCGGTTCCTCCACCACCCCCACTCCGAGGTCCGCCGGGAGGCCTCGGAGGCGGTGACGGAACTCCACTGGCACCGAGAGTCAGCCCAGGACAAGACAGCGTAGTTCCTGCGGCTCAGCGGCTCAGTCGTTACTGACTTCGGTTAGTCAGGGTGACATTGGGGTGTCGAGGGTGTCGGGCCGGCCGGCACTGCAGGCGTTTAAGCCGATTGCGTACTACGGCTTCGAGTCGGTCGAGGGCCATGACGGCGAGATTGGCGAGACTGCGCTTGACATGTACCTAGCCCCACTCATTGCCCATGTGCGCGGCGTCCGCGTGCCCGGGCAGCCTGGCTCAGCCATCCTCGACATCTTCAGGCTCGAAGACGGAAAGATCGTCGAACGTTGGGACGCCATCCAGCCCGCCCCGGAACGCTCCGCAAACCCGAACGGCATGCTCTGAATGGCCCTCCGGGCAGCCGCTGCACCAACTAGGCACTCTGGCAGGGGAGTCAGAGCGGTGGCATACTCCCCCGCGCAGGGATACGACCGCGACCGCAGAGGGACTCGACCGAATCCATGACAACGGAATCCGCCAGCGACCGCACCTCGCCCGTTGTCAACTCCGACGGACTCCATATGCGGCCCCGGAGCTACGACCAGCGCATCTGGGTGGAGAGCAGACAGTACCTGGCGATGGCCCCCCGGCCGTCCGACGTCCTCCTCGATGTGGGCGCCAACATCGGCACCGTCACCCACCGCTTCCTGACCGCCGGGATCTCCCGCGTGATCGCCTTCGAACCCGAGGCGCAGAACCACCGGCTGCTCCTTCTCAACACCGGCCGGTTCGGAGACCGCGCTGTCCTGCGCCCCGAGGCGATCGCCGCCACCGCCGGACCGCGACGGCTGTGGACGCACAACGGGCGCAACCACGGCCTGCATTCACTCGTCGCCCACCCGCGCCGCCGGTGCATGGTCGTGCCGGCCGTCCCACTCGCTGAGGTCCTCGATGAGTACCGACCGACCCTGCTGAAGATCGACATCGAGGGAGGCGAGTACGAGCTGCTCCCCGATCTTCGCCAACTCCCGTCACAGGTGAGGGCGGTGGCCATCGAGCTGCACCTCTGGCAGGACGGCTGGCGCCGGGAGCACGGCCCGGACCTCGTCGCCGCGATCCGCGCCCAGGGCTTCCGGGACGTCCGGCCGCCCCACATCGGCCCCGGGAACCCGTGCTCCTTGGCGATCTGGGCCCGATGACCGGACCCAGCCGTGCATCGCCGCTTCAGGAAGTGGACAGATTACGGCAGACCTCGACCCTGACGTCCCTCATGTCGAGCCCGGTCACTCTCCCCTCCACCGCCACGAACCCCTTGTCTCCGGATCTGATCAGACCGGCCAGATGTGATTTCGGCCTGGCCTCGCTCAGGGCGTCGACGGCCATCGCCGTACCGAATGCGAGAATTCCGCAGAGTACGAAGCAGGGTGCCTGCTGTGAAGTCTTAGTGACAAAGAGAAAGCCGTGGTCCTGGATCAGCTCACCGGCCGGGGAGAGCCTCGTCTCGAAGGTCATACCGGCCCAGCGGGCCCGCCTGGCCTCCGGGTACTCGATGCCGAATTCCGGGAATCCCGCACCGATCACACCGGCGGAATACGGATTGACACTCGGCCCGCCGATCGAGAACGTCGGCACCCGGGGGTCCTGAGACCCCGGGGCCACCAGTTCGATGACCGCCTTGTGGTTCACCTTCCGGAGCAGATCGATCAGTTGTCCGATGGCCCGCCCCTCGGCCAATGGCAGGAACAGGACATTCTTTGGGTTGGCGTGGGTGTGCTGCTGACCGTCGCCGACGAAGCTGAACTCGGCCACTTCCACGCTGGAGGTGACGATCTGGACCCGGTTGTACGGCGCGAGCAGCCTCCGCAGGAAGCCATAGCGCAGCAGCAGCTGCGCACGGGGCATAAATCTCGCCGTAAGAAACCCAATCACGGCAGGAACAGATCCGATCAGAACCTGCAGAAGAATTTCCATGCCACCCCCTGGAAAGACTCAAACACGCACTGCGCGCCGTAGGATAACTCCCCTGCCGCACGGCTGGCGATACCCTCGGTGCTGCATCCCGGACAACTTCACCAAAGTGAACCCTGACAGGAAGATCGCGGCAGAAGGAGGCGGAGATTTGACCATTCCAGGACAAGGTCGGAAGGTCGCCCTGGTCACCGGGGCGAACACGGGAATCGGCCGCACGGTCGCCCTCGGCGTCGCAGCCGCCGGGTGGCAGGTCGTCGGTCACTGGTTCGAAGCACCCGCAAAGGCCGCGAGCCTCCAGCAGAAGATCGGCGACGACTGTCGGCTCGTCCATGCGGACCTGCGCGAGGAATCCGGCCTGCAGGCCGTCTACGCCGTCGTCGATGAACTCGACGGGCCGCTCGACCTGGTCGTCAACAACGCCGGCTTCACCGGCTGGACCCCGGACGTGCTCGCCGTCGGCACCGCCGAGTGGGACTCCGTCTTCGGCGTCAACGTACGTGCAACCTTCTTCAGTTGCATCGAGGCCTACCGGCGGATGAAGGACCACCAGCGCGGTAGCATTGTCAATATCTCCAGCAACATCGCCGCCCTCGCCATCCCTCAACTCGCCGCCTACGGCACCAGCAAGGCTGCCGTAAACGCGCTCACCCGCCAACTTGCTGTGGAATTCGCCCCGCACGGCGTCCGGGTCAACGCCGTCGCCCCCGGGCCCACCGTCGTTGAGCGCACCCTGCGGGACGACCCGGACTACGCGACGACCTGGGGCCGCATGGTCCCGCTCGGCCGCGCCGCCGACCCCGACGACGTCCTCGGCCCCCTGCTCTTCCTCGCCTCCGACGCCGCCCGCTACGTCACCGGTCACGTCCTCTACGCCGACGGCGGCTGGAGCCAGGCCGGCACCACCCCACCCCCCGAGCACCTCCGACCCGGCACCGCCCCCGACCGACACGCCCACCCGGCCAAGCCCTGACCACCTGACGGGGTACCAGTTCCGCCCCGAGCCCGTGTCAGAGGCGCGTTACTGACTTCGAGTCGTCAGGGTGACGTTGGGGTGTCGAGGGTCAGGCCGGTGCCAGCTATGAAACCGTCGAGGGTGTCGGGCCGGTACTGCAGGCGTTTGAGCCGATTGCGTACGACGGCTTCGAGTCGGTCGAGGGCCATGACGCGAGATTGGCGAGACTGCGCTTGACATGTGCCCAGACCCACTCCACGGGGTTGAGGGCGGGCGAATAGGCGGCAAATAGGCATACCGTCAGCCAAGCACGCTGGGCGATCAACTCGCGCATGGCGCGGGAAACGTGGGTGTTCAGGCGGTCCCAGACCAGCACGATCGGCGCCTTGACCAGCTGGTGGACGCTGTCGATCAGGGCGATGAAGTCTCGCTCGCCCATGCTGCGGCGCTTGCCTCTGCCTGCGGGGTGGGCGATCACGCGATGGCACAGCCGGGTGCGGGAGCCGGGTCGCATGGCGATCATCCCGGCCACGGACATGCGTCCCGAGCGCCGGCCGCTGACTGTCACGACCGGCGTGTGGCCGCGCCGGCCCCAGGTGCGTCCTCTGGGCGGACGGCGGGTGAATCCTGCCTCGTCCTCGAAGCAGATGTAGCCCCCCCCAGGCCGCCCGGGTGCTTTTACCTCCGTCCAGGTCGCCTCCTTCCATACGGTGACGGCCTGGGCGTCGCGCTCGGCGGCTCGCCGCGCGGGAACTTGAGGGCTGAAGCCGAGCCGGTGCATCAGCCTCGTGGCACCCGAGACGCTGTAGGAGACGTGGAACTTCCTACCGATCAACGTGGCCACCCGCGCTGCGGTCCACACCTGGTCCTCCACCCAGCCGTGTTCGGCCGGGCCTTGATCCAGGTGCGCGGCAAGTTTCTCCAAGCAGCGCGGCGACAGGCGGCACCGAGATCCACTCGGGCCGCGGGAAGCCAGAGCCTGCACACCGCCATCGCGCCACAACTGGTGCCACTGGTAAGCTGACTTCGGGCTCACCCGCAGTCGTCGCGCGACCTCCGGCGGCTTGACTCTCTGCTCGAACAGCTCGCCCGCAAGCATCCGCACCGACTCTCGGCGCTCACGTCCTGTGGCGGTCAGTCCGCCCCCATCCGCATATCTCACAGGCCAAGGCCTACAGCTGCCGCTTCAGACCCATCAGAAACTTCGCGAAAATTCACCCTGACGAGCCGAAGTCAGTAAGGCAACTGCATGGGCCGAGGCAGCCCCCTGCGGATGACGGGCGCAGCAGGCCCGCACCCGGCGCCGTACCGCTCGACCACCGACGGGTCCCCGGTGCCGAACTGCGCGGCCGGGTGTTCGACCACCGGCCACGGGACCGCGAGCGGTCCCTCCGGCAACAGTCCGCTGTACCGCTGTACCGCTGTGCGGCGAGGACGCTTCCGCGCAACCCGACCGGCGACGCGCGGTCGAACGGTTCGGCTCCCGGCGCACGCCCGTTCTACGCTGCGGTCATGACGCGCTACGGGGGAGCGGGACGTGTCGGCCGGATCCGGGATGCCGCGGTGCGCGCGGCCGCCGCGGCGAACGGTGTGGACGAGTTCTTCGACGGGGTGATGCGGGCCGTCCACCCCGTGCTCAGGTCCGACGTCTGGGCCGGGATCACCGTCGACCCGGTCACTCTGATGAACACCGGCGGCCACTACCGGCAGGCCGTCCCGCTCCGCTATCTCCCGCGCATGCTGGACATCGAGTACCGCGAAGGCGATGTCAACGGGCTGCCCCAACTGGCCCGGGGCGCCGTGCCGGTGGGCGTACTCGGAGAGGCCGTCGGCGGGGTCCGGGACCGCAGTCCCCGCTACCGCGACATCATCCGGCCCCTGGGCCTCACGGACGAGGTACGGATCCTGCTCAGCGACCGGTACGGCGTCTGGGGCGCCCTGATCCTCGGCACCGGCCGGGACACCCCGCCGTACGGCCCCGAAGCGGCCGCCGTGGCACGGGCGATCGCCCGGCCGCTCGGGGAGAGCCTGCGCAGACTCCATCTGGCCCGGCGCGCCGGTGCCGGAGACGGCGCGGACGGCCCGGACGGCGGCGTCCCGGCCCCGGCGCTCGTCCTCCTCGACGACGCGTACGAACCGGTCCAGCTCAGCCCCACCGCCGGGCTCTGGCTGGACGAGCTGCCCGCACCCGGCGAGCCCCCTTCCCCGGCCGGACGCGCCGGAGGGCGGGGCCCCGTGGGGCGGTGGACGGAGGGCGGTCTGCCACCCGCGCTGTACGGAGTCGCGGCGGCGGTACGCGCGCCCCGCTCATCCGGGTCCCTCGCCTCCTGGGCGCATACCCGGACCCGGGGCCGGGTCCGGCTGCATGCCTGGCGTCTGGAGGGTCAGGGCCCCGCCCGGGTCGCGGTCGCCGTCGAAGCGGCCGGTCCCGGAGAGCACATCGCGCTGATCACGGCGGCCCACGGGCTCACCGCCCGGGAGGCCGAGATCACGGCCCTGGTGCTCCAGGGCCATGCCACGGCGGACATCGGCCGGCTGACCCGGCTCTCCCCGTACACCGTGCAGGCACATCTGACCTCGGTCTTCGACAAGACCGGAGTGCGCAGCCGCCGCGATCTGGTGGCCACCCTCTTCGCCCGGCACAGCATTCCGCGGCTCCTCGACGCGGCGCCCGCCGCCGACCAGTGACGTACCGGACCGGCCCGTTCCGCTCCGGAAAACCGGGGCGGTACGACAGCGGGCACCCCGGCCGGGCGGTCCCGGCGTGGATGCCCGCTGACGCGAGGGGAACCCGGCGGCGTCAGGAGCGGGACGGGCCGTCCCCGCCCTCCTGCTCCTTGCGGCGGTCCTTCAGACGAACCGCCTCCTTGCGGACCTCGGCCTGGGTGGCGCGCTCGCGCACCAGCCACTCCGGGGACTCCTGCTTCAGCGCGTCGATCTCCTCGGTCGTGAGCGGGTCGGTGATGCCACCGCGGGCGAGCCCGGAGATGGAGATCCCGAGCCGGGCGGCGACGACCGGCCGCGGATGCGGACCGTCCCGGCGCAGGTCCCGCAGCCAGGCGGGCGGGTCGGCCTGGAGCGCGTTCAGCTGGTCGCGGGAAACGACCCCCTCCCGGAACTCGGCGGGGGTGGCTTCGAGGTACACACCCAGCTTCTTCGCCGCTGTGGCGGGCTTCATGGTCTGGGCGCTCTGGTGCGACGTCATGGGGCCCAGGATATCGAGTGCGGCCCGGGGTCCTGACCACGCACGGTAATCTGGCCATGTGACAGCCTCGGAGACGCCTTCTGCATCCTCTGCTCCCCCCGCGTTCCGGCTCGCCTGTGTTCCGGGGGCGACGCCCGCCAAATGGGTGCGGATCTGGCAGGAGCGGCTGCCGGACGTTCCGCTGGAACTCGTCCAGGTGCCGACGGCGCAGGCGGCCGCCCTGCTGCGCGACGGGGGAGCGGACGCGGGTCTGGTCCGGCTGCCGGTAGACCGCACCGTCTTCAGCGCCATCCCGCTCTACACCGAGACCACGGTGGTCGTCGTCCCGAAGGATCACCTGGTCGCGTCGGTGGACGAGGTGTCCGCCGGCGAGCTGGCCGAGGACATCGTGCTGCATCCGCTCGACGACGCGCTCGACTGGGAGACCCGGCCCGGCCGCCCCGCGCTCGAACGGCCGGAGACGACGGCGGACGCCGTCGAACTGGTGGCGGCGGGCGTGGGCCTGCTGGTGGTCCCGCAGTCGCTGGCCCGGCTGCACCACCGCCGGGACCTGACGTACCGGCCCGTCGTGGACGCCCCGCAGTCCTCCGTCGCCCTCTGCTGGCGCGAGGACGCCACCACCGATCTGGTCGAGGATCTGATCGGGATCGTCCGCGGGCGCACGGTCAACAGCAGCCGGGGCCGCCGCCCGGCCCCCGAAGAGAAGAAGGCGGCCGGGAAGCCCGCCGCGAACGACAAGGGCGGCAGGGGCGCCAGGACCGGCGGGAGCGGCAAGTCCGCGGGCGGCGGCCAGGCACGCCGACCGGGCAGGCCCACCGCGAAGTCCCCGCGCGGCGGCACCGGAGGCCGCCCCCGCCGCCGCGGCTGACCGGCGCCGGTCCCGGAGCCGTACCACCCGCCCGCCCGGCTTTCTGGTCCAGACCATTGACAGCGGTGCGGAGCCGGGACATTCTGCGGTGCCATGCCGAGATCCCGTGCACTGACCGCCGTGTTCGTCTCCCTGCTGGCCGCCGTGGGGCTGAGCACCCCGGCCCAAGCGGCCCCGGCCCCATGGCCGCCGCCCGCGCCGGTCGTCGACCGGGTGGAGACCCGGGACCCGGTCTTCTTCGTGACCATCGACGACGGCTGGTACCACGATCCCGCCGCCGCCCGGATCCTCCTGGACCGCCGGATCCCCGCCTCCCTGTTCCTGCTGCCCGACGCCACCTCGTACGACACCGGCTACTTCCGCAATCTCGTCGACAACGGCCCGTCCCGGATCGAGAACCACAGCCTGACCCACCCCGACCTCACCGGCCTCGACGAGGCCGGACAGCGGGCCGAACTGTGCGGAGCGCGCAGCCGTCACCTGGCCGCCTTCGGTCAGGAGCCCCGGCTGACCCGTCCCCCGTACGGCACCTTCGACGAGCGGACCCGCACCGCAGCGCGGGCCTGCGGCTCCAAGGCCGTGGTCACCTGGACCCATGACCAGACGACCTGGAGCACCCCGCCGGCGCCGCCCGCGCTGAAGGCCGGTGACATCGTGCTCCTCCACTTCACGCCGTCCCTCGCCGCCGATCTGGCGCGGGTGATGGCGGCGGCCGACAGCGCGGGGCTGCGGGCCGGGCGGCTGCGGGACTACATCCCCGACTGAGCCCCGTTCCGTGTCCTCTGCGTCTGCGCCCGGGGCCGGTGCCCGGCCGGCCCCGGGGCGTCCGCCGCCCGTCCGTGGACGGATTCGCGGCGGGGCAGGAGGCGGAGGTGCCAGGCCGCCCCGTACAGCAGCAGTCCGCCGCCGAGTCCGGTGCCCGCGCCCTTCGCCGCGTGCGTGAGGATCTTCTCGGTGGCCTCCGGCCATGGCACCTCCGCCGTCCGGGTCGGGTAGCTGATGCCGGTCCCGTTGTCGGTGACGACGGGACGGCTGTAGTCGGCCACCTCTTCCCGGAAGTACGAACCGGGGCTCCCGGTCTGTGCGACGGCACCCGCCCCGGCCGCCAGCGCGAGGGCGGCGGCCGCCCCCCGGCGGACGGCCGGCGACGGCCGCCTACGGACAGCGGGGCCCTCGGTGCCGGTGCGGCGCCTGCGGCGGACGAGATGGACGCCCACCGCCACCAGACCGGCCGCCGTACTCAGATGCTGGAGCACCCGGGCCACCGTCAGCCCGCCCGGCACCGGGTCACGGAGGAGGTCCACCCGGCTGACGGCATAGCCGTCGAAGTGGGTGAAGGAGTCCCACGCCACATGGGTGGCGATACCGATCAGCGCCGACAGGACGAGCCACGCTCCGGTGCGCAGCCGTTCCCCGGCGCCGGACGGCGGGCGCTCGGGAGGCGCGGGTGCGCAGCGGGCCGGAAGCAGTGCGGCGACCGGTGCGCGCAGCAGGTAGTAGACCGCGACCAGGGCGAGGGCCAGCGGCAGGGCCACGGTCGGGGCGTCGGTGAGGGAGTGCGTCGCCGTCGCGTTGAAGTACGGCTCGTACCAGACGCTGGTGGTCGGCCGGAAGGGCAGGCTCTGGATGAAGTAGGCGATATCGGGCGCCATCGCGCCCGCGACCAGGGCCGGGGGCACGAACGGGCGCCGCATCAGCGGGAGGACGGCGGCCGGATGGGACAGGGTGAACGGCACCGAGGGGTACCCCTTCGCTCGGACGGACCCGGTGCGTCCGGCGGGCACGGAGGGGCGCGGACCTGCGTCGGCCACGGCTGCCCGGACGCACCGAAGGACGGTACGCCATCGAGAGTATTCCGTTGAAGTGACTATGTCGAATGTGGGCGGGGCCCCTCCCTGCTCATGGGGGAGAAGCGGATTCCGGTGCGGACAACCGCCGCCACCGGCGCCGGTGACCGGTCAGGCGGTGGCGGGCGCTCCGCCCAGACCCAACCGCCGCCGGGCCTCCCGTACGGCGACGGCCAGCCGCTCGGTCTCCAGCGCCAGCCGCTCCCGGCCGTCCGTGGTGAGCCCGAAGACGCGGCGCGCCCGGCCGTCGACGATCTCCTCCTGCCGTACTTCGATCAGACCGTCGGTGACCAGCCGGTCCAGCGCCCCGTAGAGCGCGCCGGTCCGCGGTACCACCCGCCCGTCGGTGATGCCTTTGATCTCCCGGGCGATCGCATACCCGTGCCGGGGTTCGTCCGCCAGGGCCGTCAGCACCAGCAGCGCCAGTTCCTGCATCGCCCGTTCGCTCATGCACCCCAGGGTATTCCGTGCCCCGGACCGGTGGAGCCGCCCGCTGCCGGGGCGGGATCCGAGGGGGCGGCGGATCAGCGGCCGACGGCCGTCTCCCGTGCCAGCCGCGTCAGTTTCTCCGGGTTGCGTACCGCGTACAGTTCGCTGACCCGGCCCTCGTCCATCCGGACCGCCAGAACCATGTCCACCACTCCGCACCGCCGCGCGAGCAGGGCAGGCCCGCCGTTGACCCAGACGGCTTCGAGGGTCAGGCCCTTGACGAAGGCCGCGAAACCGCCGGCCAGCAGCCGGCCCACCCGGTCGGCGCCCGCCACGGGCTGCGGCGCGGCCGATACGAGTCCGCCGCCGTCGCTGAGGGCGACGACGTCCGGTGCCAGCAGGTCGAGCAGGCCCTGGAGTTCACCTGTCTCCACGGCGTGCTGGAAGGCCGCGAGCGCGGCCCGGGTCTCGGCGGCGGAGACCGTGGCGCGCGGGCGGCGGGCGGCGACCCGGGCCCTGGCCCGGTGGGCGATCTGGCGGGCCGCCGCCGGGGACTTCCCGACGGCCTCGGCGATCTCCCCGTACGGCACATCGAACACCTCGCGCAGGACGAACACGGCCCGCTCGGTGGGCGTGAGCATCTCCAGCACCAGCAGCATCGCCATCGAGACGCTCTCCGCCAGCGCGGCGTCCTCGGCCACATCGGGCGCGGTGAGCAGCGGCTCGGGCAGCCAGGGGCCGGTGTACGACTCCCGGCGGCGGCGCAGCGTCCGCAGTCTGCCCAGAGCCTGACGGGCCGTGATACGGACCAGATAGGCGCGCTGGTCGCGGACGGTGGCGAGGTCGACGTCCGACCAGCGCAGCCAGGTCTCCTGGAGGGCGTCCTCCGCGTCCGCCGCCGATCCGAGGATCTCGTACGCGACGGTGAAGAGCAGCTTGCGATGGGCGACGAAGACCTCGGTCGCGGGGCCCGGACGAACGTCCTGCGTCATTCGGCGTCTCCTGATTCTGTGCGCTCGACGGGGGCGTCACGCACACGACGGTCGGGACCGCCGGAATGTGACACCCCGTCGTGTGATATGCGACACGCCGAAGCAGGTGGACGGGTACGGACCCGGGCGGACGCCGGCCGGCGTCCGCCCGGGGGAGCGGGGCCGGGTCAGTCCGAGGCGTCCGGTGAGCCGTCCCCGGTGAGGGAGAGCAGCAGCTCGTTGAGCCGGGTGACGAACGCGGTCGGCTCCTCGATCCGGGCGCCGGCCGTCAGCACGGACTGGTCGAACAGGACGTGCGCCCAATCGGCCAGCCGGGGATCGTCCCGGTCCTCGTTGAGCCGCCGTACCAGCGGGTGTCCGGGGTTGATCTCCAGAATCGGCTGGTTCGGCAGCCCCGAACCCCGCAGCCGCTGCGCGGTGGTGAAATCGGTCTCCACCCCGTCGGCGACGATGCAGGCAGGGGAGGTGGTCAGCCGGCTGGTGACACGTACGTCGTACGCCTTGCCCGCCAGCTGCGCCTTGAGCAGGCCGAGCAGGTCCGCATAGTCGGAGTCCGCCCGGTCGGCGGCCTCCTTCTCGGCCTCGTCCTCCAGGCTGCCGAAGTCCGGCGGGCCCTGGGCGACGGACTGGAGCCGCTTGCCCCGGTACTCGTGGAGCGGGCCGGAGACGACGAAACCGTCCACGGCCTCGCTCAGCAGCAGCACCTCGATGTCCTTGGCCCGGTACGCCTCCAGATGCGGGCTCGCCGCGGCCGAGGACTGCCCCGGCGCCAGCAGGTAGTAGATCTTGTCCTGGCCGTCCTTCATCCGGTCGACGTACTCCGCGAGGGAGACGTCGGCGTCCTGGGTGCCCGAACGTGTGGAGGTGAACCGCAGCAGCTCCGTGAGGTCCTCACGGTGGGCGGGGTCGTCGGCGACGCCCTGCTTCAGGACACTGCCGAACTCCTTCCAGAACTCGGCGTACTTCCCGGGCTCGTCGGCCGCCAGCCCGGCGAGGAGCTTCAGCACCCGCTTGACCGCGCTGGACCTGATGTGATCGACGGCATGACTGCTCTGGAGGATCTCCCGGGAGACGTTCAGCGGCAGATCGGCGGAGTCGACGACCCCGCGCACGAACCGCAGATAGTCCGGAAGCAGTTGGCCGGTGTCCTCCAGGATGAAGACCCGCCGCACATGCAGCCGGAGCCCCCCGCGCGTCTGCGGCAGCCACAGATCGTGCGGCGCCCGGGACGGGATGTACAGCAGAAGGGTGTACTCGTAGCGCCCCTCCACCTTCGTATGCACATGGGCGAGCGGATCGGCGTAGTCGTGCGTGAGACTCCGGTAGTACGAGTGGTAGTCCTGCTCGCCGAGTTCGCTCCTGGGACGGGTCCAGAGCGCCGAAGCCTGGTTGACGGCCGTGTCGTCGTCCGACAGCACGATCGGCTGTGTGATGTGGTCCGAGTACCGCTGGACGATCGACCGCAGCCGGTACTCGCTCAGCAGCTCGTCCTCGGTCTCCCGCAGCTCCAGCACGATCGTGGTGCCGTGCTCGGCGCGCTCCACCGACTCCAGCGCGTACTCCCCCTTGCCGTCGGACGACCAGCGCACCCCCTCGGACGCGGGCAGCCCCGCCCGGCGCGTGGTCAGCACCACCCGGTCGGCGACGACGAAGGCCGAGTAGAAACCGACACCGAACTGGCCGATCAGCTCGGCGTCACGGCGCTGGTCCCCGGTGAGCGAACGGAGGAAATCGGCGGTGCCCGAGCGGGCGATGGTGCCGATGTTGTCGATCACCTCCTGCCGGCTCATCCCGATGCCGTTGTCGGCGATCGTGACCGTACCCGCGTCCTTGTCGAACGAGATCCGGATCCGCGGCGCATCGTCCGATGCGCCGTCGGCCGGCGCGGGATCGGCGTACCGCTCGAAACGGAGCCGGTCGATCGCGTCGGAGGCATTCGAGATCAGCTCACGGAGGAAAATCTCCTTGTTGCTGTACAGAGAATGGGCCATGAGGTCCAGAATCTGGGCCGCCTCGGCCTGGAAACTCCGCGTCTCCGTATCCGACTGTAATGTCATCGCTTTCCCCCTTATCGTCGGCCATTGAAGAGTTCGATCAACGATAGGAAGCGTTGCCCGGCAGGTCAACCGGCCCCCTCCGGACGGTGGTTCGACCACAGCCCCCCGCCCGCTCACCGCCGTCAGCGGCCCGGACCGCCCCCTTCCGCCGACGCCGCTTCCGGCTCCCGGCCCAGCCCGCGGACGGCGGGCACACAGAGCATGGCCGCCATGCACACCACACCCATCACGGAGGAGAAGAGCAGCACACGATCCGCCCCGAAAGCGTCGGCCGCCGGACCGGACAGCGCCCTGCCCAGCGGAATGACCATGATGGAACCGGCGACGTCATAGGCGTAGACCCGGCTCAGCACCGCCAGCGGAACATGGGACTGGACACTGGTCGCCCACATCACCCCCCAGAAGGCGAAACCGCAGCCGGCCAGCACACCGGTGAGCGCGGTCGCCGTGAAGTTCCAGCCGAGCGCGGGCGCCAGCGGATTGAGGGCGAAACAGAACATCGCGCAGGCCCCCGCGACCAGCGGCCGACGGGGCCGTACCCGCATACCGAGCAGCCCGCCGACGATCGTGCCCGCACCGTCGGCCGAGGCGATCCAGCCGTAGCCCGCTGACCCGTGCTGCTCGGTGATCAGCGCCGCGCCCAGCGGAATCGCCGGACCGAACACGAACAGACCGTAGACCGCCCAGATGGCGATGGTTCCCCACAGCCAGGGGCGGGAGCTGAACTCGTACCATCCGGTGCGCAACCGCTTCAGCAGCGGGTCGTCGCCCTCTTCCCGTACGGTCCGCAGTCCGCGCAGCGGCAGCAGCCCGACCGCGCTCAGCGCGTAGGCCGCGGCAATGACCAGATAGGAGCCCGCCACATCCCAGTAGGCCACCACCAGGCCGGCGAGCCCCGGGCCGATCAGCGCGCTCATCGCCTCCGAGATCCGCAGCAGCGCGTTGGCGCGCTGGATGTCCTCGGCGACCTGCGGCACCATACTCGCCAGACCGGGCTGGAACATGGCGGTCGCGGCACCGCTGACGGCCATCAGCATCATGATCTGCCAGAGCCGTACATCGCCCGCGACCAGCAGCCCCGCGAGGACGAGCATGGCGAGCATCCGCACCGCATCGGCGCCGATCATCATCACCTGTGGCGTGAACCGGTCGGCGAGTACTCCGCCGAACAGCACCAGCAGCGCGATCGGCGCCATCCACGCGGCCAGCGCGTAACCCACTCCGCCCGCCCCGTACCCCGCCCCGAGGACGGCGGTGGTCAGCGAGACCATGAGCATGCCGTCGGCCAGCAGCGAGGCACTGCGGGCGGTGAAGAAGAGCCGGAAGTTCACCGATCTCCACGGACTGGGCAGCGGCTGCCGCTTCTCCTGGAGAGGTACGTCGTCAATGGTCATTCGCTATCGGCCGGTTCCGGCCGTCCCCTTCCGAGAGAATCCGCCGCCCGAGCCGTGCACCGCCGCCCCCGGCCCGCGGCGGCGGGCCGTCGACGATCACATAGCGGTGGGGAGCCAGCAGCCCGGGGCGCCCGGGAAGGGTCTCCATCAGCGCCGCATGGGCCTGTTCCGGTGTCGGCGGGACGGCGCCCGCGGTGATCCAGGCCGTCAGGACCTCCCCGGAGCCGTCCGGGGTGTCCGGATCCGGATCCTCCACGGTGACCTGCACGGGTACGCCGCCGAGGACCCGGCTCAGGGATTCGGCCACGGCGGGCGGCGAGACCCAGCAGTTGTCCACCCGCAGCCATCCGCCGCCCCGCTCCACCGGCCGGACGCCCGTGACCGCAGTGAGCGCGGTGAGGTCGGCGAGCGGCACATCGTCCGCCGCGGCCGCCTCCAGAAGGCGCACGAGACCGGTGAGGAAGGTCTCCGCCTCGGCACCGGGGAACAGCGAGGGGTCGGCCCATACCGCCATGCGGAGCAGGGGGTCCGTCTCGTACACGAAGGTCAGGGCCCGGGTCGGCAGCAGCTGGTCCGGACCCCGGGTCAGCTCCAGCTCGGGACCGGCGGACCCGGCGGACCCGGCCGGTGCGGCCGGTGCCGCGGGGAGCGCGGAGACATCGTTGAAGACGACGTCACGCGCGAAGTTGCTGCCGCGTTCGAAAGTGACCCGCCCGATCATGTCCCACAGGGCCAGCGAGTCGAACCTGCTGTGCCGGTACGCGTTGAGCGCGGCCCCCCACGCCCGGCGCAGCAGCGTGTCGAAGGACGGCTGCCGGACGTCGAGACGGAGCAGTGAATCCTGCGACAGCGTGTTCACCGAGCGGGCCAGCAGCGGCCGGAACCGGTTGGCCGTCGGTACCGCGACCACACAGGCGTCGTGGCCGGTGCGATGGGCGATCAGGACGCACCAGGCGGTCAGCAGTACGGTGGACGGAATGGCGCCGGTACGCTGCGCCACCCGGGCCAGCGCCGCGGCCCCGCGCCGCGAGCGGAGGGTGAGCTGCGGCGTCCGGACCTCGGTGCCCGCGGCGCCCGGCTCGGCGAACATCGCCTGCGGAGCGGTGCGGATGATCTCCTCCCAGTACCGCAGGGACGCCTCCGACCTGCGCAGTCCGGCCGGGGTCGCCTCCTCTTCGGCGAGGTCGAGCGGGGTGAGCGTGGCCGGGGGCGGCAGGGAGTCCCCGGCGAGCAGGGCGAGCCACTCCTCCCGCAGAACGGCGAGCGCACTGCCGTCGGTGACGGCATGACTGGCCGCCAGCGCCACGAAGTGGGGCTCCCCACGGCGGGCGATGAGCGTGATCCGCAGCGGGAAGTCCCGGTCGAGCCGGAACCGGCCGGAACGGGCGTCGCGCGCCACCGTTTCGGCGTACACGGTGGCGTCCCCGGGCAGGTGTTCGTGGTCGAGGACGGTGACCGTGAACGCTCCCGAGGCCGAGACCCGCTGTTCGCGGGGCGGCCCGCCCGGGGTCCCGGGGAAGGTGGTCCGCAGTCCTTCGTGACGTACCACCAGGGCGCGCAGTGCCTCGATCACCGGTTCGGGCCCGGTCTTCGGGGGTACCGGCCACACGGCGTGGATATTGATGTGCGTCGGGTCGTCCCGCAGGATGCAGCGGATCATATTGGCCTGCCCCATGGTGACGGGGCCGTGGCGCTGTTCGCCGCCCGAGTAGCGGACGGTGACGGTCCGTTCCACGGCCGGCAGAACCGGCCGGGGTTCGCTCACTGTCTGTCGGCTCACCGTCATGAGGCCGGTACCGGCCTGCACCGGGGTGAGGTTCCGGGTAATGCGTTCATGTGATGCCTTTCGAGGGTTTCGGTGAGCTGTTGCGGGCGGCCGAGGGGCGGGGCCGGTCATCCATCCGCGCGGAATCCCTCGTTCCGGCAGGCGCGGACCAGGGGCTCCCAGGCGTCGATGAGGAGGGCGAAGTCCGCCGTGTCCGCGCGGGCCTCGTCCAGCAGTCCGTTCCGGCGGGCCGCGAGACCGTCCGCCACCGCGGAGTAGCGGCCGCCCAGCTTCCGATACGAGCGGTCGAGCACGTCCAGGACCTCCGTGAGGCCGAGGCGTTCCGCGTCGGCGTCCCGGTCCGGTCCGTAGCTGTCCCTGACGCACGCGGCGACGGTGGCCGCGAGGATCCGGCCCCCGTCGTCGAGCAGCCTGCCGCCCGTTGCCACCAGCCGCGCGTACACGTCGTCGAAGTACCGGGCCGCGAGCAGGAACTTCGCGAAACGTGTCTGGTAGGCGAGGAATCCGGCGCCGGTACGGCGCTCTTCGGTGTGGTAGTTGACGATATGGCGGTTGTGCAGCACCCCGGGCAGGGCGGCGTCGTGAACGAGGTGCACGAGGAAGTAGTCGCTGCCGATGGTGTCGGTCGCGGGCGGCAGCGGCACCCGGCCGTAGACGTCCCGGTGGAGACCGATGTTGCACATGTCCACCCGGGCCGGGGCGACGCGGGTGAGCGTGGTGAGGTCGCCGGTGAACGGATCGGTCCCGGCGCCGCGGAACGCCTCGTCGACGAGGTTCGCGCGCCAGATCTCCGGATAGCCCGCCGGTACGGAGAGCCCGACCACGTCCCGGTAGACCGCGGGGTCGAGCCGGTGGATCTCCGCGACGTCCACCGACATCTCACCCACGAAGGAGCCGCCGACCAGCGCGACCGTCCGCTCCCGCAGAGCGGGGTCGAGCCTGCTCCGGGTCACCAGCCCCGCCGCCTCGGCCGCGGGGCGCCCGAGGGCCGTCAGCTCGTGGACAAGGGGGAACACGGGCTCCCCGCCGAAGGTCTGGTAGCCGCTGTCGGAGTCCCGGCGGTGCACCGATGCGCAGTCCAGGGCCTCGGCGAGCAGGAAGGCGCGGTTGGTGCAGGCACCGTAGGAGACCCCGGACGGCAGCATCAGACGGAGGATCCGCTCCGGTTCCGCCGCACCGGACCGGACGATCACCTTCCGGAGAAAGTCCCGCTGTTGTTCCTCGTCGAGGTGGTGGACGACCACCCCGGGGGCCTCGGGCAGGGCGGCGATCGCCGCCCGGTGCGCGGCCCGCTCCGGGGCGCCGGACGAGTCCAGGACCAGCAGATGCACCTCGGCGCCGAACCGTCGGGCGCCGTGGGCGGCCTCCCCGGCGACCGCCGTGATGGCCGCTGCACAGGCCCGGTTGGTGGGAAGGGTCAGACAGACGCGGCGCACGACGGCTCCCCGCTCTGCCCGCCGGCCGGAACGGACTCGTCCGTGTCGTGCCAGGAGCCGAGTCCCAGCAGTCTGCTGCCGAGTTCGGTGAGGGAAGCGGTGGGATAGCGCTGGGACTCGTGGAGCACGGGATCGCCGACCAGGGTGCGGTTCCAGCGCGGGGTGCGCAGATGCCGCCAGGAGTCGACCCGGGACTGACGCAGCCTGGTGTGCTCTTCGAGCGCGGGCATCATCGACAGGTACTGCACGGCCCGCACTCCGCCCTCGGAGGCGTTGCGGGCCACGCCGTGGGCGAGGAGGCCGTTCCAGATCAGCAGATCGCCGGGGTGCAGTTCGGGCCGGACGACCGGGAGTTCGGCCCGGTCGATCGCGGGGCGCAGCGGGTCCCGGTCCGCGGGCTGGCGGACCTTCCACTCGTCGAACCGCCGGAACAGTTCGGGGCAGCACTGGAAGCCGCCCGTCTCCGGGCGGGTGTCGTTGAGCGCGATGATCCCCTGCACCCGTTGCGGCGGCACTCCGAGCGTGGTGTCGATGTCCCAGTGGAGTTCGATGTCGAAGCCGCGGTCCGTCGGTTCGATCAGGGCGCGGTCACGGTTTCCGATGTTCGGGGGGTTGAGATTGAGCCGGTCCAGGGTGACCCACAGCTCCTCGCAGTCCCAGACGTCGGCGAAGGCGTCGTACACCCGCCTGGACTGGCGGCTGTCCCAGAGCAACTGATGGTGGTAGGCCTCCACGAACCCGTAGACGTGGAGCTGCTGGTCCAGCTCGGAGCGGAACGGCCGGTCCTCGTACCAGCTCTCCGGCCGCTCCGGGTCCAGGCCCTGGAAGTCCCAGGTGAAGTCCAGCAGCCGCCGGGCCGATTCAGCCGGAATCGCCTCCCTGACGACGACATAGCCGTACGTCTGCCAGTGGGCGAAGTCCTCCTCGGACAGTACGCGCAGTGGACGGTCCTTCGTGAGTTCGCGTAACGCCGTCTGCGCCAGATACGACTCGCCGTCCGCGCTGAAGTACGGACGGCCGGAGGCCGCCCGGTGGAGTCGGGGGCGCCGGGTGCGGCCGGGTGCGGTCGTTGCCATCATGCGGTTTCTCCAAGTCGGCGATCAGGGGAAACGGTTCGGCGGACGGGCGTGGACCGCAGCGCCGGGACAGGTCGGGCGGACGTCCGGCGAGCCGTTCGGGGGGCGGCGGGGCGGACGCCGGAGGGCAGCGCGAACCGGCCGTCGGCAGAGGGGTCCCACCACGGTGGCCGGGGTGGGACGGCGCCTTCGCGGCGGTGTGTCCGGTGCCGCGCTGCCCAGCAGAATTGGTCCAGACCACTATCCTTGTCAAGGGCCGGGCCGAATTTGGATCCGGGCCGCGCGCGCCGCCCGAAATCTCCAACTGGTCGCGTTCGCTGGTTCGGTCACTTTGGTCTAGACAACTAGCGAATGGTTGCCCTAGGGTCCCGTCCCAGCGTCGCAGCTCCGGCCCGTTCCGGTGAGGGACCGGTCAGGCCCCTCCGCTGCGCCGCGGTCAACGGCGACCACGCTCGTGGGACGTCCGCGCCGACGAGGTCCTGCCGCGAAGTCTCCGGCCGGAACCCGCCGGCCCACGATCCCGAACGGTTCGCCCATGCGAGAGGGAACGGTTTTCCGATGAGTACAGCCAGTGTCACCGCGTTACCCGACGGCGGGCTGAAGAACCCCGGCGCGGGTCTGCTCACGCTCGACCCCGTCCACACCGCCCTGCTGCACGGTCTGGACGATCTCCTCACGGGCCTCGCGGAACGGCTCGCCGCCCCCGAAGTGGTGGGACCGCCGCTGCTGTCGGTCGCGGGCCTCGCCCGTCTCGACTTCTTCCGCAACTTCCCCCATCTCGGCGTCTCCGCCGGGCGCTTCGCCCCGGACGCCCTCGACGGCCTGGCGGCCGGAGAGCCGCCGGGCGAGCTCCCGCTCCGGCCGACCGGCCATCTGCTGCCCTCCGCCACCTGCTACGGACTGCTCCTCTCGCTGGAGGGGGCCGACGTCGGCGAAGACGGTCTGCGGCTCTCCGCGACCGGCCGCTGCTTCCGCAACGAGACCCACTACGACGGTCTGCGCCGCCTCTGGGGCTTCCATATGCGCGAGGTCCTCTACCTCGGCACCAAGGACGGCGCGGTCGACCACCTCGAACGCGGCTCCGGGTTCGTCCTGGAGACCGCGGGCCGGCTCGGCCTGGACCTCACCCGGGCCACGGCCGACGACCCGTTCTACGACCGGGGCGGCTCCCGCGCCAAGCTGATGGCCCTGGACCCCGTCAAGCACGAGTTCAGCGCCCCCGACGGCACGGCCATCGCCTCCGTCAACCGGCACCGCAACTTCTTCGGCGAGCGCCTCGGCATCCGCGCGGGTGCCCACGGACCCGCCTACAGCGCCTGTGCGGCGTTCGGCGTCGAACGCTGGGTGCACGCGATGATCCTCGCCCACGGCACCGCCGAGCGGGCCCTGGACCGGCTCCGCGCCGTCCGGACCTGACCGCACGGTCCCGCCGGAATCCGGCGCCCCGCGGCCGTCCGCCCCACGGCCGCCCCCGCGCGGTCCCCTCCGCCCGCAACCGTGTCTTCCCGTCGACTCCGGAACCGGCCCCGACCGTTCCGGAACACCCAAGGAGCGGAACCACCCCATGGAACGCATCGCCGCCTGGCTCCACGAGAAGAACCCCGGCCTCGACGGACCCGTCGACAAGGACGAGGACCTCATCGAGGCCCGGCTCATCGACTCCATGGACTTCGTGGAGTTCGTCGAGCTGCTGGAGGACATCTCCGGCACCAGCATCGACCTCCAGGAAGTCACCATCGACGACTTCCGCACCCTCGGCCGGGTGGAACAGCGCTTCCTGACCCCGTCGGGAACGGCCGCCGCCGCGGCCGCGGCCGGATGAGAGCCCGCCCATGAACGGCGTGGGGGCACCGGCCCCCGACGAAGCCCGGCCCGCCGTCGCCGCGGTGGCGACCACCGCGGAGGTCCTCGCCCACCCCGAACTCCACGAGGGCCTCCTCGAACCCTGGGAGCTGCGCAGGCTGGCGCCGATCAGACTGCCGGGCCGCCGCGACGACGTCGTGGCCGCCCGGCTGCTGCTCCGGCTGTGCGTGGCCCGGTTCACCGGACGGCCCCCGCACGAGGCGGCACCGGCGCAGTACTGCGCCGGATGCGGCCGCTCCGGGCACGGCCGTCCCTACCTTCCGGGACACCCCGGGATCGGGGTGAGCCTCAGCCATACCGACGGGCTCGTGGCCGCGGCCGCCGGGCCCGGCGCCGTCGGTATCGACGTGGAGCCCGCGGCGCGCCGTCCCGGGCCCGTGGCGATGCTGCGACGGCTGCTGCCCGCGGCCGAACTGCATGCGGCCACGGCCGAACCGGACCCCGGCCCGGCGCTGCTGAGGCTCTGGGTGCGCAGGGAGGCCCTGCTGAAAGCAGGCCGGGAAGGGCTGCGGCTGCTGGAGTGGACGGATCGCGAACGGGGCGCCGTGGTGAGCGTCGCCAGCAGTACCCCGGCGATGACCTTCTCGGCGGCCCGCCGGGCCCCGGCGGTCTCGGGCCGCTGAGCCACCTCCCGCAGAGCGGGTATCCGGCGCCGGACCCGGCGGCGTGGCGAACCGTGGCGCCGGTCCCGGGAGCCGTGACCGGCGGTCCGGGGTGACGGATTCTGCGGGGTGCGCGGGCAGCGCAGGCGCCACGGCACACCGGGGACGCACGAACCGCAGGCGGCGACTTCCGGTCCGGCGTGCCCGCCCCGTGCACCGGCCCGGTGTGCTGCCCGCCGGCGGCCCACCGCCGTGGGGGTGGGCCCGCGTACCGGGGCGAGGGCTGGAGCGGCCGCTCCGGGGTGGACCGGCGCACCTGGGACACGGCTCTACCCACGGCCGTGGGGTGGACCGGCACACCCCGGAAGGGCCCGACGGGCCGTCGGGGGCAGCCCGGCACACCCCGGAAAGGGCCTGACCGTCCTGACCGTCCGCCGTGGTCCGGGGCCGTGCACCGGGCGATGCCGGCCGCCGACCCGTCGGGGGATCACGACCGCTGCCACCGGTCGATCTCCCGGACCCGGGCGAGGGCGGCCGCCCGCCGGGAACCGTCGAGGACCGACGCCAGCGTCTGCCAGACCGGCAGATCGTCCTCGCCCCAGGGGCTGTAGGCCCAGTCACCGAGCAGCCCCGGGTCGGCCCGCGCGATCAGCGCCGCCCGGACCTGGTCCCCGAGCCGCCGCCGCAGCCGTACCACCGCCGGCGCCTGCGAACCGGGCAGCAACGGACCGGTGTACGCGCCGACCGCGCCGGTCAGCGAGCCCGAAGCCAGCCACCGTGCCACCGCGGAGAAGTCGGCGTCGACCCGGGCCGCGAAACGGTACGGGCGCGAGCGCAGCAGCTCGCCGCCGAGAAGTCCGCGGAGCCTGGAGAGTTCCGCCCGCAGCGTCACGGGCGTCACCGACTCGTCCTCGTACAGCTCCGTCAGCAGCTCCTCCCCGCCGATTCCGTCGGGGCGGCAGGCCAGCAGGACGGCGATCTCGCTGTGCCGCCGGGTCAGCCGCAGCGTGCGCCCGTCCACCACCAGCCGGGCTTCGTCCTGCCCCAGCGCCGACAGCCGGACGCTGCCCGCGGGCGGCGGCGGGGCCAACAGGGCGAGCTGGGTCTCGGCGGCCCGCGCCACCGCCGAGACGAACGCGAGACTGTGCGGATGCGCCAGCCGGTCGCCGCCCGTGATGTCGATCGCCCCCAGCACCCGCCCGGTGGCCGGATCGTGGACCGGCGCGGCGGCACAGGTCCACGGATGAACGGGCCGGCAGTAGTGTTCGGCCGCGAAGACCTGCACTGGACGCCCCACCGTGAGCGCCGTGCCCGGCGCGTTCGTTCCGGCAGCCGACTCCGCCCAGCGGGCACCGGGCACGAAGTTCATCTCCCGTGCCCGGCGCCGGGTGGCGGGCGGCCCCTCCACCCACAGCAGCTTCCCCGAGGCGTCGCAGACGGCCACCAGATGGTCCCCGTCCCAGGCATATCCCCCGGTCAACTCCCGTACCAGCGGCATCACCCGGGCGAGCGGATGGCTCTCGCGGTAGGCCACGAGGTCGTCGTCCGCCAGCTCCACCCCCACCGTGGACTCCGGACTGACCCGGGCCCGGGCCGAGCGCCGCCACGAGTCGGCGACCACCGGCCGGACCCTCCGCCCGACCCGGCCCGCCGTCAGGTACGCGTCGTGCGCCCTGCGCAGTTCGGCGATCCGTGCCACAGGATCGGCGCCCGGTTGCAGGGCCACCCATACATCGCTCAACTCGGCCTCCCAGGGGACATCGTGGCCGAGGCCGCGGGGCGCGACAAGGAGCCGAAAGGTCGACCGAATCCGCGGTACGGGACGGGTGCGACCGGGTGGAGCCGGGTTTCAGACGAGATGGGTGAGGTTGACGAGACGGATGTAGCGCACCCAGTCCCAGTGCGGTCCCGGGTCGGTATGGTCGGCGCCCGGGACCTGGTGGTGGCCGATGATGTGCTCCCGGTCCTTGGGGATGCCGTACCGGTCGCAGACCGCCGCGGTCAGCGCGGCCGACCGGGCGTACAGCGCATGCGTGAAGTACTCGGGCCGGTCCACCCAGCCCTCGTGTTCGATGCCGATACTGCGGGTGTTGTACGACCAGTTCCCCGCGTGCCAGCCGATGTCCCGCTCCCGGAGGCACTGGGCGAGCCGGCCGTCGGACGAACCGACGACGTAGTGCGCCGATACGCGCCGCGCCGGATCCTGGAAGATCCGGACGGTGTCCTCGAAGGTCTCCTGCGCGACATGGATCACGACCCGGTCGATCCGATAGGCCGAGGGGCGGTTCGACGCGGTGTAGTTGGCGCCGGCGGCGGGCCGCCAGACGGCGCCGGGCTCGTCCACCACCGGCGACGGCGCGGCGGCCGCGGGGAACGCCCGGGCGGTGCCGGCCGGCAGCAGAATGCCGGCGGCGGACAGCGCGGCGGCCGACCGGAGCAGTTCACGACGGTCCATGGGCTCTCCTGGGGGCGGAAGCGGATGGCCCTCCGGACGGCGCGCAAGCGGGGGCCGCCACGAGGATCTCGCGCCGTGGGCCGT
Source organism: Streptomyces sp. NPDC094448 (assembly GCF_044763775.1). Taxonomy (NCBI): domain Bacteria; kingdom Bacillati; phylum Actinomycetota; class Actinomycetes; order Kitasatosporales; family Streptomycetaceae; genus Streptomyces; species Streptomyces sp. NPDC094448. The sequence continues at coordinate 102,192 of NZ_JBIWGU010000012.1, read as the reverse complement.
TCCGCGCGGATGTCGCCGTCTTCGGGTGCCATCCGTCACGAACTCGGCGGAACGGCCCGCTCACCCGACGGGCCGATGAGCGGACTGGTCCCGGGCCGGTCCGGCGGGAGGCACGAGCCGGTCCCGGCCGGTCCGGCCCGAGCGGATCCACGGTACGTCCGGCCGGGCGAAGGCGGAAGACGGGCGGCAGCCCCGGTCCGGACACTTCGGTACGGGCGGTACGGGAGCGCCGCCCGGGGCGTCCGTGGCGCCGGGCACGCGCCGCCGTGAAGCGCCACCCGTCCCGGAACTCCGCACCCCGCTTACGCGGTTCGGCCGCCGATGACCCCGATCCACGCTCTGCCGACTGCCGACTGCCGACTGCCGACTGCCGGAGCGACGCCGTGACGGCCGCAACCGGAATCGGGGGGCGTACGCCTTGACGGGCGCGCCCGGCCGCGACCCGACACCACCCCGGGCGGGCCGTCGCGCCGCTCATGCGCCGTGCGTCAGCCCGTCTCACCACCCGCGCCCGCCAGAGCGGCCTCCGGATCCGAGTCCGCCGGACCCGCCGGAACCCACTGCGAGCGTTCCTTGCGGTACGGCCACCAGCGCCCGTCCGGGCCGTACCGCAACTGGACATCGGCGCCGACGACCGTCCAGCGGCCGGGTGCCGCGGAGCGCAGCTTCGGCCGCGCGGACGCCGCCTCCCAGGCACCCTCCAGCGCCGCGGCGGCCCGCACCAGCGCCTCCGCATCCGGGGACCAGGCGTCGTCGAGGACCCGCAGCGCCACCGGACCCCCCGTCCGCCACGCCCGTACGGCCAGGTCGAGCCCGGCCCGGGACCGGCCGGTGACGGCGGCGAGCCGCCCGGAGATCACCGGACCCGGCACGCCGGCCGCCAGCCGTACCGCATCCTCGTCGAATGCCGGAACAGGCTCGGCCGGCCGGTTGCCATGTCCCGGTGCCAGCGCCTCGACCAGCAGTTGGTGCGCCCTGGCGGCCGCATCCGCGGCGAGGAACTCCAGAGCGTCCGGCCCGGCGCCGGGCACCGGATCCGTCTCGGCGTCCAGACACGGCGGCGGACCGGGCTCACCGGGCACCGCGGGCGGCGCGGGCAGCGGCGGCAGGATGTCGCGGGCGGCGAAGGCCTCCGCCGCCGGCACCCCCGCCACCGCGCCCCCGGACGACTGCGGACCACCCGGATCGGCCGCGGAGACCGCGGCCCGCGCCGCACTGCGCTCCTGGAGCTCGTCCAGCAGCCGCCGCTCGCCCCGGCCGCGCATCAGCAGCAGCACGAACGGATCCTGGTCCAGCAGCCGTGCCACCGTGTAGCAGAGGGCCGCGGCATGCGGACACAGATCCCAGGACTCGCATCCGCACTCCGGCTCCAGATCGCCCATGCCCGGCAGCAGGTCGACCCCCGCCGTTGCCGCGTCCTCGACGAGATGCGGCGGCATCTCCCGGTCGAGCAGGGCCGCGATATGCCCCGCCCGGTCGACGGCCATGTCCAGGAAGCGGTTCCAGTCGCCGTCGTCCAGCTCGGGGATCAGCACATCGACCCGGTGCCGGGTGCCGTCCCGGTCCCGTACCACCGCGGTGATCCGGCCCGGACGCACCGACACCGCGCCCACGGCGCCCTCCCTGGCGTGCCGCCGGCCCTTCTTCAGCTGCTGGGAGTCGAGTGCCGTGTCCTCCAGCGCCTTGATCCAGGAGCGCCCCCACCAGCTCTGTGCGAACCCCCGGCCGGTCACCGGCGGCAGGGCCGCGAACGTTCGCTCGGCACTCGCGTCGGGGTCTGCGGAGCCCTCCTCGCCGTACTCCTCGTCCGTATCGTCTGTGCTGCTGGGGTGGTAGTACGGGTCGAACCCGTCCTCGTGATCGTGCCCGCCGTTCCTCGTCAACGGTCCGCCCCTTCTCGCAGCTCCACCAGGTTCGCCAGTTCGGTGTCCGTCAGTTCCGTCAGCGCGGCCTCGCCGGAGCCCAGGACCGCGTCCGCCAGCTCCCGCTTGCGCAGGAGCATGTCGGCGATCCGGTCCTCCACCGTTCCCTCCGCGATCAGCCGGTGGACCTGGACGGGCTGGGTCTGGCCGATCCGGTAGGCCCGGTCCGTGGCCTGGGCCTCGACCGCCGGATTCCACCAGCGGTCGTAGTGCACGACGTGTTCGGCCCGGGTCAGGTTCAGCCCGGTCCCGGCGGCCTTCAGCGACAGCAGGAACACCGGCACTTCACCGTCCTGGAAGCGGGCCACCATCGCCTCCCGCTCCGCGACCGGTGTACCGCCGTGGAGCAGTTGCGTCCGGATGCCCCGGGCCGTCAGATGGTGCTCCAGCAGCCGTGCCATCTGCACGTACTGGGTGAACACCAGCACGCTCGCGCCCTCGGACAGAATGGTGTCCAGCAGCTCGTCCAGCAGCTCCAGCTTCCCGGAGCGGCCCGGCACCACCGGCCGGTCCTCCTTCAGATACTGCGCAGGGTGGTTGCAGATCTGCTTGAGCCCGGTGAGCAGTTTCACCACCAGACCGCGCCGTTCCATACCGTCCGCGTCCGCGATCGCGGCGAGCGTCTCGCGCACCACCGCCTCGTACAGACCCGCCTGTTCCGGGGTGAGCGGCACCGCACGGTCCGTCTCGGTCTTCGGCGGCAGCTCCGGCGCGATCCCCGGATCCGACTTGCGGCGCCGCAGCAGGAACGGCCCGACGAGGGCCGCCAGCCGCTGTGCCGCCAGCGGATCGCCGCCCTCGACCGCCCGCGCGTAGCGGGTACGGAAGGTGCCGAGCCGGCCCAGCAGCCCCGGCGTGGTCCAGTCGAGTACGGCCCACAGCTCGGAGAGGTTGTTCTCCACAGGGGTGCCGGTGAGGGCGACCCTCGCCCGGGCGCCGATCGTCCGCAGACTCCGCGCGGTCGCCGAGTAGGGGTTCTTGACGTGCTGCGCCTCGTCGGCCACGACCATGCCCCAGGGGACTTCGGCCAGCCGCTCGGCGTCCAGGCGCATCGTGCCGTACGTCGTCAGGACGAACTCCCCGCCGCCGAGGGCGTCGAGGTCCCGCCGGGAGCCGTGGAAACGGCGTACCGGAATGCCGGGCGCGAACTTCCCGATCTCGCGCTGCCAGTTGCCCATCAGCGACGTGGGGCAGACGACCAGGGTCGGACCGGCGGCGGCCGGGTCGGTCTGCCGGTGCAGATGGAGTGCGATCAGGGTGATGGTCTTGCCGAGGCCCATATCGTCGGCGAGACAGCCGCCGAGGCCCAGCGACACCATCCGGTTCAGCCAGTTCAGCCCGCGGAGCTGGTAGTCGCGGAGCGTGGCGGTGAGGGCCTCGGGCGGGCCGATCTCCTGCTCGCCGCCCTCCGGGTCGGCGAGCCGGTCGCGCAGCCGGGCCACCCAGCCGGACGCGTCCACGTCGATCCGGCGGCCGTCGACCTCCGCGGAGCCGGTGAGGACGGCGGCGAGGGCGTCGACGGGGGTCACCTTGCGGTCCTGCCCGAGGCGGGCCCGCCGCAGCTCCTCGGGGTCGACGAGAACCCACTGGTCCCGCAGGCGTACGAGCGGCCGGTTGGCCTCGGCCAGCCGGTCCAGCTCCTCCCGGGTGAGCGGGTGACCGCCGAGGCTGAAGCGCCAGTTGAAGGCGAGCAGCGCATCGGCGGACAGGAACGACGGCAGACCCGTCTCCTCGTCCCGGCGATGCCCGGAAAGCGCGCTGCCGTCGTCCCCGTCGTCTCCGCCGTTCCCGCCGCCTCCGTCGTTCGGGGGGCCGACCACGGCGCGTGCAGTGAGGCGGTACGCCATCTCGCGGGGCCAGTGGACGCCGACCCCGCTGGCGGCCAGTGCCCGGGTCGCGTCGCCGAGCAGCTCGGCGACCTCCTCGTCGGCCAGTTCGATGGCGTCGGGGACGGCCGCGTGGAGCAGCGGGGTGAGCGGCGCCCAGGAGCGGGCGGCCCTGCGGAGCGCGAGCAGCGCGTCCATCCGGGCGCGCGGGCCGAAGGCGGCGGCCGTGTCCCGGGCCGCACCGCCCGCCGCACCGCTGGCCGCACCGCCCGCCCAGACACAGACCGCGTCGAGGACGACCGCCGGATCGCTGACGCTGTGCATCTGGAGTACGGCCCGGAACCCCGGCTCGGCCCCGGCGTCCGCGGCCGGCTCCGGTGAGGTCAGCTCGATGCGGAGCGACAGCCGCACCCCGGCGTCGTGCCCGGCGGCGATATCGGCGGCCCAGGCGCGGGCGCCCGGCAGACGGCGGGGTGCGTCCGCGGCGAAAGCCGGGGTACCGATGGCCGCCGCGGCGGCCGGGGTACGGGGGAGGGTGTCCGCGACGGCGTCGGCGAACGACCGCAGCAGCCGCTCCGGTTCGGGCAGCAGCAGAACGCCGCCGTCCTCCGGCGCCGGGGGCAGCGGGACCGCGTGCGCGGCCGGGGGCATCGACGCGGCAAGGGTCCGTACGGCCTCCGTATCGGCGGGGGTGAGCGGGCCGACCCGCCAGGCGTCGTGGTCCTCGGGGCTCAGTCCGGGCAGCAGCAGTCCCCGGGAGACCAGGTGGAGGGCGAGTACGGCGGCGCTGCCCCAGAAGGCGGCGGAGGCGGACGCCTCCGGGGCGCTCCGGGCACGGGTCAGCACCGGGAGGGCGTCCCGTACGGACAGCGTCGAGGCGGTGACCGTACGGGTGCGGACATCGTCGCCGACGACCGTCAGGGATTCGACGGAGCCCGAGAGGTGCGGGGGAGGGGCCTCGCCGTCGGGGTGCCAGAACGCGAACCGGCCGGTCCGGGCGGGGTCGGCCGGCACGAACGTGACCTGGCAGAGGGCCAGGGGGGCGAGGGGCTGAGCAGGGGGAGAGGAGGCGGCTGGGGACGGCGTCAGGCGGGATCCGTCGGCCGGTGAGGGTGGTGCCGCGGAGGGTCTGTGCACAGTGATGACCGAATTCCTCAAATTTGACTACCCGGAGGCATGGAGTCGTTGATTGTACTGGGGACCGCGCCAAGGGGAAGCCCCGCAGAGGTGATGCTGATCACGGTGGTGAGCCCCCGGCGGGGGTGTCGTCAGCACCACCTGCCCAGGGGGGTGGCCCCCGGCCCGGTCCGGGGGAAGGCGCCATGGTCCCCGGACGGCCCGCGAACCTAGATTTTCGGGTGTCGGCGCGGTGCGGTTCCGAGGCTCCTCCGCCTCCTCTGCTTCTCCCTCTTCCGCCACTTCGACCTGATTCCGTGCCCGGCCCGGTGGCCGTCCGTGAGCTTTGCCGCCCGGAACCGCCGGGCCGTCCGCCGCCGTCCGCCGGCCCTTTTGGGCACCCTCGCACACCACAGACCCGGAGATCCCCATGGACCAGGCCACCGCAGTCCCCATCCCGCGACCGGTGCCGGAGCCGACTGTTCCGGTGCTGGTGGCGGCCGGACCGGGCAGGGAGTCCGGGGGCCACGGGCCGGGCCGCCAGGCGGGCAGTGAGTTCGCTCCGCTGCTGCGGACCGTACGGGAGCAGGGACTCCTGGAGTACCGCACGGGCTGGTACATACGGTGCATCGCATCCCATCTGCTCGGCATCGCCGCCGTGGTCACCGGTACGGCCCTGGCGGGAGGCTCGTGGTGGGGGCTCCTGCTCGCCCCGCTGCTGTCGCTGTTCTCCGCCCGTGCCGCCTTCGTCGCCCACGACGCCGGGCACTCCCAGATCAGCGGCAGCCGCAGGGCGAGCCGGATCATCCAGTTGCTGCACGCCAATGTGCTGCTGGGCATGAGCCAGGAGTGGTGGAACGACAAGCACAACCGTCACCACGCCAACCCCAATCACATCGACAAGGATCCGGACGTCGTCGCGGACATCCTGGTCTTCACCCGGCGGCAGGCCGTGGGCCGCAGGGGATTCCGCGGTCTGCTCACCCGCCATCAGGCCTGGCTGTTCTTCCCTCTGACCACTCTGGAGGGGATTGCCCTCAAGGCCTACGGAATCAGGGGCGTCCTCGGGAAGGCCGGACCGTTCAGGACGGCCCGGGCGCGGTGGACGGAAGGCGCCCTGCTCCTGACGCACCTGGTCCTCTACGCGACGCTGCTGCTCTCGACGATGCCGCTCGGCCGCGCTCTGCTCTTCGCCCTGATCCACCAGATGGTTCTGGGCCTCCACCTCGGTCTGGCCTTCGCCCCCAATCACAAGGGGATGACGATGGTGGACGAGGAGACCGGCAAGGGCTGGGGCCATCTGCGCCGACAGGTCCTGACCTCCCGCAACGTCCGTGGGGGACGTCTCACGGACTGGCTGCTGGGCGGATTGAACTACCAGATCGAACACCATCTCTTCCCGAGCATGCCGCGCCCGCATCTGAGGCTTGCGCAGCCGCTGGTCAGGGCCTACTGCCGAAAGCTGGGGCTGTCGTACACCGAGACCGGCGCCGTCGACTCGTACCGGCAGGCGCTCGCCCATCTGCACGATGTCGGCATACCGCTGCGGACCGGTGAGCTGCCCGCCGGTGACCTGCCGGCGGCCGAAGAGAAGTAGCAGAGGGTGAGCGGCGGGGGAACCGTGCCGCGGGTCGAGCGTTGTTCCGGACAGGAGCGGCTCATGCCGCGCGAGGAGGCACCGAAAGAGATGTCGACACGTACCAAGATTGTTGTCGGCGGCGTGGCCGTGGGCCTGCTGCTGATCCCCTTCATCGGGTTCTGGTGGGCCCTGCTCGTCGTGCTCGGCGTACCTGCGGCCGCCTATCTGGCGCTCGACCCGAGCCAGCGCCGCCGGCTCCGCCGGATCTCCCGCAAGGAGATCGGCCGCTGACCCCCGCCGCTGCCGCAGGCCCTTGTGGCCCCCGTCCATGCGCTCCGCGGAATAGCTCATGATCATGGAAAGGCGGCGGGGGAGCGGCACGTAGCGGAAAGTGCAATCCCATCGCGGCCCGGGCGGCGAGGCCGGCCGGGGAAGACGGCGGGGAATTCACATGTTGCCGACCGGGGCGGAGAACCGGCGCCCACCCGGAATCGCGGCGGGAGCCTTCCGTCCGGCGCGGGCGGAAAATTCCGGCGGCGATACCGCAGGCGCTCCCCGCCCCGGCGGGGAACGGCTGCGAGGTTCCCCGGTCTGCCGGGTCGAGCGCCGGGGCGGCCCGGCGGGGGATCTCGCCGGCAGCTCGCGAACGGCACCTCCGCAGTACCGCTGAACAGGGCCGACCGCACGGGCAGTGATGGCCCCGTGCCGGGGGAGACGACAGCGGCCCGGCCGTACGAGGACCGGCCCCCGGTCCCCTTTTCACCCCTGCGGACGGCATTCTGCCGCAGCGCGGACAATTTCCCGCCAACACGCATTCCCCGGCTTCCGGTTCGGACCCGGGAAGGAGCGGTGGACACCCCCGCGGCACCACCGGGAAGCCGGTAAACCAGTGCACTTCCACCGTGGTGAATATGCCGCACGGATACACGGGCGGCGACACTCCGATTCGACCCTTCGGCAACACCTTGCCCTGTGCTCCGGTGTGCGAAAGGCTGGCGTTCGACACGGGGAACGCGTGCACGGGAGGGGAACATCCATGCCGCTGGACAAGGGACTTGACTGGCTGCTCGACGATTTGACCCAGCGGGTGGGACACATCAGACACGCTCTGGTGCTGTCCAATGACGGCCTGGTGACCGGAGCGAGTACCGGGCTCGCCCGCGAAGACGCGGAGCACCTCGCGGCGGTCTCCTCCGGCCTGCATTCGCTGGCCCGGGGTTCGGGCCGGCACTTCCGGGCGGGCCGGGCCCGCCAGACGATGGTCGAGTTCGACGAGGCACTGCTGTTCGTGACCGCGGCGGGCGACGGCAGTTGCCTGTGCGTGTTCAGCGATGCCGACGCCGATATCGGCCAAGTCGCCTATGAGATGACCCTGATGGTCAACAGGGTCGGCGAGCATCTGAGCGTGGCAGCCAGGCAGCCCGGTGGACAACGGTCCTGACCAGGGACGACAGCACGGCCACCGGAGTGCGGTGGCGAGGGTTCGCCAGGTTTTCCACAGGCCCCGGCGGGGTGCGCGGCACCGGGCTACGGTGATTACTCACCGTATTCGTACGTGCAGGGGGAGTTGATTGCCATGACGGCTGCAGAGAGCGCGCCGCTCCGATCCGGCCGGGACACGGCGGACCGGCGGGGCAGGCCGCCGACAGCGGTCGGCGGAGCCGGACTTCTCGCGGACCGCGCTCCGGGGGACCGGGCCCGGGGCGGGCCGGCGGAGCGCGGTCTGCCCCCGGGGGCCGCGGCCCGTGCGCTCGGCCTGCGGCCCGGAGAGTTCGACCTCGCCGTGCACCTGGGATGCGTCCGCACCCTGCCCGGCCCCGCCGCGGATCCGCCCAGGGTCGCCCGGGACGAGATCCTCCGGCTGCGGGGCACGGACGACCGGGCGGAGGCACTGCGGCGCCGGGTGCACACGGTCGGCACCAGGACCGGTGCCGAACTGATCTCGGTCAGCCCCCAGCGGTTCACCCGCCTGGCCCGGACCGGCCATCTCGTTCCGGTCCGCTTCCATCTGAACCGCTACCGGGCGGTGGTATGGCGCTATCTCGCGGACGACGTCGAGGAGTTCGCCCGCGCCCGCCCGGAGCTGCTCACCGGCCGTACGGATCCGCAGCTGCGCGCCCTGCTCGACGCCGGAGCGGACCGGCGCCCGCGGAACTGGCGCGGCAAACGACTCGGCCTGGCCCTGCGGATCACCTCCGACCCCTGGGAGCGGTCCGCCGCCGTCGCCGCCTTCCTCACCCCCTCGGCCCTTGCCGAGCTGGTCCCCGACCCCGTCGAACGCTCCCGGCTGGACGGGCTGCGCCCCCGCCTCGGATGCCCCCGCCCGGTCTCGGCCCCGGCCCGGGATCTGGTCGACCGGCTTGCGCGGGCCGCCGACCCCGACGAGATCGCGTGGTACGGGACGCTGTTGGCACAGCAACTGGACGAAGCCCGAGCCCAACACCCGGCACCCGCCCCGGGCTGCCGCGGTCCGGGCCACTGCCCGCCGCCCGGATCAACCGCCGCCCGGCTCCCCGGGGTCCGTCCCCCGATCCCGGTACGAGCGGGCGTCGCACGGCCCGACGTCGCCGCCTCGGGGCCGCCCGGTCGACCGCCCGTTCCCGAGCGGCCGCTGCGGGCTCCCCGCTCCCGGGGGCTGCGGCTCCTGGAGCGGCTGCGCCGGGGCAGCCGGAAGGCCCCGGCATGACCCGGGGGAGCCCGGCCGGGCTCAGGCCCGGCCCTGGCCGGTGCGGATCAGGGTGCGGGAGTGCCGCGGGAGCCGCTCACGGCCGACGGCACGGTGGCCCCACCACCCTCCTGTACGGCTTGGACCACCGCCTGGTGCAGCGCACGGCTGTCGTCCTCGGAAAGACAGGGCGTGGGGCTGCCCGACAGGGTGAACCAGTCGGACGCGCCGCTGTACTGCACGGCGACGCGCGCCTCACCACCGGCCCAGGTGGTGTGCACAGTGAGATCCCCGGTCAGAACGCCGACTTCGTCGGTCAGTACACCTCCACGCCCGGAGTAAACCCCGGTGGTCGTCCACGATGCCCAGCTCATCCTCCCAGGCTCGCACCACGGACCCGGATACGCGACCGGCGTGACGGCCCCGCGGCCGGATCCCGGCGTTCCCGCCCCGCCTCGGCGCAGGGCGCGGTCGGCCGGACACCCTCCGTGTAGCGCAACTGAGGGGCCGCTTAAGAAATCCTCGATGGACGCCCGGGGCCCCTGCTGGGCAGATTGGTCCCGGCCTCCCGGCCCTCTGACCGGCTCTGTCACCGTTTGCGGCCTCTGCCCCGGCTGCCGCAGCCTGTCACTGACCCGTGCCGTGCCCGCCCTCCGTACCAGCCTGGAGCCGCCCGATGAAGGCCCTCGTCAAACAGCACGCCGAGCCCGGACTCTGGCTGGTCGACGTGCCCGAGCCCGAGCCCGGCCCCGGCGATGTGCTCATCAGGGTGCTTCGCACCGGAATCTGCGGGACCGATCTGCACATCCGCTCCTGGGACACCTGGGCGCGGGGCGCCGTCAGCACCCCTCGTATCCTCGGCCACGAGTTCGTCGGCGAGGTCGCGGCCCTCGGCGGCGGCGTCGAGGACATCGCCGTCGGCGATCTGGTGAGCGGTGAGGGCCATCTCGTCTGCGGCCGCTGCCGCAACTGTCTGGCCGGCCGGCGTCACCTCTGCCGGAGCACCGTCGGACTCGGCGTCGGCCGGGACGGAGCCTTCGCGGAGTACGTCGTCCTGCCCGCCGGCAACGTATGGGTCCACCGGACCCCCGTCGATCTCGATATCGCGGCCATCTTCGACCCCTTCGGCAACGCCGTGCACACCGCACTCTCCTTCCCGCTGGTCGGCGAGGACGTCCTGATCACCGGAGCCGGACCGATCGGCATCATGGCCGCGGCCGTCGCCCGCCACGCGGGCGCCCGCCATGTGGCCATCACCGATGTGAGCGACGCCCGGCTGGAAATCGCCCGCAAGGCCGGGGCGGACCTCACCCTCAATGTCTCCGAACACCCCGTCGCCGAGGCCCAGCACCGCCTCGGGCTCAAAGAGGGCTTCGATATCGGCCTGGAGATGTCCGGCCGCCCCGAGGCCCTGCGGGAGATGATCGACAATATGACTCACGGCGGCCGTATCGCCCTGCTCGGCCTGCCCGCCGAGGAGTTCGCCGTCGACTGGTCCCGCATCGTCACCTCGATGATCACCATCAAGGGGATCTACGGCCGTGAGATGTTCGAGACCTGGTACGCGATGACCGTTCTGCTGGAGGCCGGACTGGACCTCGGCCCCGTCATCACCGGGACCTACGGCTACCGCGACCACGCGGCCGCCTTCGACGAGGCGGCCACCGCCCGCAGTGGAAAGATCATCCTGGACTGGACCGGCTGAACCCGGCCCCCGGACCGCCCTTCCGGCCCCGGGCCGCCGCGATCCCGCCCCGCCGGACCACCCCGCCCCGACGACCCCCGTCGCCTGCTCGTCCGCTCGTCCGTTCCGACGGTGCCCCGACCGGGGCATCCCACCCAGCGACTCCCAGGGAGCAGCTTCCATGTACGCGTCCGTGCGCGACGAACTCCGTGCCACCCTCGACGAGATCCGCGACGCCGGGCTCCACAAGCCCGAGCGGGTCATCGGCAGCCCGCAGGGCGCCAGTGTCTCCGTCGCCTCCGGCGGCGAGCCGCTGGAGGTCCTGAACTTCTGCGCCAACAACTACCTCGGCCTCGCCGACCATCCCGACGTCGTGGCCGCCGCCAAGGACGCCCTGGAGCGCTGGGGCTACGGAATGGCGTCCGTACGCTTCATCTGCGGTACCCAGGACGTCCACAAGGAACTGGAGGCACGGCTCTCCGCCTTCCTCGGGCAGGAGGACACGATCCTCTACTCCTCCTGCTTCGACGCCAACGGCGGAGTCTTCGAGACCCTCCTCGGGCCCGAGGACGCCGTGATCTCCGACGCCCTCAACCATGCCTCCATCATCGACGGCATCCGGCTCTCCAAGGCCTCCCGCCACCGCTACGCCAACCGCGACCTGGACGAACTGGAGCAGCGGCTCAAGGAGACGCAGGACTCCCGCCGCAGGCTGATCGTCACCGACGGCGTGTTCTCCATGGACGGCCATATCGCCCCCCTGGCCGAGATCTGCGACCTCGCCGACCGCTACGACGCCATGGTGATGGTGGACGACTCCCATGCAGTCGGCTTCATCGGCCCCGGCGGCCGCGGCACACCGGAACTCGCCGGAGTCATGGACCGGGTCGATATCATCACCGGAACCCTCGGCAAGGCCCTCGGCGGAGCCTCCGGCGGCTATGTGGCCGCCCGGGCCGAAATCGTCGCCCTGCTCCGCCAGCGTTCCCGCCCCTATCTCTTCTCCAACTCCCTCGCCCCCGTGATCGCCGCCGCCTCCCTCACCGTGCTCGACCTGCTGGAGAGCGCCGGGGAGCTGCGGCAGCGGCTCGCCGAGAACACACGGCTCTTCCGCCGCGGCATGACCGAGGCCGGTTTCACCATCCTCCCCGGCGACCACCCCATCGTCCCGGTCATGATCGGCGACGCCGCCGAGGCGGCCCGGACGGCCGAACTCCTCCTCGAACAGGGGATCTACGTCATCGGATTCTCCTACCCCGTCGTCCCGCTGGGACAGGCCCGGATCCGGGTCCAGCTGTCCGCCGCGCACTCCCCGGACGACGTACGCCGTGCCGTGGCCGCCTTCACCGCCGCCAGGAAGGCGCTGAGCACCGGCTGAGGGCTGGCAGGATGGCGGGGTGATCGACCCCCGACGGCTGCGCATCCTGCGGGCCGTGGCGGACCACCGTACGGTGACCGCCGCGGCCGCCGCGCTCTACCTCACCCCGTCCGCCGTATCCCAGCAGCTCAGCGCCTTGGAGCAGGAGACCGGCCACGCCTTGCTGATCCGCGGCGGCAAAGGCGTCCGCCTGACACCTGCGGGCGAGATCCTGCTCACCCACACCCATGCGGTCCTGGCCCAGCTGGAGCGCGCGGAGTCGGAGCTGGCGGCCTATGCGGACGGCGCCGCCGGCGCCGTCACGGTCGCGGCCTTCGCCACCGGTATCGCCGAGATCGTCGCACCCGCGCTGCGCGGTCTCGCCGCGCACCACCCCGCCGTCGCGGTCCGGGTCCGGGACGCCGAGGGCGACCAGAGCCTGCCGCTCGTCCTCGACGGGGAGGCCGATATCGCGGTCGCCGTCGAATACCGGGGTGCGCCCGGCGCCGACGACCCCCGGCTCTCCCGCGTCCCCCTGCACGCCGAACCCTTCGACGCCGTACTGCCCGACGACCACCCCCTGGGCGCCCGGGACACCATTGAACTGGCCGCGCTCGCCGACAGTGACTGGATCGGTCCCTATCCGGGCAATCCCTGCCACGACATGGTGATACGCGCCTGCGAGCGGGCCGGATTCACCCCACGGCTGGTCCACTCCTCCGACGACTTCCGCGCCAATGTCGCCCTCGCCGCCGCGGGCGCGGGCGTCGCCCTGGTCCCCCGCTCGGCCCTGCGCGGCACCGATCTCAAGGGCACGGCCGTCCGGCCCGTCTCCGGACCCGCGGCGACCCGCCGTGTGTTCGCGGCGGTCCGCCGGGGAGCCGAAACGCATCCCTTGCTCCGGCCGGTGCTGGACGCGCTGTCCGCCGCCGCGGCCGGCCTCGACCGGATCTGACGACGTCCCCGGCCCGGCCGCGCCTCACGGCGACGAGGTACGCCCGGCCCGGACCAGGGGGCGCGGACTCAGCACGGGGGCCCCAGTGCTGCCTTCAGCCCCGCGTCCAGACCGTAGGAAGCCCCTTCCTGATAGGCCCGCTCGTAGACGTCGTCCCCGACGCCCTCCCGCGCGACCCGCTCGCACGCCTCCCGGACGGCCCGAAGCTCCGGCGTACCCTGCTGGGGATGGCCGACCGTGCTCCAGAACGCCTGCCCGGTGCCGTACACCTGGCCCACCCGCTCGCCGTCGCCCGCCGCGGCGATCGCCGCCGCCAGCGCGTCCAGACCCAGGGCGATACCGAAGTTGTCCCCTATGCCGTGCTTCCCCTCCAGCATGGCGCGGGCATGCCCCGCCGCGTCCAGCGAGTCGCCCCGGAAGAGCGCGATCAGACTGAGCTGATAGTCCAGATAGGCACGGGTCCACGACTCGCCCCGCTCCACACACCCCGCCCGCAGGCTCAGCGCCAGTTCTCTGGCCTCGTCGAGCCGTTCCAGATTGGTCAGCGCGAAGACCTTCACCAGGGAGCAGCGGAGCCGGGCGGCCGAGTCGAAGGGCTGTCCGCCCGCCGCATGCAGGGTCTGGACCGAGGTGGCCTCCGCGTCCAGCGGACTTCCCGTCAGCAGGTCGATCAGCCCGGAGAGGTAGGCCGCCGCCAGAATCCCCTCGGTCTCCTGATCGGCTGCGGCCGAAGCGGTGCATTCGTCGCTCACCCGCCGGGCCGTCTCGTAGTCCCCCTGAAGGGTGGTCGTCACCCCCAGCGCCCACAGCCCCCGTGTCCGGTCCGGCCCCGGGCGCGCATCGGCGTCCAGGGTCTGCTGGAGGTACTCGCGGGCCTCGTGGAGGTGGCCGCAGCAGCTCCAGAAGAAGCCGACGAACCCGGCCAGCCGCAGCGCCCGCTCGGGGGAGTGGCGCAGGAAGTGGTCCAGAGCCGCGCACAGCTCGTTGTACGCCGCGCTGATCCGCCGGTACCAGCGGGCCTGCTCGGGACCGAGCCACTCGCGGTCGGCGCGCAGGGCGAACCGTAAGAAGTACTCGGCGTGCCGCTGAGCCAGGACCGTGTCCTCTTCCAGCGCGCTCAGCCACAGCTCCCCGTACTCCCGGATGGTGTCCAGCATCCGGTAGCGGATGCCGTCGCCGTCCGGTGCCTTGACGACCCGCAGTACGGACATGCTGACCAGCCGCTCCAGCAGCGGGACCATCGTCGTCGAGTCGAGGGGGCCGCCCGCGCACACGGCGAGTGCGGACGCCTCGTCGAAATCGCCCCGGAAGACCGTGAGCCGGGCCCACAGCAGCCGTTCGACCGGGGCGCACAGCTCGTGGCTCCACCCGATCGTGGTACGCATCGTCCGGTGCCGCTCCGGCCGGACCGGGAGCCCCTCATCCGCCTCCAGCACGTCGAAGCGGGACGTCAGCCGCTCGGCCACCTCCGCCACGCTGGTCCGCCCGGCGTGCGCCGCGGCCAGTTCCAGGGCCAGTGGAATGCCGTCGAGCCGTCGGCAGATCCACCGCGCGGCCCGGGCTCCGTCATCCGACCAGGGGACGGGCACGTCATCGGATCCGGTGCCGGTGCCGGTGCCGTCGGCCGTCGGCGGCGGTGCCGTCGGCTCGGTCTCGGGGGGCACGAAGCCGCCCGCTGCCAGGACCCGCTGGGTGAAGAGTTCCAGCGCGTCCGGCCCGTCGACCGGCAGCGGTTCGAGGTCGAGCAGCCGCTCGTCCTCCAGCCCGAGCGGCTGACGGCTGGTGGCCAGCACGGTCAGCCCCGGGACCGCGGTCAGCAGATCCCCGATCAGCACCCGGACCGGGTCGACCAGATGCTCACAGGAGTCGAGCACCAGCAGCAGCCGCTTTCTGGCGAGCCACTCGCAGAGCGCGTCGACCGGCATCCGGGGGGTGTGATCCGCCAGATCGCAGGCGTCGGAGACGCTGGCCAGCAGCAGTCGGTCCCCGTAGAGCGGGGACAGCTCGGCCCAGGCCACACCGTCGGAGAAGCCCTCGGCTACCTGATGGGCGGCGCGCAGCGCCAGCCGTGTTTTGCCGACGCCGCCGGGACCGACGAGGGTGACGATGCGGTGCTTCCTCAATGCCCGGTCCAGCCGGAACAGTTCCCAGTTCCGTCCGACGAAACTGGTCGATTCCTCGGGAAGGTTGCCCAACACGGGCCCATTGTTGCGCACCTTCGACCCCCTTGGCCCAGCCACGGAATCGCTGAATCGGGCAGGAGGGCCGAATGCGGCGGGAAATCGCCGCCGGACGGCCGGGTCGCGGCGCGATTCCGGCCCCCGCCCGCGACAGCGGGCGAACAGCCGATACATGTGCTTGCCGGCAGAGCGCGTCTGCACGGAACGTCCGCCGGGGGTGCGACCGGATCGGCTGCCGGACCGCCCCGCCGTGCGGCGGGGCGGTGGAGCGGTGGAGCGGTCAGGGCAGCGTCGGCAGCGGCGGGACCGTGACGACGGGCACGGTCACCGGGGGCACGGTGACCGGCGGGACCGTCACCACGGGTACGGCCGGGATCGTCACCGGCGGAATCGTGATCGGCGGAACGGTGACGGGCGGAATGGTCACCGGCGGAATCGTGACCGGTGGAACGGTCGGGACGGTGATCCCGGACAGGGCTGCGGTGAGGGCGTTGACCAGCGCGGTCACCAACTGCCCCACGGCGGTGACCGTGCTCGACACACCCGCCGTCGCCGCCGCCACCAGATCGTCTACGGCCGTCTGCAGCGCGGCCACCAGATCGTCCACGGCCCCGGCGCGCACCGCGGAACTCCCGTCCGCCCCGCTCCCGGCCTCCTCCTTCACCTGTACGAGCGCCGCATCGACCCGATCCAGGTGCTCGGCCGCCACCGCCGGCGGCAACTGTCCGCCCCGCGCGCGGAGGGCGTCTTCCAGCAGGGCGGCCACCGTGGCCGGTGCCGCCCCGGCCCGGTCCGGTGCGGCGGGCTCCGCCGGATTCGTGGCGGCCGGCGGCGCGGACCCCGGTGGGGAGGCGGCCGCCGGGCCGGCCGCCGTGAGGACGAAGGCGGCGCACAGTGCCGGGGGGACGAGTGCGCGCGTCACCGGTGCGAGACGCATAGGGGGTTCCTTCCGGAGATGGGACGGTCTCTCGCACTCACCGTGTGAATGTGGTTTACGCAGCGCAATCGGTACGGGCTCCGCCGAACGAGCGAACCCCTCCCGATGCGTACCACGTGACCTGCGCACTCTTCCCCGGCCAGGGATGCCACTCCGGTAGGGCTTCCGAGTGAATCCGCTCGGTGGACCGACCCGGGGGCGGGGGACTCCCTGCGGAAGTTCTTGCCCCCTTTCGCTGTGCATAAGGAACATATAAGGGCAAAATGGAAGTGTGTGGCGAAGGAGCCGCGCAGTTCGGTCGACGTACAGACGCACCGTCGAAGGAGGCGAGTCGTATGGCCGACGTCTCACACAGGGGAGATCTGGCAGATCATCCCGACGTCACGGAAATGCGGGACCGCTATGCCCGCGTGCTCGGCGGGCGTGATGTCGCGCTCGTCGACGGACCGCTGTTCCTGGTCGGTCTGGCCTGCGCGATCTCTCCGTGGATAGTCCATTTCTCGGGCAGCCAGCCCGCTCTCGCGACGCACAACCTCATCATGGGTGTCGCGATCGTGGTGCTCGCGCTCGGATTCACGGTCATGCCCCAGCGGATGTACGGCCTGAGCTGGGCCATGTGCGTCATGGGCGCATGGATGATCATCGCGCCGTGGGTCGTGGGCTCCAGCCCCGACAAGGGGGTCATCTGGACCAATGCCGTTCTCGGCGGTCTGACCTTCCTGCTCGGACTGGCGTGTACGGCGGCGGCCATGCGCAGCGGCCGGACACGGCATACCTGACGCTGCGTCCGTTCCCGGACGCCCGCGCGGGATGCCCGTGGGCGCACGGCCGGACGGAGCGGGCCGGGCCTCCGCCGGTGACGGAGGCCCGGCCCGGGTCCGTGCGCGGCGGGGCGTGAGGGCGCGCTGTGGGGGGATACCGCCTCGGGTGGACCCCGGCGGCCCGAGCGCCCGCCGCCCTTCTCGTCTCCGTACGGCCTCCGGTTCGGCACCGCACCCGCTGTCCGAGGTCTCAGGAGTCCCGCAGCGACCGTCCCCGGAACCGGCCGTGGGCGGTGTCCATCAGAGCGCGGATCCGCTCACCGGCCTGATCGGGATCCCGGACCGGCGAGGAGAATCCGAGCCGGACGTCCTCGTGGGCTTCGGCGTACTCCAGACGGAGCGTGATGCCGTAGCGGTCGATCGCCAGCGGCAGCGCCCGCCGGACCGCGTCGGCCCGCCGCCGCTCCGCCAGCCCCAACAGGACGTCCACCACATCTCCGTGGTCGTCGGTCATATGCGTGAGCATGCCCGCCTCGCACATGGCCAGCGGGTCGGTCTCCGCCTCCATCAGCTCCAGCAGACCGACGCTCGTCCGCTCACCCGCCCGTTCGAGTACCGCGTGTTCGAACTCCATGCAGCGGCTGCCGTCCGTGCCCCGGTGTTCCCCTTCCGGCAGCAGCCACCCCGTGAGCAGGACCCGGGCGCGGACCCGGTCCCGCACCGGCGTGGGGGCGATATCGGTGAACTCCAGTACCGCCCGGGTGATCCCGGGGCCGTACGGTCCCTGCCCCTCGGTGCCGTGGTCGGCGGGGTGCAGATGGATGTGCTCGGTCACGCCCGCGCCGCCGAGCCGGGAGACCTCCGCGCGCCCCTCGTCCGTCACCACCGTCATCGAGTCGGCCGCCGTCAGGATCGTCCTGATCCGCTCCGCGCTCGTGGGCCGGGCGAGGGGGGCGTTGAACCAGCGCATGCGGAATCTCCACACCTTGGGAAACTTAGGTTTGCCTAACCTAAGCCCGAATGGGGTGTGGGGCCAACCCCGCCTCCCGGCGGCCCCCGGCCGGAGCCGGGACAAGGCGACCGCGGCGCTCACCCGGGGGAGTGAGAGCGGTGGGCGGCGTACCGGATTCAGACGGCGAGCGGCCTTACGGTCACCGGCATTCCCGGAGCCTGGTGCCCGCCGCTGGCCAGCATCCGCACCTCGCCGCCCGGGGTGATCTCCGCCCGGACGATGCCCGTGTCGTCCTCGTACACCGGATGGCCGCCCGCTCCCGCGCGGTCGGTGCGGCGCACCACGACGACGTCGTCCTCTGCCGCGGACGCGCGGAAGACGAGCTCGTATACCTCTGCGTACTCCATGGGGGCCTCCCGGGGGCGCCTTCCTCCATGGTCGCGCGGCGGCGCACACCGCGCAGCGGACACGGCCGGTTCCGGAGGGGCGTACGCCCGCGCGAAGAAGGGTGGTCCGGCAGCCCTGCGCCGTGGCCGGGCCTGCCGCCGCGGACGCCGCGGCGGCACGCTCACCAGGCCTCGGAACCCTCGCCCCGCAGCGCGGCCCGGGGAGCTTTGCCGCGCCCGGCCCGCAGCCGCAGCGCCGACTGCGGAAAGAGCAGGACGGAGACCATGGCCGCCCCGACGAGCGCCGCGGACTCGCCCGGTGTGACGGTTCCCCGGTCGAGTCCGATGGTGGTGATGGCCACCACCAGCGGCAGACAGGTGGCACAGAACAGGCCCAGCGCCCGGCGGTCGCCGCGCCCGAGGTCCCGGGGTGCCAGCAGCACGGCCGGCGCTCCCCGTACCAGCAGGAACAGCACCAGGAACAGCGGCAGCAGCGCCAGTGCCCGTCCGCCGGACAGCAGTGACGCCAGGTCGAATTCGATCCCCGTGACCACGAAGAACAACGGCACCAGAAATCCGAATCCGATCGCCTCGATCCGGCCGACCACCTCCCCGGAGCTCTCCGGCGCCGCACGGTCGAGGACGATCCGGGTCAGCACGCCCGCGGCGAACGCCCCGAGCAGCGTGTCCAGACCGAACACCGCCGACAGCGCCAGCATCGACACCAGCAGCAGCATCACGAACCGGACGGCGAACTGACCGCTGCTGTGCAGGGTCTCCCGCACCACCCGCGAGAACCAGGGCGGACGCGGGCGCAGCGCCCACAGCACCGCCACCGCCGTCACCACGGCGAACCCCGCGAGCAGGGCGACGGACTCGGCCGGCCTGCGGCCGCTCAGCAGCAGCGCCATGGCGATGATCGGCCCGAACTCGCCGACCGCGCCGAACGCCAGCATCACGGTTCCGAACCGGCCCTTGAGATCGCCGGAGTCCCGCAGCACCGGAAGGACCGTCCCCAGCGCCGTACTGGTGAGCGCGGTACCGATGACCACGGCGGTCGCCGTGTCACCGGCCGTCAGCGCGAGGGCGGCACCCAGCCCGAGCGCCAGCGCGGCCAGCCAGGCCCACAGCGCCCGGCTGAGCGTGTCACCGCGGACGGCGCCCCAGTCGATCTCGTACCCGGCCAGGAAGATCAGCATCGCCAGGCCCAGGTGCGAGAGAGTGTCGACGACGGCGTCCGGCCGTGCCCAGCCGAGGACGTCCGGTCCGATGAGGATGCCCAGCACGATCTCGAAGACGACCAGGGGGACCCGGATCCACCGCCCCGCGGCATGGGCCAGCAACGGGGCGAGCACGGCTGCGGCCATGATCAGAATGAGCGTTTCCGGATGCATGGGCCGTATGTACCAAAACCGCCGGTCGGCGGAGGGGGTTCCGGAGTGCGCGTCGCGCACTCCGGACCGCCGGGAGTCAGGAGGCGGTGCCCTCCAGCCGCCGCAACCGCTCCGCATCGCCCGTCCGCGGGCACGTTCCGCAGGCCTCGTCGGGCCGGATCGCGTAGTAGAGGCAGCAGCCCATCCGGGTGCGGGTCGGGTACGTCCGCCCGTCACGGCCCGTCAGCCGCCGGAAGCCGGCGCCGCCGAGGAAGGGGCCGACGGGTCCCGGCAGGAGTTCCCCCGCCTCGTACACGGCGCGCTCCTCCTCGCCCAGCATCCGGCCCGTGTACCAGACGGCGGACACCAGATCGTCGCCGACCATGCCCCACAGCGCCCGCGGACCGCGCCGCAGCCCCGGTCCCATCGCGGCCAGCAGCGGCCGGACCTGGTCGGCCACCGACTCCCGCAGCCGGTGGCGGAGGGCCTCCTCGTCCGCGGCCGTCTCCACTCCGGGACGGCCGGCCGCCGGATCCCCGGGCAGCGCGACGAAACGGCCGGGAACGACCGCCAGGATGCCGGGCGTCCGGCCGAACCGTACGTCCTCCGGCCGCAGCAGGGGCACCCGGCGCTCCAGGTACCAGGGCCCGGCGATCAGCAGACAGACGGCCCACAGGCAGGAGTGCAGCGCCCGGGAGGCCACCACGTCGGGGCGTGCGGTCCGCCCGTGCAGTTCTTCGATCCGTTCGGACTCCGCCGCCAGGAAGGCCTCCAGCAGGGCGGGCTCCCGGGCCAGCTCGGCGCCGCAGGTCCAGCCGCGGCCGGCGGGGGTGCGCGGCGGCGCCACGTCGATCCGGGGCGTCGCACAGACCGCGGCGAGCCTGCGGAAGGTGGCGTTCAGCGGGTTGGAGCGGCGAAGGGCAGCTCCGGCAGGTGCGGGCGCCGGGGCCAGAGGCACGGGTACTCCTCTTGGAGCGGGATTCGTTCGCGGTGGACGGTCCGGACCTCGTGGAGGAACCGGCGGACACGGAACGGCGGAACGGAGGAGGCCCGGCCGTGGCCGGGACAGCGGTCGAACAGCGGTGGGGCAGTCGAACGGGCAGGTGGAGGGGCGGTGCAGGGCAACGCAGAGGCGGCGCGGGCAAGGCGGGAGGGGCAGATGCAGATAAAGACAAGGAGAAAGGCGGAAAGAGGCAGGCGCGGAAGGCACTGCCCGGGAAAGCGAAAGGTAAGGCTCACCTTAACCACATCGTCCTCACGCGTGCGAACTGAGCCTCCGGCCCGCCCAATTGGCATGTTTAGGGATGCCTAACCTAAGCTCCGGCGCATGATCCAGAGCGACCGGACCGCCTCCTGTCGGAACGAACCACGGGACGGGCCGCCGGTCGCCCCCCTGCCTGTCACCGGGACTGCCGCACCCGCCGCCGAGCGGGCCGCCCCCCGGCCCGCCACGGGCCGCGGTACCCGCGCCGCCGCCGGCCGGCACCCCCTGACGGCTGTCCCCCGTCCCCTGCCCACCGACCGGGCGCGCGGAAGTATTTCACCCATGCAGACCATGCAGACCACACCGTCCACCGACCGTACGGACCCCCCTGGGGAGTCCCCACGGCCCACCGGCACCACCATCCGTACCACCCCGGCACCGCGATCCCCGTCCGATGCCCCGTCCGCTGCCCCGACCGATGCGCCGGCCCCCCGGCCCGGCCCGGAGTCCGGCCCGGTCTCAGGGCGCCACCTCTACCTCCTCGCCCTCAACCCCACCGACGCCGTCTCCGAGGGCTATCTGCCCGCCGCGGCACAGCTCGGCCTCGACCTCACCCTCCTCACCGACCAGCCCGAAGCCCACCGCGCCCGCCACCCCGGCCTCACCGTCCTGCAGTGCGACGTCCGCGACCACCACGCGGTCATCAGCACCATCTCCGCGCACCGCGCCCCCGACGCCGTCTTCAGCAACAGCGACCACCTCCAGACCGTCACCGCCCTCGCCGCCGACTACTTCGGCCTGCCCGCCAAGGACTGGCGCGCCACCCTCCGTGCCAAGGACAAGGCCCAGATGCGCCGCGCCCTCGCGGCCACCGGCGAACACCGCGTCCACAGCGTGGAACTCGCCCCGGACCAAGATCCCGCCGCGCTCACCGGTGTTCCCTACCCCTGCGTACTCAAACCCCGCGAAGGCGTCGCCAGCGAGGACGTCGTCCATATCGGCGACGAAGCCGCGTTCCTCCGCCACTGCGCCGAGATCAGGGCCCGGCGCCCCGGCGCCGCCCTCGTCGCGGAGGAGTACCTCCCCGGCGAACTCGGCACCCTGGAGACCCTCGGCGACGGACACCGCCTCCATATCGTCGGCGGCTTCCGCACCGACCTGTCACCGCTGCCCTACTTCATCGAAGAACGGCTGACCTACGTCCCCGCCCACCCCGCCCCCGTCGTCGCCCAGGTCCTGGCCGCCCTCGACACCCTCGGCGTCGGCTTCGGCGTCTGCCACACCGAATTCGTGGTCCACCAGGGCCGCGCCCGGATCATCGAGGTCAACTACCGCTCCATCGGCGACCAGGGCGATCTGATACTCCAGCGCCTCCTCGGCATCCCGCTCTTCGCCCATGTCCTCCTGGTCCACCTCGGCCGGCGCCTCCCCGCCGACCTCGGCGCCCGCACCGGCGGCGCCGCCCGGCTGGAGTATCCCGTCGCCGACCGCGCGGGCACCCTCACCGCCGCCCCGGGACCGGCCGATCTGACCCTGGGCGACGTCACCCTGACATACCGTCCGGCCCGTGCCGTCGGCGAACGGCATCCGCTGTACCGCACCAACCGCGACTATCTGGGCACCGTCCGCGCCACCGGACCCGACCAGTCCGCCGTGGACCGGGCCGTGACCGGCTTCCTCGCCCGGCAGAGCTGGGAGATCACCCCGTGACGGACGCCCCCGTACTCCTCGACGTCCTCAGCACCCTCCTGCGCGAGGACGCCGTCGGACTGCGGAGCCGCACCACCCGCGTCGACCTGCCCGACGGCACCTGGCTGCGGCTGCCCGCACAGGACGACGCCCTGCTGCTGCCCGTACGCACCGCGGCCCCCGCGTTCCAGTACGGCACCGAGGCCCGGCTCCCGCTGCTGCGCCGCGAGTCCGACGGCACCGAACTGACCACCACCGAAGCCGTACTGCGCGCCCTCGGCGCCCTCGCCGACCCCCGCGACCGGCCCGGCTACGCCGACTTCGAGGACGAATGCCGGCAGGCGGAGACCACCGTACGGCTCCACCGCGCCACCGACGCCGCCGTCCGCGGCCGCCTCTGCGAGCGCTACGGTGCCGACCCCGCCCACTGGACGGGACCGGTCGCCGCGCTGGCCTTCGACACCCTCGCCGCCCGGCTCGACCACCCCGTCCACCCGGCGGGCCGGGGACGGCGCGGCCTCACGGCGGCCGACCTCCGGGCCTACGCACCCGAATTCCACCCCACCTTCCCCCTGCGGTGGCTCGCCGTACCCGCCGAATCCCTCACCGCAACCGGACCCCTCGACGGCCTCTGCCCCCCGCCGTCCGCCGTGGGCCTGCCCGCCCGGCTCGACGACAGCCACCGCACCCTCCCCGTCCACCCCCTCACCGCGGGCACCCCCCTGGCGGACGCCCTGGCCGCCGCCGGACTCACCGGCCGCGCCCACCTCGCCCCCGAGCCCCACCACGACGTCGTCCCCACGCTCTCCATGCGGACCGTCGCCCTCACCGGCGACCCTGCCGTCCACCTCAAAACCCCCCTGGCCACCGCCACCCTCGGCCGCCTCAACCGGCGCACCATCAAACCGGGCACCCTCGCCGACGGCGCCGCCGTCCAGCACATCCTGACCGCCGTGGCCGCCCGCGAACCCCGCTTCCGCACCACCGTCCTGCACGCCGACGAAACCGTCTGGGCCCAGGCCGGCCACGAACTCCTCGCCGTCCTCGTCCGCCGCCAGCCCCCCGGACTCGACACCACCACCGCCGTTCCGCTGGCCGCCCTGCTCGCCCCCGCCCCCGGCGGCGGCCTCGTCGCCGACCGGCTCGCCGAACGCTTCCACGGCGGCGACACCGTCGCCCTCGTCGACGCCGTCCTGACCCGCCTCATCGACTGGGCGACCACCCTGCTGGGTTACGGCATCGCCCTCGAATCCCACCAGCAGAACATCACCCTCCTCTACAACGACGGCACCGACGAAGCCACACCTGGACCCCGCCTCCTCTTCAAGGACAACGACGGCCCCCGTATCCACCCCGCCCGGCTGCGCGCGGCCCTCGGCGAAACCCCCGGACTCGACTTCAGCGACCCGCGCATCGTCACCCGCGACGACCGCGCCCTGCTCGACCTGTTCACCACCATCACCGTCCACCTCTGCGCGGGCGCCTACGCCTTCGGCCTCGCCCGCCACGGCCACGCCCCCCTCCACCACCTGCTCGGGCTGATACGCGACCGGATCGCCGAAGGCGCACAGCGCCTCGGCACCGGACCCGGAGACATGGGCGCCCTGCTGCGCACCCATGTACTGGACGCGGCCCGACTGCCCGTCAAGGCCATGGTCACGGCGGGCACCCTGCTGGCCAAGGAGAGATCAGGCGCATTGGACATCAACAAGCACTACACCACCGGACCCAACTACCTGCTGCGGGGGAGTGACCCTCGATGACCAGCACCACATCCGACCGCCCCACCCCCTTCGCCGGCCCGCCGGCCGGACTCCCCACCCCCGGGGACGCCGTCTCCCACACGCTCCTCAACTGCCTCCTGCGCGAGGTCTCAGGACCCGAACGGCAGACCGCGGTCAGCGGCGGACGGCTGCTGCTTCGCCTGCCCCGCGCCGGAGTACTGCTCCGCGTCGCCCTGCGCCGTACGTCCCTCCTCGGCGCCCACCGCTTCTCCGGACCCGTCAGCGAAGAACGCGACGGCACCTGGACCGCCGTCGGCTGGCGGCGCCTCGCCGAGCACACCCACGCCGAACTGTCCCTGCGCACCGGAGTGCCCAACGACGAGTTCCTCGCCCAGATCAGCGCCAGCCACCGAGGCGTCTCCGCCGCCCTGAGCGCCCTCCCGCACCGCCGCCGCGCCACCGCGGGCGACGACCGCAGACTCGACGACTACCTCGCCTCCGAACAGTCCCTCGTCCTCGGCCACCGCTTCCACCCCACCCCCAAGGCCCACGGCGGCGACCCCGCCGCCTGGTCCAGCTACGCCCCCGACGCCGGAGTCTCCTTCCCGCTGCGCATGCTCGCCGTCCGCCACCACCTCGTCGCCGAAGAACACGCCGACCCGGAGCCCCCGCACGGCACCGCACCGCTCGACCGGCTCGCCCCCGTACCGCCCGGATACCGGCTGCTCCCCGCACACCCCTGGCAGTACGCCGAACTCGGCCCCGCACTGCGCCCGCTGCTGGCCGCCGGGGACGTCCTCGACCTCGGCACGGGACGGCGGCCCTTCACCCCCACGGCGTCCGTCCGCACCCTCTACGACGGCGAGACGTTCCTCAAATTCAGCCTGAACGTCCGCATCACCAACTGCCTGCGCAAGAACTCCGCCTACGAACTCTCCGGCGCCGTCGCCCTGACCAGGCTCCTCGGCCCCGCCCTCGACGACCTCGCGGCCCGTTTCCCCGGCAGCGGCGTCCTGCGGGAGCCCGCCTACCGCAGCCTCGCCGTCCCCGGGCCCGGCGGACGGCCCGACACCGCCCTCCTCGAAGGGTTCGGCGTCATCGTCCGCGAGGGACTGAAGGAACGGCTGAGGCCCGGCGTCACCCCGCTGCTCGCCGCCTCCGTCGCCGACGAGTACCCCACCGGCCCCGGACACATCTCGGCCCTCGGGCCCGCCGGAAACCCCGCCGCCGCCCTCGCCTGGTGGCGCGCCTATCTCGCCCTCCTCGTCCCGCCCGTCCTGGCCGCCTACTTCGACCACGGACTGGTACTCGAACCCCACCTCCAGAACGTCGTCGTCGGCGTCGGCGACGACGGCCGCCCGGCGCAGATCCTCTTCCGCGATCTGGAGGGCACCAAACTGCTGCCGGAACACCACGCAGCGGCCCTCGCCGCCCTGCCCCCGGCGGTCGCGGCGCCCATGACCTACGACGCCCGGCGCGGCTGGGACCGGGTCGTGTACTGCCTGTTCGTCAACCATGTCGCGGAACTGCTCGCCGCCCTCGCGGACCTCCATCCGCAGACCGAGGCCGCACTCTGGTCCGAGGTCCGCCGCACCGTCCGGCGGTACGCCGACGAACACGGCTGCCCGCCGCAGCTGAGCGCCCTGCTGGCGGGCGTACCCCTGCCCGCGAAGGCCAACCTCCTCACCCGCTGGGAGAGGGCCGCCGACCGGCACGCCGGATACGTCCGGCTGCCCTCCCCGCTCGCCGAGGACGTCCTGCGCCAGGCGACCCGCAACGACGCCGAACGGAGCACCTCATGACCCCAGGACCCGCCCCGGTCACGGTCCCCCGACCCGTCGAACGGCTCATCCGCTCCCTGAGCCCGGGCGAGCTGCCCGCGTACGTCTACGACCTCGCCGCCCTGCGCGACCACGCGGCCGCGATCCGCGCCGCCCTCGGCACCTGTACCGAGCTGTACTACGCGGCCAAGGCCAATCCGGAAGCGGACGTCCTGCGCGTCCTGTCCCCGTACGTCGACGGCTACGAGGTCTCCTCGGGCGGCGAGCTGGCCCATGTGGCCGCCGCGGTACCCGGCCGCCCCCTCGCCTTCGGCGGGCCCGGCAAGACACCCGAGGAGACCTCGGCCGCCCTGCGGGCCGGCGCCGCTCGCTTCCACGTCGAGAGCGCCCGCGACCTGAGGCAGCTCGCCCGGCTCGCCCGGGAGGCCGGGGCCGGAAGCGGCGGCAGGCCCCCCGCCGGTGTGCTCCTCAGGGTCAACCTTCCGGTACCCGGCGGACTGCCCGCGGGCAGCGCCCTGACCATGGGCGGCAGCCCGTCGCCCTTCGGTATCGACCCGGCCGAGGCGGAGGATCTGCTGCGGGAACTCACCGGAGCATGCGGCCCGGCCCTGCGGTGGCACGGCGTCCACGCCCATCTCGCCAGCGGGCTCACCGCCCCCCAGCACCTGGCGCTCGCCCGCTCCGTCGTCACCTGGTCCGCGGCGCTCGCCGCCCGCCACGGCCTGCCGCTGCCCGAAGTCAACGTCGGCGGCGGAATGACCGTCGACTACACGCGGCCCGCCGACCGCTTCGACTGGACGGCCCTCGGCGCCGGACTCGACCGGCTGGCCGGCGAACACCCGGGAACCGTGCTCCGGATCGAACCCGGCCGGGCCCTGACCGCCTACTGCGGCTGGTACGCCACCGAGGTACTCGACGTGAAGCGGAGCCACGGCGACTACTTCGCCGTGCTCCGCGGCGGCACCCACCATCTGCGCACACCGGCCACCAAGGGCCACGACCAGCCGTGTGCCGTCCTGCCCGTACGCGACCGGCCCCAAGACCGGGATCCCCACGAGGCCCGGGTGCCCGGCCGGCCGGACGGCGACCGGTCCGGCGGCCCGGACGCCCCCGCGGAGTCCGGCGGCACGGTCACGCTCACCGGCCAGCTCTGCACCCCCAAGGACGTCCTCGCGCGCGGCGTCCCGGCGCCGGGGCTGCGGCCCGGCGACCGGGTGGCGTTCGCCCTGGCGGGCGCGTACGCCTGGAACATCTCGCACCACGACTTCCTGATGCACCCACGGCCCGGGTTCCACTTCCTCGGCGCGTCTGCGGGCGACGTCCCCGGGCGCCCGTAAGGTCGGACCCGCCGCGACGGCCCGGTGCGGGCGATCCAGCCGGGCCGGAGACCGCCCGGACAGGACCACAGCGCACGGTGAGTGCGGAGCCCGGAGGTGCAGTGAATCGTGAAACCACCGGCCGGATCCGCCCTCACCGCCGCCCTGGTCGTCCTCACCCTCACCACCGGGATCGTCGAGGCCGTCAGCTTCCTGGTACTCGGCCCCGTCTTCACGGCCGTCCAGACCGGGAACCTCCTGCTCCTCGGCTTCGCGGTGGCCGGGGAGGGCGGACTCTCCCCGGCGGCCTCCGCCGCCTCCCTCGGCGGCTTCGTCGCGGGTGCCGTGCTCGGGGCCCGCTTCGAATCCGGTCTCGGCCGTCGCGGCCGCCACTGGTTCGGCCCCGCCCTGCTCACCGAGGCGGCCCTGCTGACCGCCGCCGCAGCCGTCGCCTGGCACACCGGCGCGCACCCGGCCGGGCCGCAACCCGCGCTCACCGCCCTGGTCGCGGTTGCCATGGGGATACGGAACATCACCACGCTCCGCGCCCGGGTGCCCGACTTCACCACCACGGTCGCCACCCGCTCGCTGACCGCGCTCCTCGCCCCCCTCGGGGCCGACACCCGCATCGACTCCGGTGCCGGGCGCCAGGCCCGCCGCCTGGCTACTGTCGGCGCCATGTTCACGGGCGGGCTGATCGGCGCCCTCCTGCTGCGCGCCGGCGCCTCCCCGGCCGTGCTGCTGCTGGTGGTCGCCGGGTCGGTCGTCGCGGGCGCCGCCGTCTACGAGACCGCCCGGCGCCGGAGCGCCGGATGATCCCATGCCCCGGAGGCAGCCCCCGGGCTACCGTTCCCCCCTGCGGCACCGGCCCGGCGGAATCGACGAATCCGGCGGCTGCCGGGCCCTGGCGGCCTGGAACACCGAGGCCACCGCCCTCGGCCGTGTACCCCTCGGCTTCGGGGACCGCCACCGGACCGCCGAGACCGGCGGGGGAGAGCCGTGGTTCGTCACCGTCTCGGACCTCGCGGCGAAGTATTACTGCGTCATAGGGGCGGCCAGCCGGCCCGACCCCGGTGCCCTCGCCCCCTACCGGCTGCGCCGGAGCCCGGAGGACCCCGACGACTTCCTCGTCAGGTTCCGTTCCCCGCATACCGCCGAACCCGGCACGGAAGAGGCCTGGCAGGGATTCACGGACACCGTGAAAGATCCGGGGACACAGCGGCCCTGAGAGCGGAACGACGCCCCCTGCGCCGTCCATGGGCCCGTTTCGCCCGCGCCGTACGCATTCGCACTTCCCGGAACTCCGCCAAATGGCCGGGAACGCTCGGTGCCCACCGGAAGTTCCCCGATATCGGGGCCGGCATCAGTTGTTGTCCGGCGGCGCTCTCAACCGCCCTGGGGAACGTATCTGAAATGCGCTGTTTGCCGTCCCTGTGTGACGCGAGAGTGACGATCCCTGCGCGAACAGTGGCGCGTACCCGCGAAAAATGCCTATGCGTGTGCGAGCCTGGTAGCGGCACACCGTAGCCCGCAGCCGCGGGACCGCCGCTGGTACGAGGGGGCGCGGTCCGTTCGCGGACGACCCGCGCCGTCTGCCGGGCGACGGATCCGCGCTCCACCCTTTTCGTGGCCAAGGCATCAGGTACGGGCAGAACTCACGGAAGAGAAACGCGCCATCACGCTCTGTTTCATAACGACGGAGGTGCGTGTGTGAATTGCGGAGTGATCGTGGCAGGTGTGGCTGGTGGGTCGGATGGTGACGGAGGTCACTCCACTTTCCAGTGCACGAAATTGCCGGTTCAAGCGTCTCCTTGGTTGTCAGGAAAACTTCAACGGCCCGTCTGCGCGGTCATGTTCACTGTGGCATATGCGATCGCGGGGCCGGGCGGGTGTCGACTGGCAAGCTTTATCCGCAATATGACGGACCGTGATGAACTGGCTACATCGCGGCCCCGTATTGCTCCTTACGCGGCCACGCGGTGGCCCGAGAACAGTCCCGAGCGGGGCAGGGAGAAAAGCATGAAACCGTTCGCGTGGAACTACGCACGTCCGGCCGAGCTGTCGCCCGTCGTCGATCAGTACTCGTACGACGCCACCCTTCAGATGAACGTCCTGCCCGACGGTCGTCCCGCCATCCTGGACCGGGCCCTGCTGGCGGCGGTCGGCACCACCACTTCGACGGCGGGCTCCGCCACCCACTTCGACGACTGACGCTTCCCTGAAATGACGGTACTGATCCTTACCAGCGAGGAGGACGTGACCGCGGACATGGTGGTGGCACAGCTCCACAAACGCGGTGTCCCCCTCGTCCGGTTCGACCCCGCCGACCTCCCGGGAGACGGCACGCTCTCCGCCGAGTACGTACGGGGCGAATTCCGCGGTTATCTGTCCACCGGAGGGCGGGTCGTCAGCATGGACGGCCTGCGCTCCATCTGGGTGCGCCGGCCCGGTGAGCCCGCCGCCCGTGCCCCCGAGCCTTCCGCCTGGCTGACCGCCGAAAGCGGACAGGCTCTCTACGGCATGCTCCACAGCACCACCGCGCGCTGGATGAACGAGCCCGGCGCGGCCGCCAGGGCACGGCTGAAGCCGTGGCAGCTGCGCCTCGCCCACCGCAGCGGCTTTCCGGTGCCCGCGACGGTCGTCACCACCTATCCGCAGGTGGCCCGGCAGTTCGCGGACCAGTACCGGCACGTCGTGGTCAAGGCCGTGTCGGGCAAGCCGCCGCACGACCCCCCGATGGCGCTGCCCACCACGCTCGTACCGGCGGACGCCGACTTCTCCGATGTGGCGGCGGGACCCACGCTGCTCCAGCGCTACATCGCGAAGGAAGCCGACGTCCGGCTGACCTGTGTGGGCGAGGAACTCTTCGCCGCCCGTAAGACGGCCGCCCCCGGCCAGGTGGACGGCCGCTACGGGGAGACCGGGCACATGTGGGAGCCGGTCCCGGTACCGGACCGGGTCCGGCGCGCGGTCACCCGCTACACGGAACTGGCCGGTCTGGCCTACGGAGCCTTCGACTTCGCCGAGGACGCCGAGGGGACGTGGTGGTTCCTGGAGTGCAACCAGGGGGGCCAGTTCGGCTTCATCGAGCTGGAGACGGAGCAGCCGGTGGCCGATGCCGTGGCCCAGTGGCTGAGCGCCCCGGCGGACTGACACCACGGTCGGCGCCGGTACCCGCCGGAGCCGGCGGGCCCGGGAGATCCCCGGGCCCGCCGCCCCGCCCCGCCCGTCAGCAGCAGCGTGACTGCGGAGACTCCTCCAGCTTCCGGGCCCGCTGCCGCTGGAACTCCCGCCGGGTCGGCACCGGCTCGCCGGGCCGGGCCCGGAGCCGGTGCTCGCAGTAGCGGTCGTACGCAGTGTCCCCGCTGACCTCCCGCAGATACCGGTACACGGCACGCAGCCGGTTCCCCACCGCCGCGGCGGTCATTCGTGCACCCCTGCCTTCGCCTCCGGCGCCGGGACGTCCAGGGCGGACGCCACATAGGGCGTCTCGGTGGTCGGTGGCAGGGTGGGGGCGCGCAGGGCGCGGACGCAGACCACGGCCGCGTTGACGACGACCACCGTCACCAGCAGCACGAAGAGGATGATCAGCACCCCGTCCACGGTGGAGTTGAGCACGATGGTGTCCATATCGTCGGCGTTCTTGGCGGGGGCCAGCACCTTCCCCGCGTCGGCGGCGTCGGCGAACCGGTCGCGCTGTGCGAAGAAGCCGACCCGGGGGTCGGGCGAGAACACCTTCTGCCAGCTCGCGGTGAACGTCACCGCCACGGTGAACGCGAGCGGCACACCGGTCACCCAGGCCCAGCGGAACCGCCCCGACTTCACCAGCAGCGTCGTCGCCACGGTCAGCGCCACGGCCGCGAGGAGCTGGTTGGCGATACCGAAGAGCGGGAAGAGCTGGTTGATCCCGCCGAGCGGATCGGTGGCACCCGCGTACAGGAAGTACCCCCAGCCGCCGACGACCAGCGCACTCGCCAGCCAGATACCGGGCTTCCAGTTGACCCGGCCCATCGGCTTCCACACATTGCCCAGCATGTCCTGAAGCATGAAACGGCCCACCCGGGTCCCCGCGTCGACGGTCGTCAGGATGAACAGCGCCTCGAACATGATGGCGAAGTGGTACCAGAACGCCTTCATGCCCTCGCCGCCGATGACATCGGAGAAGATCTGCGCCATCCCGACGGCGAGGGTCGGCGCGCCACCGGTCCGGGCGACCAGGGTGGACTCCTCCACCGCCTTCGCCGCCGCGGCCAGTTCGTCCGGTGTGATGGTGAAGCCCAGATTCGCCACCGCCGCGGAAGCCGATTCGACGGTGTTGCCCAGCAGTCCGGCCGGGGCGTTCATGGCGTAGTAGAGGCCCGGGTCGAGGACCGCGGCGGCGATCAGCGCCATCACGGCGACGAACGACTCCATCAGCATCGCCCCGTAGCCGATCATCCGGACCTGGGACTCCTTGGCGATCAGCTTCGGCGTGGTGCCGGAGGAGACCAGGGAGTGGAAGCCGGACAGGGCACCGCAGGCGATGGTGATGAACAGGAACGGGAAGAGCGAACCGGCGAAGACCGGCCCGTCCCCCGAGGAGGCGAAGTCCGTCACGGCGTCCGCCTGAAGCTTCGGGGCCGCGAACACCACCCCGAGCGCGAGCAGCGCGATCGTACCGATCTTCATAAAGGTGGAGAGGTAGTCCCGGGGCGCCAGCAGCATCCACACCGGGAGCACCGAGGCCACGAACCCGTACCCGACCAGACAGAACACGAGCGTCGTCGGGCTGAGGGTGAAGGTGCCGGCGAGGGACGACTCCTGGATCCAGCCGCCTCCCACGATCGCCAGCAGAAGCAGCGCCACCCCGATCAGACTGGTCTCCAGCACCCGGCCGGGCCGCATGATGTGCAGATAGAAGCCCATGAACAGGGCGATCGGGATGGTCATCGCCACCGAGAAGGTGCCCCAGGGCGAATGCGCCAGCGCATTGACCACGACCAGCGCCAGCACGGCCAACAGGATGATCATGATGGCGAAGACGGCGATCAGTGCCGCAGTACCGCCGACTCGGCCGATCTCCTCACGGGCCATCTGTCCGAGGCTCTTGCCGTCCCGCCGCATCGACAGGAACAGCACCACCATGTCCTGCACCGCCCCGGCGAAGATCACACCGAACACGATCCAGATGGTGCCCGGCAGATACCCCATCTGCACCGCCAGTACAGGACCCACGAGCGGACCCGCGCCCGCGATGGCGGCGAAGTGATGGCCGAGCAGCACCCGTTTGTCGGTGGGCTGGTAGTCGACCCCGTCCTCCAGCCGCTCGGCGGGAGTGGCACGGGTGTCGTCCGGCTTCAGCACCCGGGTGACGACGAAGCGCGAGTAGAAGCGGTAGGCGATGGCGTACGAGCCGAGCGCGGCGGCCACCAGCCAGACGGCGGAGATCTCCTCACCGCGGGAGAGCGCCAGCACGCCCCAGCAGAGCGCGCCGACGACGGCGACCGCCGCCCAGATCATGATCTTCACGGGATTCGCCCGGGACAGGGGCGAGGGGGACGGCAACACGGGGGCTCCTCGACAGGACGGGGACAGCGGAAGGGGAAGAACGGAAACAGGGGTGCGGGCGGAACGGCGATACGGGAGAGCGGGGGAGCGGTGACGCGGGGACGGGCGCCCCCCGGCCGGTCCCGCTCAGGTCTCCGGCCGCCGCGGACGGGTGAGCAGATAGGCGGCCAGCAGCCCGAGGCCGCAGCCGGGCACCCAGGCCAACTGGTACCAGTAGAAGAACGGGATGCCCGCGAGGCGGGGTCCGCCCGTCGCGTACGAGGGCACCCAGAGCAGTGCCACCACGGGGGCCAGCAGTGCGACGGCGGCCGACGCGCGCCGGAGCCGGGACACCGGACGGTCCTCGTCCCGCTCCGTCCGCTGCTCGCTTACCACCACTCCGACCTCAGCTTTCTGCGGTTACTGCGGTTACTGCGGTTTCTGCGGGGGCGCCGGGCTTCTGCGCCAGTTGTCCACAGGTCCGCTCGGTGTTCCGGCCGGACTGTGCAAGAGTTGCCGGTCACCGCCGTTTGGTTGACAGGGGACGGCCGTCGGATCCGCCCGGCCGCGGGGCGGGGCGGCGAGCGGGGGACCGGCAGGTCCGGACAGACAGCACTGGGGGGTGACCGATGAGCGGATCCGCCGTCACCACGGCGTTCCTCGCCGTCATCGGCGCCGCGTCCCTGCTGGCCGCCGCGGCCCGCCGGTTCCGTACCACCGACGCCCTGCCGTCCCTCGACGGCTGGGCCCTCGCGGACCGGAAGCTCGGCCCCGGCTGGACCTGGCTGCTGCTCGGCGGCACGGTGTTCACCGCCTACACCTTCACCGCGGTCCCCGGACTGGCCTACGGCAACGGCGCCCTGGCCTTCTTCGCCGTCCCCTACACGGTCATCGTCTGCCCCCTGGCCTTCGTCCTGCTGCCCAGACTCTGGTCGGCGGCCCGCGCGCACGGCTGTGTCACCGTCGCCGACCTCGTCCGGGCCCGATACGGCTCCGCGCCGCTCGAACTGGCCGTCGCTCTCACCGGCATCCTCGCCACGATGCCCTACCTGGCGCTCCAGTTGCTCGGGATCCGCGCCGTACTCGACGCCGCCGGGCCCGCCCCGGCCACGGCCGATCCGGTGATGGTCGCCCTCTTCGCCGGACTGGCCGTCGCCACCTACCGGCACGGGCTGCGCGCCCCTGCCGTCATCTCCGGCTTCAAGGGCGTGGCCGTCCTCGGTTCCGTCGCCGCCCTGGTCTGGCTCGTCCTGGACCGCTTCGGGGGACCCGGCGGGGTGTTCGGCGCGGCCGCCGGGGAACTGGCCGCCCGTGACAGCGGGCCTTCCCTGCTGCTGACGGATGGTCAGCAGCCGGCGTTCGCCACCCTCGCGCTCGGCTCGGCGCTCGCCCTGCTGATGTATCCGCACGTCCTCACCGTCGGCTTCGCCGCCTCCGGCCCCCGCGCCCTGCGCAAGGCCACGGTCGCCCTGCCGGTCTGGACCGCCGTCCTCGCCCTCTTCGGCCTGCTGGGCATCGCGGCCGTCGCCGCCGGGGTGCGCACCCCGCCGGGCGGCGCCGAGTCCGCGGTCCCGCTGCTCGTCACCGAGCTGATGCCGGCCCCGCTCGCCGGACTCGTCCTCGGCGCGATCACCGTCGGCGCCCTGGTGCCCGCGGCCGTGATGTCCGTCGCCGCCGCGGCACTGTTCGTCCGCAATGTGTACGTCCCCTTCCTCCAGCCCACCGCCACCCCCAAACGCCAGGTGCGCGTCGCCCGAGCGGTCTCCCTCACGGCCAAGGCCGGTGCCGTCGCCTTCGTCTTCGGACTGCGGGACCAGGCCGCCGTCCACCTCCAGCTCCTCGGGGGTGTGTGGATCCTGCAGATCCTCCCCGCGGTCGCCCTCGGCCTCTACGTCCGCGGGCTGCGCCCCGGGGCGCTGCTGGCGGGCTGGGCCGCCGGGATGGCCTTCGGCACCGCCGCGGTCGTCCGGGAGGGCTTCTCCTCCGTGGTCCCCCTCGGCCCGGGTGGTTCGTCCCTCCAGGTGTACGCGGGACTGGCGGCGCTCCTGCTCAATCTCGCGGTCGCCGGGGCGGGTACGGTGCTCTCCCGGCGGCGCCGGGGCCCCGGGCACCCGGCTGCTGCCCGTACCGGGGAAAGAGGCACCCCATGAGACGTGCCCCACGTGCCCCACGCGCCCCACGTCCCCCGAGCACCCTGACCGCGCCGCCCCCGCCGGCCGGAGGCGGTGGCGCGGACACCGAACGGGAGACCGCTCTCGCCGGGCTCTTCGAGGCGCACTACACATCCATGCTCCGCCTCGCCACGCTCCTGGGCGCCGACGACCCGGAGAACATCGTCGCCGAGGCGTACTACGAGCTGTACCGCAAGTGGCGCAGACTGCGGCGGACGGAGAGCGCGGAGGCGTATCTGCGTTCCGTCGTCTGCAATCTGACCAGGATGCGGATACGTCATCTCCAGGTCGTACGCCGCCATGTCCAGGCCCCCGGCGCGGACCGCATCCCCGAATCCGTCGCCTCCGCCGAACACACGGCCCTCCTCCGCGACGACCAGCAGGCACTGATCGGTGCGCTGCGGCAACTGCCGCCCCGCCAGCGGGAGGCCCTCGTCCTCCGGCACTGGCTGGGGCTGAAGGAGGCCGAGATTGCCGAGGCCATGGGGATCTCGCCCGGTTCGGTGAAGACCCACACCGCGCGCGGTATCGCCGCACTGACCCAGGTCATGGAGAACCGCCGATGAACGCACGCCCCACCGGCTCCCCGAACGGACCGGGCGTCCCCGAGACCGAGACCCGGCTGCGGGAGGCCCTGGCAGCCGTGGCCGACCAGGTCCGGCCCGACCCCGGTGCCTACCGCGCCGCCAGCGCCGGCTGGCGGCGCCGCGAACGCCGCCGGCGCCTCACGCTCGCCCTGCTGACGGCCGTGGTGTTCGCCCTCGCCGTGGTCGCCGGAGTGAAGGTCCTCAACGCGGCCCCCTCCGGCTCCGGTTTCCACCACGGCCCGCCGGCCCCGACCGCACCCGCCCGCTCCCCGGGAGGCTGACCGGCCCGGCACCCCTGAACCCGGCCCCGGCACCCCTGAACGGAAACGGGGCCACGGTACGAGCGGGCTGTTCGAGGAGATCGTCTACTCCCAAGAGTGTTATCTACTTCAACTGTCCCCCCATGCCTACGCCGATGTCCGGAGGCGTCTCCGCAGTCGCCCCGGAGACGCCGTGGCCGCCGACGAAGCCGCGGAGAACATCCGAACCGCCGGGACTGCGGGTACGGGGACGGCCCTGCACCGGAGCGGCAAGGACCACCGTGGCCGTCACTGCCCGTACTCCCCGAGGCCTGTGAGCCGGTGTGCTGAACTCCTGCGGGCGAAAAGCTTTCTGACGGCTTGTCGTATGGGAATCGAACAGGGCTATGCTGCCTGCGGCCCGGGACCCGACGACCTTCCGGGTCCTGTCCGGGCGATCGCGTACCGCGGGACGGAACCCTGCCGCGACGGGTGTCCGGACGACCGCACACTCCCGGCTTCGGAGGCCAACGGTGACCACCCCGCGCTCAGACGTAGTCCCTGACCGAGAAGCCCAGGCCCCACCGCCCAAGTGCCCCGCACACAACCTCGGGCAGGACCTCGGTCCCGAGGGCCTCGTGAGGATCTACGGCCCCGCGGCCGAGGCCAACCCCCAGGCGATGTACGAAAGGCTGCGGCGCGAGTACGGGCCCGTGGCCCCCGTCCTCCTCCACGGCAACCTCCCGGCCTGGCTGGTGCTGGGCCACCGGGAGAACCTGGAGGTCATGCGGACCCCCTCCCTCTACTCCCGTGACTCGCGCATCTGGACGATGTTCAAGGAGGGGCGGGTGCCGGCGGACTCGCCGCTCGCCCCGACGCTCGCCTGGCAGCCGCTCTGCCTCTTCGTCGACGGGGAGGAGCACGCCCGGCTGCGCGGGGCCGTCAACGACGGCCTCGGACAGTTCAACCGGCACGGCATCCGGCGCTATGTAGTGCGCTACACCCGGCAACTGGTGGACGCCTTCGAACCGAGGGGCGAAGCGGACCTCGTCAAGGAGTACGCCGAGCAGCTCCCCATGCTGGTGATGACCCAGCTGCTCGGCATGCCCGAGGAGAACGGGCCCGAGCTGGTGGCAGCCGCCCTCGACTTGATCAAGGGCACCGAGTCGGCGCTGGCCAGCAACGAGTATGTGGTGCAGACCCTCCGCAGACTGGTCGAGCGCAAGAAGGAGGAACCCGGACGTGATCTGGCGACCACTCTCCTCCAGCACGAATCCGGCCTGACGGACGACGAGGTCGTCGAACACCTCCGGCTCATCCTGGTCATGGCCAACGAGACCACCATGAACCTGATCATCAACACCCTGCGTCTGGTCCTGACCGACGGTTCCTTCCGCGCCAGTCTGTCGGGCGGTCAGATGACCCTGCCGAACGCCCTGGACCAGGTGCTGTGGGACGCGCCCCCGATGTCGGTGATCCCGGGGCGCTGGGCGACCGGCGACACGGTCCTCGCCGGGCAGCAGATCAAAGCCGGTGATCTGATGATGCTGGGCCTGGCCGCGGGCAATATCGACCCCGCGATCAGGCCGGACCCGTCGGCGTCCATGTACGGCAACCGCTCGCATCTGGCCTTCGGCAACGGACCCCACGGCTGCCCGGGGCAGGATATCGGCCGGGCCATCGCCGACACCGGCATCGACGCGATGCTCGCCATGCTGCCCGGCCTCGAACTCGCCGTCATGGACTCCGAGCTGCCCGTCAGCAGCGCCTGGCTGAGCCGGCGCATCCAGTCGCTCCCGGTGCGGTTCACCCCGCGTCACGCCCTGCGGGCCGACGACTTCCACGTCAGTACGGAGGCTCCCAAGGCCCAGCCCCTCCCAGGGGTCGCCGTCGACGCGGTCGCCCCCGCACAGGCACCCGAGCCGCCCGCCCCGCCCTCCTGGTGGCGACGGCTCATCGGCCGGGCCCGGCGCCGGAACTGACGACCTCCGGACCGGTCCGCCGCCGGAGCTGACACGACTCCCCGCAGGCCGAGCCGACCGGGCGGCGCGACCCGCCCGGTCCCGGGGACGAAGTCCCCGGAACCGGTGCCCGTTCTCTTGGAGCGGCCCCGTGATCCGCGTACGATACGATCCGCCGATTCCACCCCTTCTCCGACTTTTGTCCGTTCCTTTCGGCCTGTCCAGGGGCCTCCTTCCGCCGCACGCCGCCCACCGGGGCCGCTGCGCGGCCGGCCGGCCCGGGGGCGTTCCGGCACAAGGAGTTGCTCCGTGGCGTCCAACCGCTTGCAGCACATACCCCGCGCCCCCGGCGCACTCCCGCTGATCGGCCACACCATCCGGCTCGGCCGTGACCCCCTCGGCTTCCTCCGGACCCTGCGCAAGAGCGGTGAACTCGTGCGCATCGACCTCGGCACCCTGCCGATCTACGTCGCCACCAGCGCCCGCGTCATCCACCAGGTCACGGTGGAACACTCCCGATCGTTCGAGAAGGGGCGTCTCTACGACCGGGTCCGCACCCTCTTCGGCAATGGACTCGCGACCGCCAACGGGGACGTCCACCGCACCCATCGCAGGCTGATCCAGCCGATGTTCCACCGCTCCCGGATCGAGGGGTACGCAGCGGTGATGAGCCGTCGCGCCGTCGCCCTCGCCGACAGCTGGACCGACGGACAGCAGGTCGACATCGGGCACGTGATGAGCGAATACACCATCGAGACGCTCGCCGAAACCATGTTCTCCACGGACATGGGCCGCCCCGCGGTGGACGCGGCCCTGCGCGATCTGCCCGTCATCCTGCGCACCATGCTGTTGAGGGCGGCGTCCCCGAAGGTCCTCGAACGACTGCCCATCCGCATCCACCGGGACTTCGACCGGGCGGGGGCCAATCTGCGGCGCATCATCGACGACGTGGTCGTCACCACCCGGCAGCACCGGGACGAAGGCGGTACGGACCTGGTGTCCCTGCTGCTCGACGCCCGTGACGAGGCCACCGGGCTCGGCCTGACCGACGAGGAGGTCCGGGACGAACTCGTCACCTTCCTGTTCGCCGGAACCGACACCACCGCCTGCGTCCTCGGCTGGGCCGTCTCCGAGATCGCCCGCCACCCCCGGGTCGAGCGGGATGTCCTCGCCGAGATCGACGAGGTGACCGGTGACCGGCCCGTCACCGTCGACGACATCCCCCGCCTCGGCACGATCCGCCGCGTGCTCGACGAGTCGGTCCGGCTGCACGGCGCCACCCTGCTGATGCGCCGCACCACGGAACCGGTCGAGCTGGCCGGGCACCCGCTTCCGGCCGGGGTGGAAGTCGCCTTCAGCCTCTACGCCATGCACCGGGACCCGGCCCTCTACCCCGACCCCGACCGCTTCGACCCGGACCGGTGGCTCCCGGAGCGACGGGCAGCGGTACCGCGGGAGGCCTTCGTCCCCTTCGGGGCCGGAAACCGCAAGTGCATCGGCGACACCTTCGCGTGGACCGAGGCCACCATCGCCCTGGCCACGCTCCTCGCCCGCTGGCGGCTGCGCCCCGTCCCCGGGAGCGCCGAACCCCGCGAGTCGGCCGCGGTGATGGCGTACCCCGACCGTGTCCCCATGATCGTGGAGGCGCGCCGCCCCTGAGACCGCGGCCGTGGCACCCTCACCGCCCCGGTGATAATCGGGCAAACGGCTGGGAGGCAGCCCTTAGTGTGGTTTCCGTGAAGGGACAACTGGGAGAGCTGGAAGACGCGGTGATGACCCGGGTGTGGCGGCTGGACCGGCCGGTCACGGTCCGCGAGGTGCTGCTCGAACTCCGGCGGGAACGGACCATCGCCTACACGACCGTGATGACCGTCATGGACAAGGTCCACCGCAAGGGACTGCTCCGCCGCGAACTCGACGGCCGGGCCTACCGCTACACCGCGGTCGCGACCCGCGCCGAGTACGCGGCGGCCCTGATGAACGAGGCCTGGGCGCACGGCGACTGCCCGACCCGTGCCCTGGTGGCGTTCGTCGGCACGATGTCGCCGGAGCAGCGTGCCGCGCTCGACGAGGCGTTACGCATCCTGGACGCCCGGGGCGGACCGCCCCAGGTGCCTACCTGAGCCGGTCCGGGGTGCGCAGCGCCCGTACCCGGCAGGGCCTGAGGGAGCCGTTTCCGTCAGCCGCCGGCGGGCGCCGTCACCGGGGCGTTCACGGTCACCGTCGCCGTCATCACCGGCCCCGGCGCCGAGATCGCGGTCAGGGCGACCCCGCTGTCGCCGCCCGCGTTCGTCAGCGAGCCCGGTTTGCTCTCGCCGGTGAGCGCCGTATTGCCCGAACTGCCGGGGAAGGGGTCCCCCGCGTCGCCGCGGTTCCGTGCGCCCTCCAGATCGCCCAGCGCGTCGGCCTGGACGAGCGCGACCCGGTACCGGCCGTCGTCGGTGTTGTCTTCGCGGCTCTCGTCGATATGCCACACCAGCAGTCCGCCCGCGGGCAACGAGGCGTCGTAGCCGGTGGGCTGCCGGTTCTCCACCAGGAAGTACTCGTCCCCGACCGCCCCGCCGGTCCAGAGCCGGTGCACCGTACGCGCGGACTTCACGTCCTCGAAGGCGACGGGTCCGTCGGAGTCGACCAGCGCCGCCTCGGCCCAGCCCTGCCGCAGCTTGCACCAGGCCGACGGATGGACCGGGACGTCACCGCCGCCGCCCCAGGCGCCGCCTGCCATCAGACACCAGTCGCCGACCCCCTCCGACGATCCGTCGGTGTCGTAGAGATCGGGGAACCCGAAGACGAGATGCCCGATCTCGTGTGCCGCGACCCCGATCCGGGCGTCCTCGGGGATCGTCAGATAGGCGTAGACCTTCGTGCCGTCGGCCTCGTACGCGGACGGCAGCAGCCACTTGTGGGACCAGAGGTCACCGGTGCTGCCGCTGGTCTCGCCCCCGGTACCCGCGTGCACCACGATGAACGCGTCCACGAAGCCGTTGCCGTCGTTGTCGTACGGGCCGAAGTCCATCAGCGGGTCGGCGGCACGGGCCGTGTCCTCGGCCATCACCCGGGCCCGGGGCTCCCCCTCCGGATTGCCGACGCCCGAGTTTCCGCCCGCGTACCAGGCCATCGTCTGCGGCAGCCGCAGCGGTCCGACGACCTCGCCGACGATATCGACGAGACCGCCCGTGACCTCCCGGAAGTACTCGCGGACACTGCCGTGCGGCAGCTTCCCCAGGGAGAAGAACAGGTCTTCGAAATGCTGCTTGCCCGTGGTCATCGGGCGGTCGGCGAAATCCGCGAGGACGACCGCGACCCGCACCGCGCCCCGCAGCGGGGGGCGTTCGGCCGCCGCCGACATCACCGTGACGGCCGGGGTGCCCGGCGGGTAGGCCTCCGGCGGCATGATGGTCCCGTCGTCGAACCCGGCCCGGGTTCCTGCCGTCGTACGCGGCAGC
The DNA here is from genome assembly GCF_044763775.1 of Streptomyces sp. NPDC094448. NCBI lineage: Bacteria > Bacillati > Actinomycetota > Actinomycetes > Kitasatosporales > Streptomycetaceae > Streptomyces > Streptomyces sp. NPDC094448. The sequence continues at coordinate 60,855 of NZ_JBIWGU010000012.1, read as the reverse complement.
AGTCCGCCCGTCCCGTCGGCGGCCAGCCGCTCCCGCACCTGCGGGCTCGGCGGTACGGCGCAGAAGTCGGACCAGGCGGCGTAACCCCCGCGGGCGGGCGGCCGGCCGTGAGGACGGTCCCTGTGCGGACGCTGCTGGTCGTACGGACGGCTGTGCTGGGACATGCGAACCCCCGGGAGGCACCGGGCGGCGACCCGGGCCGGCCGGTGGTGTGACGGCGAACGAGACGGAGCGGAACGGCGGTGCGGGCGGCCCGAACACGACGACCCGACCGAAAGGCATCGTAGAGACCGGGGCGTGTGCGAGTCGATGCGTTCGGCCGGAGTGTCCGGCACCGGTGCCCGGAGTGCCCGATACGGTGCTGGATATGACGGTACGGCCTCCGGGACCGACGGGTCCCGGAGGCCGTACCGGCGTGGTCTCAGGAATCGCTGCCGCGGACCACCGCCACCGGGCAGTGCCCGTGGTGCAGCAGTGCCTGACTCACCGACCCCAGCAGCAGTCCGGTGAAGCCGCCGCGGCCCCGTGCCCCCACGACGATCAACTGGGCCTGTTCGGTCGCTTCGATCAGCGCCTGCCGGATCCGGTTCTCCACCAGCCGGTGGTGCACGGTCACCTCGGGATAGCGGTCCTGCCGGCCCGCGAGCGCCTCGGCCAGCAGCCCCTCCTCCGCCGACCGCATCCGGTCGATGCCGTCGACCAGGTTCTGCGGGTGGCCCGGGTCGTCGCCGCCGCGCTCGGTCCAGGTGTTCCACGCGTGTACGGCCACCAGGTCCACTCCGCGTGCCGATGCCTCGGCGAACGCGAACCCGATCGCCGCGTCACCCCGGGGCGAACCGTCGACGGCGACCACGACGGGCCCGGTCGCCGCGGCGTCACCGCGGACCACCAGCACCGGGCACCGGCCGTGGGCGGCCAGATGGACCGCGGTGGACCCGATCAGCAGCCCGATGAAGCCGCCCATGCCCCGGCTGCCGACGACCACCAGCGACGCCTCGCGCGAACGGGCCTCCAGCACCGTCAGCGGCTCACCGGTCACCAGATGCTCCGTGACCTTCACACCGGGCTCGGTCTCCCGGGCCCGTGCGACGGCCTCGGAGAGCAGCTTGTCGGCGGCGTTGCGCAGCCCTCCGTCGGCGGGGCCGACGGGGGAGGGGCCGAGGGAGACATGCAGGGAAGGCCAGATGAAGGCGTGCACGACCTGGAGCCCCACCCCGCGCAGCTCGGCCTCCCGGGCCGCGATCTCCACGGCGGCGAGCGCCGACGCCGAGCCGTCCACCCCGACCACGACCGGACCGTTCATCACAGCACTTCCGTTCTTCCGTGTGCGCAGAACCGGCGGATCTGCCCGAACCGCCGTCTCCAGTCTCGACCCGCGAGCCGCACCCCGCACGGGCCGAACGTCCATGACCGGCGGGACGAACAGCCCTGATGGCGGAGGGTGAGCAGGACTTTCCGGACGGCGAGGGATTTTCCCGGCCCAGCGGAAGGAAAGTGGACGAGTCCCACTCGGTTGTTCCGGTGGGAAACCACCCGATATCAGGCTCCGGACCCGGCGGGGTCCGGTCGGCGCACACGAGGACGAACAGAAAGGGCAGGAGCATCCGGCGGCGGACAGGGGCGACGATGCCGAGGGCGACGCGGCGACCGGGGGGATCGTCGGACGGTTCCGCCCGCCGGCTCGCCCCCGTACCCCCACCGGCTCAGGTGTTGGCGGGCGACTCGTCCGGGAAGATCTTCGTCACCACGTCACCGTCCTCGGTGAGATAGCCGTGGAGCATTCCCGGGCTGCTGTGGGGCGCGTCGAACACCCCCTCCCGGGTCAGCGCGATCACCCCGCCCTGACCGCCGAGCCGGGGCAGGCGTTCGACGACCACGTCGTACGCCGCCGGAGCCACCCCCAGCCCCTTGAACTCCATCAGATCGGAGATCGTCGAGGTCGCCGCGCCGCGGATGAAGAACTCGCCCGCTCCGGTGGCGCTCACCGCGAGCGTGGAGTTCTTCGCGTACGTCCCCGCTCCGATCAGCGGTGAGTCCCCGATCCGGCCCGGCAGTTTATTGGTCATCCCGCCCGTCGACGTCGCGGCGGCGACATCGCCCCGGCCGTCGACGGCGACCGCGCCGACCGTGCCCTGCGACGAGAGGTCGGCGAGCGCCCCGGGTGAGCGGGCCGCCGTCTTCGAACCGCGCTCGGCCTCCTTGGCCCGTATCAGCGCGTCCCACCGGGTCTGGGTCCAGTAGTAGTCCTGGGTGACCGTGGCCAGTCCGCCGCGCGCCCCGAAATCGTCCGCTCCTTCGCCCGCGATGAGCACGTGCTTCGACTTCTCCATCACCAGCCGCGCCCCCTCCACGGGATTGCGCAGGCTGCGCACCCCCGCCACGGCACCCGCCGCGAGATCGGAGCCACGCATGACGGAGGCGTCCAGCTCGTGCTCGGCGTCCGCGTTGAAGACCGCCCCCTTGCCCGCGTTGAACAGTGGATCGTCCTCCAGTTTCTTCACCGCCTCCGCCACGGCGTCCACGCTCGACCCGCCCCGGTCCAGCGCCCGCTGCCCGGCCCGCAGGGCGGTCGCGAGCCCGTCGCGGTACGCCTTCTCCCGCTGCGGTGACGTGGTCTCCCGGTTCAGTGCGGCGCCCGCCCCGCCGTGCACGGCGAGCACCACGTCACGGGCGTCGGGCCGGGCCTTCCCGCCCGGCGGGGCCTCGGGCGGACCGGTGTCGGGACGGGTCTGTTCGGCCCGTACCGCCCGGACGGGACGGTCCGTACCGCCCGGTTCGGCCACCGGCCGCGACTGCGGTACGGCGGCGATCGCGACGACCGCCGCGACGCCGAGCAGGACGGGCGGCAACCAGGCGACAGGGGCTCGGCGGGACATGGGCGCTCCTCGGCACGGGGTGCGCACCCCGCCTCTCCGGTGTGCGCACCGGCTCAGTGGACTCGCCGGGACTCTACTGACGTGTCCATGTCCACTGCCAGATGGCCGTCAGATCTCGACCATCACCTGGTCCAGCGTCTTGCGGACCAGATCCGGGACCTGGCAGTCCGGAGCCGGATAGCCCACGGGCACCACCGCGAAGGCCTTCTCGTTGGCGGGCCGGTCCAGCACCTCGGAGAGGAAGCGCATCGGGCTCGGTGTGTGCACCAGCGCGGCCAGCCCGGAGAGATGAAGGGCCGTCAGCAGCATGCCGACCGCGATCCCGACGGACTCGTCGACGTAGTAGTGCTTGCGCTTGGTGCCGTCCTCGCCGAGCCAGTAGCGCTGCTGGAAGACGACGATCAGGGCGGGCGCGTCGGTGAGATGGGTCTTGACCTCGTCCGTGCCCAGGGGGCGCAGCGCGGCCAGCCACTCCTCGCCGAGCCGGCCGTCGTACGAGACCCGTTCCTCCTCCTCGGCCGCCTCCCGGATCCGCCGCCGGATCTCGGGATCCTGCACCAGGACGAAGGTCCACGGCTGCTGATGGGCGCCGGACGGCGCGGTCGCGGCGCAGGCGACGGCGGACCGGACGGCGTCCAGCGGTACGGGATCGGGGGCGAACTGCCGTACCGTCCGCCGCTCCTCCATCCGGGTCCGCAACTGCGCCGCCCGGGTCAGGGACTCGGCGGCCGGGATCCGCTCGGGCCGGTAGGGGACCGGCCGGTAGGGGTCGCCGTGGGTGGGTATCCAGCGCCGGGCGGGCTCACCGGGCGCGAGGGGAGCGGACGGCTCGGGGGGTGCGAGCGGCTCTGGGGACATGGAGGACGCGGCAGACGCAGACATGGCGCAGAGTCTGCCCGCTCTCCGCCCTCCCGGGGAGAGGGCGGACGCGGATATCCGCTCAGCGGACGCCCGATGGGCGCCCGGGGGCCATACGGCGGCCGGGGTCAGCGGCGGAGTCCGCCCAGCAGCCGGTCCAGCGCCGCCTCGGTCGCGGCGAGCGCGCCGGGGCCGTCCGAGCGTGCCAGCCAGACCGCCGCCTCGTTCATCGCGCCCGACAGCAGCCGGGCCAGCGGCTCCACGGGCTGCTCGGGTACGATCCCCGCCGCGATCACGGACTCCAGGGCCTCGCCGAGATGCCGGGCCGACGCATCGTCGTCCATATCCCGCCACTCGTCCCAGCCGAGCACGGTCGGAGCGTCCAGCAGCACGATCCGGCGCACCGCCGGATCCGCCCCGGCCGCGAGGAAGGCGCGGCAGCCCGCGCGCAGTTGCTCCCAGGGGTCGGTGTGCGCATCGGCGGCCGCCGCCACCGCCTCGCCCAACTCCTGCTGCACCTCGGCCACCACGGCCCGGAACAGCCCCGCCTTGCTGGCGAAGTGGTGGTACGCGGCCCCCTTGGTCACGCCTGCCGCCTCGGCCACCTCCGCGAGCACCACATCGTGGTACCCGGCGGCGGCGAACCGCCGACGCCCTTCGGCGAGCAGCGCCCGCCGGGTCGCCGCCCGCTGTTCCGCCCGGCTCGTCATCGCTCTCCCCGACCGCCCTTCCCATTTCGCATACCCAGGGTATGTTAACGTTCGATTCGCATACCCAGGGTATGCGAATGTCGGCTCCCCTCCAGGACCCCTCCCTCGAAAGGCCCACCGCCATGACCGGCAAGCTCAACGGCTTCTACCCGGTGCTCGGCACCCGCGACATCGCCGTGGCCCGCGACTTCTACACCGGCCGGCTCGGATTCGAGATCACCTTCGAAGCCGACTGGTACATCAGCCTCCGCCGCCCCGACGCGCCCCACTACGAACTCGCCCTGCTCGACCCGGCCCACCCCACCGTGCCCGCAGGCCACCGCACCCCGCTCGCCGGCGGCCTGCTGCTGAACTTCGAAGTCGAGGACGTCGACGCCGAACACCGGCGCCTCGTCGACGAGGGCGGACTGGCCGAACTGCTGACCCTGCGCACCGAGGAGTTCGGCCAGCGCCACTTCATCGTCGAAGGCCCCGACGGGGTGATGATCGACATCATCACGGTCGTTCCCCCGACGGGCGTCTACGCGGAGCAGTACGCGGAGGGGCACGTACCCCAATAGCACAACGAGCGCGCCTCACCGCGAAGGCCACGGCGTCACCCCCCCCTGCCGTGCCGTCACCCGTCCGGCCGTGCGGGGGCCGCGTGGTTGCCGCCGTACGGCGCGGACGGCCGCCGTCCCCCACGGCCGTCCCCTCACCCGCCGGACGGCGAGGCGCCCCGGAACCCCTGCGTACCGGCCCCCAAACCCGATGAGCCGTCGCCCCCGCAGCTCCGGACGCCGCCCCGCGAGGGGACCCCGCCGCCCGCCGCCCACCCGTCCGCCGCAGAGCCCCGCGGACCCGGGGGCACCGGCCGCCGCCCCGGCCGGACGCACCCGGACGAGCGTAGGCACCAGGACCCGGCAGACCCGTCCGGGGGAGCCCCGCGCCCCTTCGCGCGCCGCCGCGCTCCGGTCGGCCCCCGGTCCCGAGGGGTGCCGCGCGGCGGGCGGTGCCCCGACCGGAGCCGTTGCGCGTCCCATGAACGATCAGCAAGCGTTAACGTGTTCCTTGACCTTTCGTTGACCTAATTGGTCAACCTTTGACGTGTGCGTAGGGAAACCCCAACGAGTGCCGGAGGGAGACGCCGCCGTGCCGCACGGGACACCACGGACCCTGATACCGCTGCTCGCGGCCGTACTGCTCGCCCTGCCGGCCCTCGGCCTCCCGGCGGCCTCTGCGACCCCCCACCCGCCCGGCTCCGGAACCATCACCTCCGCCATGGAGCCCGGCACCGAACTCCACGGCCGGGCCGGTGAACCCACCCCCGGCCCGGGCGGACCCCAGGACCCCGGGAACCGGTCCCGCCCCGGCGAGACCGAGCCCCGAGCGGTCCGCGCCCCCGGCGCCGCACGGGCGACCGGAGCCCTCCCGCCTTCGGACCGGCCGGCCGGACACCGCGGGCGGCAGCCGAGAACCCCGGCCGGGCTCCAGGTCTTCCGCTGCTGAGAGCAGAGTTCCGCCACCACGCTCGGTTTCGTCAGCCCGACGCGCCCCCACAGCGCGCCAGGAGGATTCACCGCACATGCGCACCCTCACCGCCACGCCCCGCGCCCCCGGGCGCCCCGACCCCCACCCGCTGCCCCCCGAGGTGCACACCGGCACCGTCCGGGCACACCACACGGGCGCCCGCGCCCGCACGGCCCGGTGAACGCCGCCGTGGCCAGGACGTCCTTCCCCGACCTGCGGCGGGACTTCGCCGCCTCCCTCGTCGTCTTCCTCGTCGCCCTGCCCCTGTGCGTGGGCGTGGCCGTCGCCTCCGGCGTCCCCGCCGAACTCGGCCTGGTCACCGGCATCGTCGGCGGACTCGTCACCGGCATGATGCGCGGCAGCAGCCTCCAGGTCTCCGGACCGGCCGCCGGACTGACCGTCCTCGTCCTCGAAGCCGTCACCACCTTCGGACTCTCCGTCCTCGGCGCCATCGTCCTCGCCGCCGGAGCCCTCCAGATCCTCCTCGGCCTCCTGCGCCTCGGCCGCTGCTTCCGCGCCGTATCGGTCTCCGTCGTCGAAGGCATGCTCGCCGGCATCGGACTCGTCCTCATCGCCGGACAGCTCTACGCCATGGCGGGCCTCGACGCACCCACCGCCGGCCTCGACAAGATCGCCGGACTGCCGGGGGCCCTGCTCCGCGCCGCCGGAGACACCGAAGCACTGCTGTCGCTCGCCCTCGGCGCCGGAACCGTCGCCGTCCTCGTCCTCTGGCGCCGACTGCCCGGCCGGGTCCGCGCGGTCCCCGCCCCCCTGGCGGCCGTCGGCCTGGCGACCCTCACCGTCCTGCTCACGAACCTGCCCGTCGCCACCGTCGAGGTCCGCGGACTCCTGGACTCCGTCCGGCCCCCGTCCGCCGAGGCCTTCGGCGAACTCGCCTCCCTCGCCGCCATCGGCACCGTCCTCGCCTTCACCCTGATCGCCTCCGCCGAATCCCTCTTCTGCGCGGCGGCCGTCGACCGGCTCCACGACGGGCCGCGCACCGACTACGACAAGGAACTCGTCGCCCAGGGAACCGGCAACGCGGTCTGCGGCGCCCTCGGCGCCCTCCCCATGACGGCCGTCATCGTGCGCAGCGCCGCCAATGTCCAGGCCGGAGCCCGGACCAAGGCATCCCGGGTGCTGCACGGCCTCTGGCTGCTCCTTTTCGCCGCCCTCTTCCCGTCCGCCCTCGCCTGTATCCCCGTCCCCGCCCTGGCCGCCGTCCTGGTCCACGCCGGTGTGAAGCTCGTGCCCGCCGCGGAACTCGCCCACCTCTGGCGCCGCCAGCGCGGCGAGGCGCTCGTCCTCGGCGTCACCGCCCTTGCGATCGTCGCCATCGGCATGTTCGAAGGCGTCGTCGCGGGCCTCGCTCTCGCCGTGGCCAAAACCGCCTGGGAGGCCTCCCACCTGCGGCTCGACATCGTCGACCACGGCACAGGACCGATCCGGGTCCGCCTCATCGGCAACGCCACCTTCCTGCGCCTGCCGAACCTCCTCGACAGCCTCGAAGCCCTGCCGCCCGACCGTCCCGTCGCCCTCGACCTCACCGAGGTCCACCACCTCGACCACGCCTGCCGCACCGCCCTCGACACCTGGTCCGAACGGCACCGCGGCACCGTCACCGGCCATACGAAGGCCCTCTCGACCTGACCCGCCACCGGGTACGGCACGCGCCCCTCGCGCCGTACCGCCACCCGCCCACCCGGGATCCGCGCGGCGCTGCCCGCGCACTTCCGCGCGCCGCCCGCTCCCCGCGCGGTACGGCACGCCCCGCGCCGTACCCCCGCCGCCCCGCCACACCGCGTAACCGGCACCCGCCGCCCGGCGTTGGCCCAACATGCACACCCGTCGTCCTCCGTCGGCCGGGACCGCCCGCGACGGAGCCCCCTCCATGCTGCGGCTCGCCTTCGCGACCCTCGCCGGCACCGCCATCGAGTTCTACGACTTCTTCGTCTACGGAACAGCCGCCGCGCTCGTCCTCGGCCCGCTCTTCTTCCCCTCCTTCTCCCCGCTCGCCGGGAGCCTCGCCGCCTTCGCCACCTTCGGCGCCGGATTCATCGCCCGGCCCCTCGGCTCCCTGCTCTTCGGCCATATCGGCGACCGCATCGGACGCCGCCCCGTCCTGTTCATCTCCCTCCTCACCACCGGGGTCGCCACCGTCCTGGTCGGCTGCCTGCCGACGTACGACTCCATCGGCGCCGCCGCCCCCGTCCTCCTGGTCGTCCTCCGCTTCGTCCAGGGCATCGGACTCGGCGGCGAATGGGGCGGCGCCGTCCTGCTGACCGCCGAACACGCCCCCGCCGACCGGCGCGCCCTGTGGGGCGCCTTCCCCCAGATGGGGCCTCCGCTCGGCTTCCTGCTCGCCAACGGTCTGACCCTCACCCTCTCCACCACCCTCTCCGACGACCAGTTCCTCGCCTGGGGCTGGCGGGTGCCCTTCTGGGCGGCCGGAATCCTCGCCGCGGGCGGACTCCTGCTCCGCGCCTCCCTCGCCGAAACCCCCGACTTCCACGAGCTGAGCCGCACCGGAGGGCAGGCGGACGCCCCGGCGGTGGAGGTCGTACGCCGCCACTGGCGCACCCTGCTGCTGACCGCCGGCGCCCTGTCCTGCGGTTACGCCGTCTTCTACACCGTCACCACCTGGGGTCTCGCCTACGGAACGGAGGAGGCGGGCATCAGCCGTACGGTGATGCTGGCTCTGGTCATGGGGGCCGTCGCCGTCATGGGCACGGTCACGCCGTTCGTCGCGGTCCTCGCCGACCGGGTCGGCCGCCGCCCCATGTGCCTGCTGGGCAGCGTCCTCTCCGCGCTCTGGATGTTCCCCTTCGCGGCCCTGCTGGGCACCGGGAAAACCGCCCTGGTCTTCCTGGCTTTCGTCGTCGCCCTGCTGGCCTTCGTCTCGGTGTTCGCCGTGACGGCCGCCTACCTGCCCGAGCTGTACGAACCACGGGTGCGCTGCACCGGGGCGGCCGTCGGCTACAACCTGGCCGGAGTGCTGGGCGGGGCCCTCACTCCGCTCGTGACGACGGCCCTCTCCGAAGACGGGGGGCCGCCGTGGGGCGTCGCGGCCTGGCTCACCGGGATCGCGCTGCTCAGCCTCTGCTGCTTCGCGGCCCTTCCCGAAACCCGCCCGGCCGCACTCGCCGCAGCCGGTACCGTGCCCGCCGTGCCCGGCCAGCCGGGTGCCGGCGACCGCCCGGGAGACCGGCGCACCCCGGCCTGAGCAGCCTCAACGGCACGGGGAGCCGGCCCTGTCGGGAGCCGGCCGGCCGGAGCACGGCTCCCCGTTCCGGTGCCCGGGCACTCAGACCGGGTTCCACACGGAACGCTTCCAGCCGGCGTCCACATGGTGCCGGGGCACCTTCCCGCACGGTGCGGAGACCCGCACCAGCATGTCCCCCGTCGCCCGGTACCAGATGACGTCCACCTGCTCGTCCGATGCGGGATCCCGGAAGCGGAACCCCATATCGCCGAAGATGCCGCCCTTGGCCGTCCAGCTCCGCCGCTCCAGCCGCTCCCGGATCCGGTCCTGCGCCGCGCGGGCGGCGCCGGTGTCGAGTCCGGGCACGGACCATTCCAGCCGGAGCTGCCAGACGTCCGGCCGACCGCTGTCGTCGAGGTGGGCGATACCGCGCAGCCCCCGGTACGCGCATTCGTCCTTCTGCACCCGGTCCGCCCGCGGTGGCCCGGAGAGCCCCGAGTCCGCGTACAACATACGGGCCCGATCCTCCAGTTCCGCCGCGACCAGATCAGGATCCGAAGAGGGATACGGTTCCCCGTTCCACAGCCGCACGCCCAGAAACCCCGCTCCGACGACCACCAGGACGAACACCGCCCACAGGATCCGGGCCCGGGTCAGCACGCGCCGCCCCCGCCGGACAGGGCACCCGGCACCGCAGACCCGTACCACCGTCGCATCTCGTTCATGCGGCGCAGCGTAGAAGACCGGCCCCCGCGGCCGCCTGGGCATCCCTACTCAGCCGCGCCTGAGTACTCCGGGGCCGCAGCCCGCCCTCGGCGGTCTGACGCCTGAGGGACACGGCGGAAGCCGGGGGAAGAGCAGCCGCCGCGGAATGCCGGTCCCGCACTCGTCCGCCACCAGGTCCAGCGTCTCGAACGCGAGGTCCCGGTCGGCGCCGCCACGGCATCGCGGGTGAACCGCCCGGTGATTCCCCGCCGGGATCACCGTCCGGCCGCGCCGCTCCGGCCGCGCGATGACCTCCCGGGTAAGCAATCCCGGCCGGGTGGAACTCGGCGGCGGCCGCGGACGTTTCCCGGATGACGTGTCTCCGACGCGTCACCGACAGATGTACGACAGCCCAGACCGAGGTGGCATTCAGTGGCGATGTGGGACCGGATCAAGGACCAGGCCAAGGCCCTCCAGCAGCAGAACCAGGGATCGGGCGGCTCCGCGGCCCGGAGCCACCACGCCCCGGCCGGTGGAACCGGAAGCGTCGCGGGCGGCCCGGGCGGCTCCAAGGCCCAGCTGGTGGGTCTGCTGAAGACGCAGCTCACCTCCCTCAAGACCGAGCTGAAGAGCGGCGCCTACCGCGATGCCAGCATGGCCGTATGCGCCCTGGTCGCCGCTGCCGACGGCCATGTCGACCACGCCGAGCGGCAGCACGTCGAATCGCTGATCCTCTCCAACGACGTACTGCAGAACTTCCCGGCCGATCAGCTCCGCACCCGGTTCAACAAGCATGTCGACCAGCTGATCTCCAACCCGATCCGGGGCCGGGCCGAGGCCTTCCAGGAAGTCGCCAAGGCGGCGAAGAAGCCGGCCGAGGCCAAGGCCGTCATCCAGACCGGCATCGTGGTGGCGGGCGCCGACGGCTATATCTCGCCCGCAGAGGAGCAGATCCTGCGGGAGGCCTGCACCACCCTCGGTCTCTCCTCCGCGGAGTTCGGCATCTGACACCCCGCCGAGGCGCCGCGGTCCGGCCGCGGCGCACGGCGGGGCGCCCGCCTCACCAGGTGTGGGCCACGTCCACGACGACCCGGTCACCGTACTGGAGCACCCGGAACGGCAGCTTCGCGCGCACGCCCACCGCCACCTGGGTCCGCCCTTCGTAACTGGCACCGTACTTGGTGTCCTGGAAGGTGCTGTATCCGGCGATGTCCACGCCCGGCAGCGGCTGCCCCGGGCGGCCCGGATAGACCACCGTGCCGGTGGAGGGCTGGTAGCTGGGGGCGTTGACGTGGATCTGCAGGACGGCACCGCCGGTGACGGGTATCCGCCGCCCGGTGCCGTCCTGGTGGAAGGCGCTGACATAGCCGACCTGGTAGCCGGTCTCCGCGGTGGCGCCCGTGATGTCGAAGACGATGCGGTCGTAGCACTCGTGCCGGCCGGTGCGGATGTTCTTCAGCGGTTCGCCGACGGACTCGGCCGAAACCTCGGTGCCGCTTCCCCACGGCGTGGAGCAGACGGCCGTTGCGACGGGATGGTCCACCTGGCCGCACGAGGCCCAGGCGGCCCCGGCCGAGCCCACAAGAGTGACGCCGGCCAGCGCCAGGGCGGCGGCGGCCTTTCCCACAGTTCTCATGACATGCCTCCAGTGAGGTGTTTCCGACGGTCGTAGGGACACATCGGCGGACACACGGTCCGGGACGGACCGCGGAAGCGGGACGGTGCGGTACGGAACCGGGGGACGGCCCAGGTCCCTTCTCCATCAGGACATCATCGGGACGAACGCCACCCGGTCGGCGGATTCCCCGCGGCGAGCAAACCCCACCGCGACGCGTGCCACCGGACCGGCGCGGTCCGCCGACGCCGCCTCGCGCGGCAACACCCCCCACTCCCCTCCCGGTCCAGCGACATCATGCGCCCCTCCCGCATTTCTCCGGATCCGTCCCTTTCCCCGCAGGGACGACGGCAGGGGCCCGCCCGGTTCTCGACCGGTGGAATCGGTCTCCGGAACGGCCACGCGGCCTTCACCGCCCGGTGCCGGCACAAGCACGGCCTCTCAGGGCAGCAGCTGCCGTACGAGAGCGTCCCCCGCCCACCGCTCCCAGCGGTCCGGGCTCCAGCCGCGCCGGACGACCAGCAGCTCGTACGTCTCAGGACCCAGCACGGTCATGGCCACATCAGCGGCCGAACCGGCATCGTGCCCGTCCCGCAGCGCCCCGCCCGTCTTGACCGTCAGCGCCTCGGCAAACCGGAGCTGGACCGTATGCCGTTGCTCCGTATTGGTACGCCACAGCCCGGCCAGCTCCGGATCGGAGGCGGCTGCCGAGCGGACGACCTCCAGCACCGGAGCCGCACGGTCCAGTATCCGCCGCGCACCTGCCGCCTGAAGGGCGAGCTGGACCGCGGGGTCCGGCTCGGCGAGTACCTCGTTCGCCCAGGACCGGTCGAGCGTGGCCACCGGATCCGTGTCCCCGGCGATCGCGATGTCCAGGACTTCCTTCAGCAGCGCCCGCTTGGTGCCGAAGGTGAAGTACACCGTCTGCACCCCGACTTCCGCGGTCCGCGCGATGTCCTCGACCGTCGTACGGGACCAGCCGCGCTCCGGGAAGAGACGGAGGGCGGCTTCCAGCATGCGCCGCCTTGTTCGGAGGGCCTTCTCGGCGCGGCTGACGGGCACGGTCCCGACCTCCCAAGATTGACTGTAGTGACACTACAGTGTATTTCACTGGAGTATGACTACAGCGAAATCGCGGGGCGGTGACCCGCCCGGGCGGGTACTCGTCGTCGGCGGCTACGGCGCCGTCGGGAGCGCCGTGACCGCGGCGCTGGACGCCTGGTTCCCCGACCGCGCGATCCCCGCGAGCCGTAACGCCGCGAAAGCCCACCGGCTCGACGGCGTCCGCACGGACATCGCCGACCCCGACGGCTTCGCCCGGACCCTCGACCGGCTGCCCGATGTGACCGTCGTCGTGTTCTGCGCCGAACCACCCGACACCACCGCCGCCGGACTCTGCCTGGAGCGCGGTATCCACATCGTCGACGTCGGCGCCACCGCACACCTCCTCGACGCCCTCACCGGCCTCGGCCCCCTCGCACGGCGGACCGGCGCCGCCGCCGTCCTCAGCACCGGCGTCGCACCCGGCCTCACCAACCTGCTGGCCCGCCGCGCCCATGAAGCCGTCGGCGGCGCCGAACGGATCGATCTCACCCTGCTCCTCGGCACCGGCGACCACCACGGCGCCGACGCGGTCCGCTGGACCCTCACCTCGCTCACCACCCCCGTGCCCGCCGCACCCCTGCGGATCGGCCTGCCCGGCTACGGGACCAGAACCGCCCACCCCTTCCCCTTCTCCGACCAGTACACCCTGCCCCGCACCCTCGGCGTCCCCCGCGTCACCACCCGCCTCTGCCTGGACTCCCGAGCCCTGACCGCCGCCCTGTTCGCCCTGCGCGACGGCCCGGCCCGGCTCGCGGAACGCCCCGCCGTACGGCGGCTGCTGACCGGCCTCCTGAACCGCGTCCACCTCGGCGGCGAAGGATTCGTGGTCCGCGCCGACGCCCACGGCCACGGCCGGCACACCGCGTACGCCCTCACCGGAGCCCGGCAGAGCCGTATCACCGGACTGGTCGCCGCCCACGCCGCCCGCGCGGTGCTCACCGGCGCCGTCACCCCCGGCGTCCACCACATCGAAGAGGTACCCGGACTGGCCCGGCTGCCGGAGAGCATCACCGGACACGGAATCGGACTGCTCCACCACACGGGAGGAACCACCCGATGAGGAACAACGACTGGCACGGCGGCAACTACACGGCCGCGGGTGACGCCTGGGCCCATGCCGCCGACGACGTCACCGCCGCCGCGCTGGCCGCACTGACCCCGCCCGCTCTGCCCGCAGTGGACAGGGAGACCAGGGCGGACGCCGACCGGACCACCGTCACCGCACGGCGTACCACCCGGGTACTCGACGTGGGCACCGGTTCCGGCCCCGCCGCCCTCGCGGCCGCCCGCGCCGGAGCCCGCGTCGTCGGCCTCGACCGGGAACCCGGCCTGCTGCGTACCGCCGCATCGCGGGCCCGCGGACTCGCCCCTGCCGGCGGCACGGTCCGGTTCGTCGCCGGAGACGCCCTGGCGCTCCCCTTCCCCGCCGGCACCTTCGACCTCGCCCTGTCCACCTTCGGCGTCATGTTCGCACCCGAACCGGCCAGGGTCTGCGCCGAACTGGTCCGCGTCACCCGCCCGGGAGGACTGATCGCGGTCGCGTCCTGGACCCCCTCCGGCATCATGGGCCGCATCGCCCCGACCGTATGCCGCCACCTCGGCCCCGAACCGGACGGAACCCCCGCACCCACCGACTGGGGCGACCCGGCCAGGGTGAACTCCTGGTTCGCCGGACTTCCGGTCACCCTCGACACCCGGGTGGAACGAGTCCGCGTACGGTACCCCTCCCTGTCCCACGCCGTCGCCGCGTTCGAGAACAAACCCGGACCCCTGCGCCGGCACCGCGCGGCCCTGGAAGCCGCCCGCCGCTGGCAGCACGCCCGCGCCGACCTCGCCGCCCTGTTCGCCCTCCACAACCGGGCCGATGACGACGCCCTCGCCTTCGACGCCCCCTACCTCCTGCTCCTGGCCCGCGTCGGCGCACCTTCGAGGACCCCGGCCGCCCCGCTCACCGGCCGGCCGGAGCCTGCGGGCCTCCCAGCCGTACGGGCACCCCGGGGGAGTACAGCACACTGACCGGAGCCTCCCGTGGGGCCGGGAGACCCGCCGCGGCCACCAGGCTCTCCTCGCAGTCGACCAGCTCGGCACGGAACAACGGCCAGCGGGGATGGTCGTTGGGCAGATACGACGCCGCCCGGAAGAACGTGTTGTGCATGCCCCACCGCGCGGTGAGGAAATGCTCCAGTTCCGTGGGCTCCGCCACCGGCTCGCCCCGGCGCACGACGATCCGGCTGTCCGCACCCCGCGGCCCCGGCCAGCGCCGGGAACTGGAGTACGTGACGGTATCGCCCGAGGCCCGTACCCCCATCCGGGACCAGAGGTAGGGCAGCCGGAACCCGGCCCGCCCGATCAGCACCGGGAGCAGCCGGGACGCGTCCATGGAGCGGAAGACCACACCACGCCGGCCGTGCCCGTCGACCGAGTACAGCCGGACGTTGGTCTCCGGGAACGACCCGAAATACGGCAGCCCCGGCAGCCGCAGCCAGCCCACCCGATGCATCCGGAACGCCACCAGCCCCACATAGGTGACCCCGTCGAACACATCCGGAGAAGTACCGCGCGGCAGAAGCGGAGCCACCGCCTCGGGCGGCACCGCCCAGTGGACGAAGCACAGGTCCAGCCAGTGCTGCGTCAGCAGCGGCGAGGCTATCGTGTGCGGGGCATCGGGAGTCACGGGCGCAGGTTCGTACACCGCGTCAGAATGCCAGACACCGCCCCCGCAGAGGAGGCCTCCCGGGATGTCTAGCATGGGCGGATGACCTTGAAAACCCTTCAGGTGGACGCCGTCTGGGTACGCCGCCTCGCCGCCCTCACGGAACACCCCTGGGACAGGCCGGGACTCGAAGAAACCATGCTGCGGTACGGCTGGGCCCGCCCCGGCCAGGACGGCCGTCCGGCCGTCGGGTGGGGCGGCGGCGCGGCCGAACCCCACCGTGCCGACGACTCCGCGGCGGAGGAGGACGGCGGGATCGGATGGCGTCTGGAGTTGGGGGATGCGCCGGGGGAGGGGGCCGTTGAGACGTTCGTCCGTCTGCCGTGCGCCCTGTACTGGCCGGCGTTCGGCGACGAACCGGACGAGGCCGAGGGCGGGGCCGACGACGACGAGGACGACGACGAGGACGACCTCGACGACGACTACGGGCCGGCGTGGATACGGCAGCCGGGCGCGACCCGCGCCGACCTTCACGCCGAGTACGAGCGCCTGGGCAGGCTGATCCGTACCGAACTCGGTGCACCGGACGAATCCGGATCCGGGGAACTGGACGAACGCCGGGAGGAGTGGAACCGGAGAGCGGGCCGGATCGTCCTGGAACTCACCGACGACATCAACTCCTACTCCCACTACGACGTGGTCGCCCTTCGGATCGAACTCTTCCCCGGGCAGGGCTGACCCGGGGCGCTCCGAACCAGCCGCGGCCTATCGCCCGTTGCGCAGCCGGAGGATGTACCCCGCCGTCAGCGCAACGGCGCGATCCTCGTCGTACGACAGATCCGTCAGGGCACGGGACGCCGTGGGCCCCGGCACCTCCGCGAGTGCCTGCGCCAGCCGGAGGCGCAGGGACGGTTCCGCTCCGCCGCGGGCGGGACCGCCGACCGGACCGTCGGTGAGCCCGTCGGTGAGCCCGGCGGCGATCCGTTCCGCCGATCCGGGATCACTCGCCAGCGCACTGAGCGCATCGGCCGCTTCGGTGTCGTTCACCCCTTCGACGACCATGCCGATGAGTACCGGGACCGCGTCGTCGACCCCCCGCTCCCCGAGCGCCAGCGCCGCATACCTGCGTACCACGATGTCGTCATGGGCGAGTGCGCTCCGGAGCGACGCGGTCGCCGCCCGGCCCGGGATCTCGGCCAGCGCCCGCACGGCCCGTTCCCGTACCGCGGCCTCCGCCGAGCCGAGCCCCGCCGCAAGAGGCGCCGCCCCGTCGCCCCCGGCATGGGTCAGAGCCCACCGCAGCGCCCCGGCAACATGGGGGTCCGCCTCGCCCAGCGCCGCCTCGACCAGGACCTCCACCGGAACCTCGTCGACCGCGGACAGGGCCGCCTGCTGTCGCTTCCCGGCACTCGTCGAGCCGAGACCCCGGAGGAGTGCCACGACCTGGAGGACATCGTCCCAGCCGGACGGCTCCGCCGCACCGATCCGCCGCAGCCTGGTGAGCAGCTCCGTCTCCTGGGCGATGCGCTCCCGGGTCCGCCGTGTCAGCTCTTCGACCAGCAGGGACGGTTCGAAACCGGGATCGTCCAGCGCCCGCCCCACTTCGTGCAGCGACAGCCCCAGCGACCGCAGGCTCTCGATATGGAAGATCCGCCGGATGTCCTCCTCCGAGTACTCCCGATAACCCGCCCCCGTCCGGGCCGCCGGCCGCACCAGGCCGAGGGACTCGTAATGGCGGAGCATCCGGGCGCTCACCCCGGCCTGCCGGGCCACCTCACCGATCAGCACGAGCCGTCGCCCTCCGGCGCAACGGAACCGAGTGCCACCACACGCTTCGCCTCCTCGACCGCGACCGCGAACCCGGCATCCGGGTCGCGCGACAAGTGTTCCGTGGCGATCGCATGCCGACGCACCCGCGGTACGGAATCCACCGCGGCGCCTCGCAACAGGGGGACAGCCGCCTCGCCGAGCGCGACCAGCGCCCGGCTGAGACTCCGCTGCATCTCATGCCCGCCTCGCCCCAGCTGCGACACCAGCACTCCGGCCAGCTCGGCCCCCTCATTTTCGGGGACGAGTACGACGGCGGCTCGCCAGGCGGTCCGCGCCACCTCCTCGTCGGGGTCGGTCAGCAGCCCCCGGGTGACGGCGGGCCACGCCCGCCGGTCCCCGATCTTGGAGAGCGTATGCAGGGCCTGGCTCCGTGCCTGCGGATTCTCCGAGCGCAGCTCGCCGACCAGCAGGGGAACCGTCACCTCTGCCGGATAGCGGGTCAGCGCCCAGGTCAGCGCCTCGCGGACGGAGAAGTCGGGCTCCCTCGCGCACCGCTCGACCAGGGTGGTGACGAACCGCTCGTCCGCCGCCGTGCCGACCGCCATCACCACCCGCAGCCGCACGGAGGAGCTGTCGCTCTCCAGCCCCTGGAGCACCCTTGTGGCGCTCGTCCCCTGCTCCGGTGTCGCCACGGCGACCACCTCCCTCTCTCGCCACCAGGGAAGCGCCTGCCACAGTGTCAAGGTCAAGAGGCTCGGGACCTTGGTGTGCATGGCGGTCAGTGGGGGAGTGGTGGTTGTGCGGGGCGGAAGGTGTGGGTGGGCCGGGGGTAGTGGTAGCCGGAGAGGATGCCCGAGCGGGTCTGCCCGGTCAGGGTTGCGGCAAGGAACTCCGTGCAGGTCATGGAGTGGGTCTCCCAGTACTCCCCGCCACCGTCGTTGATCATGGTTGCCCAGTTGTCGGGTGCCTGGCCCGGGCGGGCGAGCCAGAAGAGGTACTCGGCGTTGTCGGTGGCGCCCCATGCGATCAGCCTGCTGCCCGGTTCCTCCAGCTCCGGTGGACGGTCGGTGTACTGCCACAGTTCCTCATTGGCTTCGGTTCGCCGAGCGACGATGCGGATGAGGTCGTAGCCGGGATGTACGCACGACGGCTCGAGGACGGTGAGATATCCGTCGACCAGCCCGCCGCCGTAGACGGAGATGAATTCCTTGTAGTCCGTGGGCAGCGTCGTGCCCAGCGCCGACTCCACGGCGTCCCAGTCCTTGCCGGCGGGTGGTGCCGGAGGGAGCGGAAGGATTTCGGTGAGGCGTGCCAGATGATTGTTCACGCTGCCGGACCCTATCTCTCTGTGCGGGGCAGCCTCAGGGGACGTTGGGGAGAACGAAGCTGTTGACAGCCTGAGTGTGGCCGCGGGGTGTGAAGGCGAAACCGTTGCTTCCGTGGGCTTCGATCCTTACGGCGTACGGGATCACGCTGGTGTCGTCCTCGTAGAGGGGGGTGACCTGGTACTGGATGGTTTCGGTCCGGGCGGCGTTTCTGACCTGCATCTCGATCGACCGCATTTCCGGAGTGTTGGCGTATGCGTGCATGGTGACGAAGTTCCGCGGATCCTTGTTGGAGCCGCCGATCATGGCTGCCAGGAGATGGGCGCGGTTGTAACCCTGCCCGGAGACCCAGCCGGCCGGGTCGACGCCGGGGTTGGTCCGCCCGCCCAGCATGCCGGAGGTGATGGTCGCGGACATGGAGGTGGCCCGCCCGCCCGGTCCGAGCGGCCCGTACTGAACTCGGCCGCCCCAGGAGACGTCGCTCTCGTCGCAGGGAGTGAGGCCGAGCGGATCCGAGAGGGTGAGCGGATTGCCGACATAGGCGAGGGGATTGGGAGAGGGCGCCAGCCCGAGGGGGTCGGGGCTCACATAGCGCGCCGCCAGCGGGTCGTAGTGGCGGAAATAGTTGTGGTGGAGCCCGGTCTCGGGGTCGGCGTACTGGCCGGGGAACCGTAGCGGGGTGTACGCGGTTGCGGCACGGTTCCACACCGTGCCGCCCCACAGCACGGTCCGGGTATGCCAGGCGATGTGGCCCCTCTCGTCGACCAGTTCGGTGGGGGTGCCGATCTGGTCGGTGACGATGGCGAAGAACCGCTGGTCGATGACGTCCTGGGGGGCGCTGGCCAGAGACTTGGTCTCGATCTGGGTCAGCGGAACCGTTCCGCTGTGATCCCAGGTGAGGGTGATCTCGTGCGGATTACCGGTCGTGCGGGTGGTCTGCTCGGCGAGTGTGGTGCCGTCCCAGACGAAGCAGGTCTCCTCGGCGACGGTTTCACCGTCTTCGGCCAGGCGCTGTTTGGCGATACGCCGGCCCAGGGGGTCGTACAGATAGCACCAGCGCCGGCCGTCGGGTGTGACGACGCCCGTCATGCGGTCTTCGGCATCCCAGGTATAGCGCCACGTGTCGGGCTTGCGGGACAGCCTGGTCTGCTGCCGGAGCACCACCCGGCCCTGAGCGTCGTACTCGTACCGGACGTTGCCGGCACGTATGAGACGGGCGCCGTCGTACTGCCTCGCACCCCGTGCCTCGCCGCCCGGATAGGCTGCCGGCCAGTCGGCGAAGGTCTGGTTGCCCGACCGGTCGTAGGTGTAGTTCTCCTGCCGGCCCGGGGCGCTGACCGCGATGACGCGCCCGGAGGCGTCCAGGGTGAAGTCGCGATGGCCGTTGCGGCTGTCGGCAGCGGACGTCATGCGCCCGTCGGGCCGGTAGGCGTAGCTGCGCACGTGTTCGGCGAAGCCCGGTGCCGGAGAGCGGAGCGTCTGCCGTGAGAGCATGCCGTCGGTGCCCCAGCTCCGGGTCAGGGAGCAGATGCCGGCGAGATCGCGGTGGATCTCGCGGCCCATGGCATCCCGCTCGAAGACCACTCGCCGGTCCGCAGTGGTGAGTGCGGCCAGGTGCCCCGTGCCGTCGTACCCATAGGTGGTCACCGCACGCGCGGGAGTGACCCGCCGTGTCCGCTGTCCCGCCGCATCGAACTGCGTCACCACCGAACGGCCATTGACCCCCTCGGCGACCAGGCGCCCGGCCCGGTCGTAGGAACAGTCGAAGACGACGCCCTGCCCCGTCGCCCGTACGAGCCGTCCACCCAGGTCGTACTCGTAGACCAGCGGCGAGCCGTCGACGTCCTTCCGGATCAGATTACCGACGGCGTCGTACCGGTACCTGCAGGTCTGCCCCGCAGCGTTCGTCCGAGCGGCGAGCTGCCCGGCCGCGTCGTAGGAGTACGTGACGGTGTGGCCGTCATAGTCGGTCTCGGAGACGAGCCGTCCCGTCGCGTCGTAGCCGTAGTTCCACGACAGGCCCTGCGGATTGGTCACACGGGTCAGGCGCCGCTCGGTGTCGTGAACGAAGGAGTGACGGGTCCCATCGGGAGACACCATGGCGCAGAGAAGGTCGAAGTGGGTGTATTCGTGCGACGTCACCTGTCCCAGCGGATCTGCGTAGGAGACGCAGTTCCCCTCACCGTCGTAGTCCCACCGTTCCGTGTGGCCGCCGGTACTGGTGCGCTCCACCAGGCGCCCTTCCGGTGACCAGCTGAGACGCACAGAGTCGCCGAGAGCAGTAGTGATGGTGGTCGGCCGGCCGAAGGCGTCGTAGCCGTAGCGGGTCACCGCCCCCGCGGGGTCGGTGACCGTGAGAGGCAGGCCTGCGGCACTGCAGTCGGCCCGGGAAGTCCGGCCCAGGGCGTCGGTCACCGAGGCAAGCGCTCCCCGAGCGCTATAGGCGAAGGATGTTGTCGCACCCGCGGGATCGGTCACCGAAGTCCGGTTTCCCTGCCCGTCGTAGGCGTGCCGCCACACCGACCCGTCCGGTTCGGTCACCGTCTCGGACAGGCCGAGGTCGTTGTACATCACCGCAGCACGACGGCCGTCCGCCCGGATCATCCCCGTGAGGCGGCCCCTGGCGTCGTACTCGAACCGGGCCGTCCGGCCCAGCGAATCCGTCGTTGCCACCACCCGGTCGCCGCGATCGTGCTCGGTGACAGTGGTGCGGCCCAGAGAGTCCGTGACCGCAACGACCTGAAACAGATCGTTGACGCGATAGACCGTGGTGAACCCCTGCGAGTCGGTATAGCGGGTGACACCGCCGGCGATGTCAGCGCTCGTCTCGTACACGAACGCGGAGGACAGGAAGCCGTCGGGGCCGATGGTCCGTACGGTGCGGCCCGCGGTGTCGTAGACGTACCGGTAGGTGGAGTCGTTGCGGTCGGTCCAGGAGGTGATGCGGCCTTCGGTGTCGTAGGTGAAGCGGAGGGGGAGGTTCGAGGAGTTGGTGACGGCGTCGAGGTTGCCGTCGCCGTCGTAGCCGTACGTCATGACGGTGACGGGCCCGTCGGGGGTGCGCAGGGCGATGCGGTCGACGCGGGCGTCGCGGACGGTGACGGCGATGCGGTAGCCGCCGTTGTGGACAACCTCGGTGGGGGAGCCGTCGGGGCCGCGGTGGAAGGCGATGGTGTTGCCGTGCCGGTCTTCGATCTCGGTGAGCCAGAACGCGGACGAGGTCCGGTAGGGGCTGCCGGCGAAGGAACGTATCAGCCCCGTGTGCGGATCCATCACGGTGTACGTGGTGACGTCCTCGTCGGTACGGTCGAAGGTGAGCGGCAGCCGGTCGCCTTCGAGGGGCAGCACACCCTCGGTATCCCCCGGCGCGGGGAGGGCGGGGTAGACCAGGACGGTGCCGTCCTCGCGGGCCCACAGCGCGCCCAGCCCGCGGGCGTCGAACTCGATGCGCTCGTCGAGGGTGGAGGCCCAGCTCCGGCCGAACCAGTGTCCGTAGCGGTAGCCCGACAGATGGATCCGTCGCAGGACCAGTGGCAGGGTCCCGGGGAGGGCGAGATCGGTCTGCGGCAGCAGCATCTCACCCGTCGCCACATCGACGGGGTCGGTCGCGCAGGTGCGCTGCGCGGGCGAGATGCTGTTGGGCCGGGCGTTGAGCTGCGCACCGTTGAGGGAGTTGGGCTTGGTCCGGGTGTCGTCGGGGCTTTTGCGGGCGGGTCCGCCGGAGTCGCCGCGGCGCCCGCCGAGGCCGTCGGCGTCGCCGGATCCGCTGCTGTTGACCTTGTTGATGCTGTCGCGGGCGTCCTGGTCCTTGCCCCGGTGGATCTTCGACCCCTGGCCGATGGCGTCGGGCAGGTCCTTGCCCACATGCTTGCCGATGTGGTCGTGGCCCTTGGTGAGCTTTTCGAAGACGCCGTCGAGGACACCGTCGAGCGCGGCGGTGAGGGAGTCCCGGCCCTTGGCCCGGCCGTGGTGCCCCTTGGCCTTTCCGATCTTCCCGGCCGCCCGGGTCTGCATCGACACCTGGACGTTCGCGAGCTTGCCGCCCGTGTTGGAGTGGGCGTCGTGGTCGATGACCGGACCGCCGCCGGGCCCGGGGGCGGTGGGCCCGCCCGCCGCGTTGAGCCGCAGACCGTCCTGGCCCGCCTGCATCGCCCGGTCGGCGTCGATGCCGTCCTGCTGCCCGGTGACGTTCATCGTCGTCTGGATGACGAGATCGGTGACGATGCTCTCCAGGGCCGCGACCGCGGGCTGGGTCAGCACCGCGGTGATCTCCGCGACCGCCGCCTCCGCCATCTCCTTCATGATGGCCTTGAACGCCGCCCGGGTGATCGCGATCTTCCCGCCCGCCAGCAGCGTGGTCAGCCCGAAGGTCAAGGGCGCCGCGGCCAGCGCGATACCCACCGTCGCGCAGAGATCGGCCAGCTCCCCGACCGCCGCGATCTTCCGGGCCACGATGATGTCCGCGATCCGGTCCAGCGCACCGGCGATGATGCGCGCCGCCTGCGCCAGGTCCTTGTTCTTGCGGAGCACCTTCTGCCAGTGCTTCTCCAGCGCGGTCAGCGACTCGCTCGACCCCGACGACAGCAACTGCTGGATATGCCCGTGTGCCGCGTGTGCGTCGTCGTCCGCGTCCTCCGCGAACTCCCGCAGCTCCTTGGCCATGTCCCGGTAGGCGTCCTCGTCGACATTCGGCCACCCGACGCCCACCACGTCCAGCATGGTGTCGACACCTTCGGGAATCGTGTACCCCATAACACCAGCCCCCGCCGATTGAGCAAGAAATCAAAGAATCATCAGCATGCCACGCACCCTCCGAGCGGCCCACGCCGTTCCCGCCGCCGACGCCCTCCACCGCGCGCCGGACCGCCGGAACAACGGCGGCTCGGCAGGCTGACGGAAGCCCGCCGGGTGCGGCCGGGACGCCCAAGGGGCCGTACCCGCCACGAGTACCCGGCGGGTGCGGCCCCGGAGTGACCGGTGACCCGGTCCGGAACCAGTGGGTGGCGGCTCCGTAGACGACCACTGAGGCCGCACCGGTGACCAGCAGAAGGAGCCGTGCCGCGGCGGCCCGCCGGGCGAGCCCGCGCCGACGGTCCTTGAGAGTGATGGATGACCAGTTCAGGCGGGCTTCCGAATTCTTTGAACCAGCGACTGCGGGAACCTGTCCGGCCGACCGCTGCTGCATCAGCCGAGGAACAACCGCCGGCGGCGCGGTGAATTCCTGTGGTAGGAGTGGGGACATGGCCAGAAGTGCCCACCACATGCGCCGCAACGCTGCCCTGTCCGGACAGGAAGGTTCGCGTCCCTGGCGACCGTGGAGGTCCGTCCTGGTGCGCGACCTCCGCTACAGCTCCGCGCGCTTGCGCTCAGCCGCGCTGGAGGGGCGGCGACCGTCGCCGCAGGAGGTACGGCGGTCCGTTGCCGTGTACTACTTCGCCCGCAGTGATACGCGAGGAGGGGCGGTGGCCGCTCTCGCCGGCATTGAGGAGCGGCGCGCCCGTCAAATGATGCGACGTCAGCTGGGTCTGCTGCGAACGGGACTGGTGTCGGACATCGAGATCGAGCCCGGGCGCCACCGGCACAGCGCCCGTTGGCTTGCCTAGACTCCGGTTGACCGGCACGGCTGCCTTGGTCGGGTCATGGCCGGAGTTGCGCCTGTGACGGCGAGCCGGGACCGGTGGCCGAAGACCGAGCAGGACAACGGCACGTTCGGCCTCTGGTGGGTGCCGACGGGGCCTTCGGCGATCGCGGGCCGTATTTCGCGAGCCGTACGCGAACCCCGCCCCTACGATCAGCTGGTACGACTGCTGGAGGGGTGGGAATGCTTGACGACATCGAGGACGGGAAAGCGGCAGCAACTTCGAGTCCGTGGTCGCGGCGGCCACCCCGCTCGGCGCCCGGCTCACAGAGCAGGGCCACCTCGACGGCGGGAGGGGGTGGCGGTCAGGTGCTGGTGGGCTGGAAGTCGGTGTGGTGTTCGGCAAGGTAGGAGTGGAGGGTGCGAGGGGTGAGGCCGGTGAGTTTCTCGTAGTCGGAGGTGGCTTCTCCAACAGTCCCGGTGTTGATCTCCCGGAAAAGGGCCTGAATGTGGTCGGTGAGGAAGGTTGGCAGGCCACAGGCCTGCAGCGCGTGCTGTTCCTCTTCCTCGCTGCAGCGGGCGGCGATGATCCGGCGGCCGGTGGCGGTGGTGAGGAGCGCGGCGGTTTCGGCGGGGGTGAATGCCTGGGGGCCGGTGATCCGGTACCGGGTGTACTCGTGTCCGTCCTGGGTGAGGGCGGTGGCTGCCGCGGCGGCGAGGTCGCGGCTGTCGAGGAACGCGACGGGACCGGTCAGGGCCGTGGACAGGACCGAGTGGCGGCGGATGCCGGGGCCGTGGAGCAGGGCGATGTCGTACATGGCCAGGCTCGGGCGCAGAAAGCAGTAGGCGAGGCCACTGGCGGTGATGTATTCCTCGACGGCGGCGTGGACGCGGTCCACGCCGCCGGGGGACTCGGGGGCCGGGCTGAAGCCGGATACTTTCACGATCCTTGGTACGCGGGCCCGGACGGCGGCCTGGACGATGTTGCGTTCCCAGATGAACTGCTCGGGCGAGTTGCCCATCAGCAGGAAGAGCGCGTGGCTGCCGTCGAGCGTGGCCGTGATGCCCGCGGGGTCGGCGGTGTCGATCCGGCGGAGGTCGTGGTGGGTACCGAGCAGGTGTCCGGCGGCGGCGGTGTCGCGTACCAGCAGGCGTTGGGGGACCTGCCGGTTCTCCAGAAGCGATACCAGGGCCCTGCCCGTGTGCCCGGTCGCGCCGACGATGCTGATCATGTTTCTGATGCTCCCTGTGCGGTGGTCGGTGCGCGGGCACCACGGGTTCCTGGTGGCCGGCGGGTCCTCAGACCGTGAGCCGGACCATCTCATCGCATTCAGCGGTCGAGACGCGGGGCTCGCCGGACAGGCCCGCCGTGGCCAGGAGTTCGGTGCGGCCCGCGTGGTCGAGGAAGGTGAGGGGATGGTTCCTGCGGCCTTCCATGAGGCGGCGCAGGACCTGCTCGACGATCCCGGTGGTGCCGGCCTGGTGGGAGACCAGAACGCCGTCGGCGAGCCCGGCCTCCTCACGGGCTCGATGGGGTTTGAACAGGTACTTCGTGGTGAGTATGAAGTGCGAGGCGGAGACCCTGCTGTTCGTGTGCAGGAGGAAGTAGCAGGCGGCCACCGCGGGCACGGACCTCGGGTCGCTGCCGGCGTCGCGGGCAGCCCGCAGGATCCTGGACGGAAGGCTGGGCACTGCCTCCAGGGCCAGGAGGTCCTCGCGTTCCCGTGTCAGGAGTGCGGGAAACTGGCGGCGCACGCTCTCGAAGTAGCCGGGGAAGTCGATGCCCAGGATGAGGTCGCGTTTGAGGTACTCCACGTCCTGCGCTCCACTGGGCGGGATGTCCCCAGGAGCCCAGTGTGTGGCGAACTGCCGGAACACGTCCAGGAAATGGCCGGTGCGGAGCCCCTGGCCGGCGGGAAGCCCGGGGAAGTCCAGGTTCAGACGGTGCACCGCGGCCAGAAAGCGGCTCGCCGTGTTCAGCCGCTGAGCCGTCCGGTGCCCCAGGAGGTCGCAGTCCTCGTCCTCCAGTTCTCGCAGCACCGTGTTCGCCGCGAGTTCGAGGCACTCGGCCTTCTTCAGGAGCACCAGGAACGCAGCTTCTCCCGGCTCTCCGGTGTAGGTGCGGATGGCCCCGTCACCGAAGACCCCCTCCAGCCGGCACACCGTCTCCCCCTGCCGGCGCACGACAGCGGTCGGAGTGTTCCACCGCACCAGAGCGGCGTAGGAGTCGCGCTGAGGGTGGCCGATGTCCCGGCGGGCGGCCAGTTCTGCGAAGTAGTCCCGAAAGAGCCCGGCACCCGTGCCCACAGGGATCATCGAGAGGGGCAGCGCGAGATCCTCAGGCGGTGCCAGGCCCTGCTCCTGGTAGTGCCGCACGACCGAGGCGCCGCACAGACCCAGGTGAACCAGCATCTGCCGGGCCTGCACGGTGTTCCACTCCAGCGGACCCGGCAGATCTGCCAGCGCCTCCGCCATCTCCTTGGCCAGGGCTTCGGGCCGCCGGCCCCCTGCGAGAACCTCACGGTTCAGCTGCGGCAGCCGTTGCGTCGTCCACGCGTTCACACCCGCCGCGACCATGCCGAAGGGACCTGGCACCGGCAGCCTCCCAGACAGTGCAGTACGCCATCACGCACCGCAGACACCGAACGCTTCCTGCCACCGTGCACGATCCGTGCTGTGACCTGCGGCCGCCGACTGATCTTCCGTCTTCACACACTGATGATCACCGGTGACCGCACGATTTCCCGGGCAGGCCCCGGCAGGCAAGGTCAGGATCGCGCCGGTGGAATGCCGCCCGATCGAGCCGGTAGCAGCGGCCACCACTTCACGCGCGATGCCGAAGGACAGGCCGCCCGTCGGTCACCACACGCACCGCGTCCGCGGGTGCCCGCTCATACAGGAGCCACGCCTTGCGGGCTCCTTCTCCGGCTCCGAACCGAGTTCCCGGCCCGCCGGCCGCTCGCCGGTGGTGGCGCCTGCGCACCACGCCCGCAGCCGCGGCACCGCAGGCGCCCTCGGTGACCACCCCACCGGCTCCGACGGCGTACCCGCCGAACTGCATCACCTCCAGATCCGGCCCGCCCCCAGGCTCCGGAAACCTGCCACCGCTTCAACCGGCCACCAGCTCTCCGGCCTCGCTGAGCTTGCTGACTGCAGCCTCGGCGCAGAAGTACCGCTGTGATCCGTATCGGCCGTAGGTGTTCTACGGGTGGAAGCAGCCCGCGGCCGGAAGCGGCCCGCCCCGAACCCCGGCTCGTTCCTGTCGCGGCCGGGCCGGGGCCCGTCGGCCTCCGGCCCGGTCGCCCGGTCGGGTGGTCGTTATACGGTGGAGGCGATCCAGCCGATGGTCTCGGTGGTGTGGGGTCCGTCGGACAGGGCGCGGCCGGTGCCGACGAGTTCGTTGATGCGGATCTTGAAGCCGGTGGTGGTGACGTCGGCGATGCGCAGGCCGGGCGTGTCGGGGCCGTTGAAGGTCTGGACGAACGGTACGACGATCACCGCGGCACCGTCCGGAAACGGTGAGGGGAACGTGACCTGGGTGAAGGTCGAGGTGTCTCTGCCGGTCAGTTCCGTGGCGCTGTTGGAGTTCAGTTGCAGTCTGCCGGTCTGGATCAGACTCATGACTTCCGCCTTTCACTCGACGGCCACGGCCCCGGTCCGGCCGGCTTGTCCGTACTCGGCGGTGGGACCGTGTCCGTGTGAAGCAACTGAGTTTGGGCTGCCCGTTCCGGCCCGCGTTTAGTGTGCAAGTCGCTCATGTGGGGCAATTCCTGGCAAGGGTCTTGTCGGGGGTGGGGAAACCGGGAGCGCGGCGCTCGACCACCCCGGCACGCCGGACCTCCATCGCACGGCCCGCGGCCGGCTCGGCTTCGGCCACGGCATCCACCAGTGCCTCGGCGCCCAACTGGCCTGTGTTGGTTTCTGGTCGGGTTTGGTTGGGCTGCTGTGCTGTTCTTGGCGGTTTGATTTTTGTGGTCTGTGTGGGGGGTGTGTTTGGTGGTCGGTGTGAACGTCTATGGGGTGTGTGGAGTGCCGGTTGTCCGGGCCGGGGCGGCCGGGTAACTCCTGGGCTGGCTGTGCTGCCGGGAGGTGATCCGCCTGCGGGTATGTTCAGCTGGTGCCCGCAGCGGGAGGATCCGCCGGGTGCCGGCCAGCGGGAGCGGGGTGCCGGTTGTCCGGTCCGGTGGAACGCGCCCGCGATTGTGCCTGTACGCGCGGTCGGTCCGGACCCCGGAGGGACCTTGGTCAGCGGCCCATCCGGCGCTGTTTGTCGAACCGCCGCAGGACCCGTACCAGACGCCGCAGTCCGGCGGCTGCTCCGAGCAGTGCACCTCCTGCGAGCAGGCCTGTCCTGCCCGGATCCGGGATGCCGGAGACCAGTGCGACGGTCCAGACGGCGGCGTAGATGCCCGCGGCCGCCGCGAGGGCGGTCACCAGCGCGAAAACGATCTCCACCGTCATGGCGTCTTTCTCCCACCGCGATTCGCGCCCCGTGTCCATCCCGTAAGTGTCGCACCACGTCCGGGCCGGGGGGCCCTGAGGGAGGATGGGTCACCGCCGATACCGGACGATCAAGGGGAGACAGCTGATGGACGAAGAGGAGAGCCTGCGCCGTTTCGGGCTCCGCCCCGCTCGCGCGCACCTCGACGGGATCCGCGGGCTGCTGGGCGAGCACACGGAGCGCGAGCGGCGCGCTCAGGGCGGAGGCGACACCGAACTGATGAGGCTCTGCTGCGTTCAGTTGTTCAACAGCGGTGACCTTGACGATGTGCTCCTTGTCTGGAGCGCGAAGGAAGCCGGCTTCGACGCGGCGTGCTCGATCGATGCCGAGCTTCTCCTCGGCCGTGGCATGGAGGCGACGAAGGCCCACCTCGCGGCCCACCCCTCACCGTCCGCTCGGGCGGCGCTGGACCGGCTCCGCGAACTCGAAGCGGAGGGCGCGTTCGAGGGTTTCTCGGTGGAGGAGCAGTCCGCCGCCTACGACAGGTACTACGAGCAGGAGTGAGCCCGCCGGACGGCCCGGCGGGCCGGTGGGCGGCCTGCCGGCCGGCTGCCCAGGAGTCTCCCAGGTACGGCGCTGGTCGGACTCCCGGCGATGTACGTCCCCGAGAACACCACCCTGGTTTGCCATGCGCCGGGCCGCACAGGGCCACGGAGCGGTCCCGTGGGCCGCAGAACTCCGCCGAGAGACCCGGCAGTCGGCAGGGAGAGCAGTGCCTCCCGCTACTCCGCCGCCCACGGGACACCCCGCCCTCCCGCCCGGCGATGACCGGAGCCTGCCGGGAACCACGGCATGGGCGAACCCGGCCACATCCCCACCGCCCCCCGGCACTGCATACCGTCCCGCGGACCGGGCCGTGCCGCGCGCTCCACCGAACACACCCCCTTGTAACGCCGGCCCGGCGCCCGGACTGTCGGGGGCTCCGTATCCGGCCTCCGCGGACACCCGGGTCGAGCACGCCCCGGTCCGCGGAACGGATCCCCCGGTGGCGGGAACCGGACCCCCGCGGCACACAGCACTGCCATCCTGGCCCGGCGGCGGTGCCCACCGCCCCCTGAACACTGCTCCGGAGGAGGCAACCGGATGACCAACAGCACACGCCCGGCGGACGGGACGCCGGAAGAACGGCGGAGCAACGCCCTGATCGTGGCGCAGGCCCTGGAGTTCCTCTACCCGGCCGCACTGCGCGCCGCCGCGGCCGTCGGCGTCGCGGACCATCTCGCCGACGGCCCCCGCACCCCGGCCGAACTCGCGGCAGCCACCGGCACCGACGAGCAGAGCCTCCACCGGGTCCTGCGGCTGCTGGCCACCCGGGGCCTGTTCGAGCAGGACGGCACGGGACGCTTCGGCCTCACCGCGGACGGCGACATGCTGCGCACCGGGGCGCAGGTGTCCGCCCGCGCCGCGGTACTCATGCTCACGGATCCGACGATGTGGCGCCCCGCCGGCGAGATGACGCGATGCCTGACCGACGGCGGCTCAGCCTTCGACGCCATCTTCGGTACCGACTTCTTCACGTACTTCGCCCGGGACCCGCAGATCGCCGCCGTTTTCCACACCGGCATGGCGTCCATGTCGGACGCGGAGGACCGGCCCATCGCGCGGAGCTGGGACTTCCCCGAGGACGCCACCGTGGTCGACGTGGGCGGCGGTTACGGCGGTCTGCTGCGCCAGGTGCTGGCGACCGGGCCCGCACTGCGCGGTGTCCTCTACGACCAGGGCCATGTCCTGGTGGGCCACGGACTCGCGGACCCCGTGCCCGGCGGCGCCGACCCGGCCGGCCGCTGGCAGACCGCCGAGGGAGACTTCTTCCACTCGGTACCGGCCGGGGACGTTCTCCTGCTCAAGCGGATCCTGCACGACTGGGACGACCACCAGTGCGTGACTATCCTGAGCAACTGCCGTACCGCGCTGGCCCCGGGCGGCCGCGTCCTCGTCATCGACGCGGTGGTCCCGGAGGGCGACGCACCGCATCAGGGCAAGACACTGGACCTGATGATGATGGCGTCGCTGGTCGGCCGGGAGCGTACCGAGGCCGACTTCTCCCGCCTTTTCGCCGCGGCCGGACTCCGTCTCGACCGGGTGGTCCCCACCCCGGCGGTGCTGTCCGTCGTGGTGGCCACCGTCTCGGACACCGCAACCCCCTGACAGTCCGCCCGCCGGCCGGGTGCCGGCCGCCCGCAGCACTCCGTTCACACGGCGAGCAGGCCCCACGGCGCCGTCCTTGTCGGTCTACGCCTGCACCACACACGTCACTTCCGGCACATCGGGAGAGAACCCGGCGATCCGCCGCCTCCGAACTGCTTCAGGCTCGCGCCACCACTGACGGGAGGGTTCCGGGCCCTTCCCTCCATCGGCGGAGGGGGATCGTTCCTGCGTGCGGCGAACGAGCGACATCGCGGATGACGAGCGGGGGGCGGGGGCATGCCGGACCCATCTGACACACGGACGGATGGAGATCGACATGAAACGCATCAGGGTCCCCGCCCTGACGGCCGCCGCGCTGCTCACCGCCGGGGCGGGAGTGGCGGTCGCTCAGAGCGCCGGCTCCGGCGCACCGCCGCACGGGGACCGGGCCGCTTCGAAGGCCGCAGCCCCGTTTCAGCGCACCTTCGGTGACCTGGTGACGGTGCCCGCGGGACAGATCGGCAACGCAACCGTGACCTGTCCCGCGGGCACCGTCAGCACCGGCGGTGGAGGCGTCAACATTGGCCTCGTCGCCGGCGCCGACACCGGGCGGTCCTTCGTCATCGCCTCCTTCGGGGGCACTACGGGCTGGCAGGTGACCGTCCGGAACACCAATACCGTGCAGGAGGGCATCCGGGCCTTCGTGGTTTGCACGACCCCCTGACCGCAACGGCCGGTCATCTCCCATCAGCCAGGCGTATACGCAGCAACCCGTGCGTCCGCCGGGACGCTCACATGCACCGCTGTGAGGTCTGAATCCGCAGCACGGCCGCCAAGCCGGACCTGCCCTGCCCTGCCCGGCCGAGGCCCTGACCCAGTACGCACAGCGGGCCGACGAGGCCAGGAAGGACTCCTTCGACTTCATCGACCGGGTCCTGACCGAGGAACCGGCTGTCCGGGACGACCGGTGACGACAGGCATACCCGCGCGGCGGGAAGCGCAGCGCCGCACCGTGACCGCGGACTGCTGCGCCGTCGCCGCGTCCGGGCCGACGATGTGCAGGGACACCTCGAGGGACAGGGAGTGTCGGATCCTCTTGGAACCGGAGGCAACGAAAGGAAACAACCATCTCGCCGTCGTCGGTACCGATGACGGGCTCATTCCGTCACCACCGCGCCCGGCGGACCACCTCGGCTCACCGCGTGGAGAGCATCGTCGTCCGGCAACCGTCGGCTGACGAAGGTGGTGCCGCCGTCGGTGAAGATCAGGTTGCATTCCTGGCGAGGTAGGCCTTGGTGCCCGCGAGAGCCATGGTGGCGGTGAAGGCGACGAGGGCCGTGGCTCCGGCTCCCGGGGAGATGCTGCTCCCGACGAGGGCCTCGGTCATGGCCCGGTTGGTCTCCGACTGGGTGTCCGAGTCCGCCGCCATGGCCGCCCGGCCTGCGGCGAAAGGGCGGGCGCCCCCCTGGATGACGGTCGACCGGAATGCCCGGCGTTCGGAGGTCAACTGTCTTCGTGACAGGGGCCAGTGACGGTGCATCGACGTGTCACTCGCACCCCTGGGGCAGCGTCGATCCTCTTGCCCGGCCCGCCTCTTCGGGCCGGATCGGAGTCGCGTGTGAGCAGAGGGTTCCGTTCGCGGGAGTCTTGCGCACAAAAAGTGGGGGGTATATGAAGATTCTCTGAAGATCGAACTTTCGGGGGTTTGCGTGCGTGCCGCGCGTTCTTTTGCTGTGTCCATGACTCTGCTGCTGACCGTGCTGGTCGGCACCGAGCAGGGCGTCCTCGCTGCCGCATCGTGGTCGCCGGACGCCCCGAAGGCTGGGGCGGCGGACACGCCGGACCAGAAGTGGGGCTCGGCCGACGGACGCGGCCACAGCGCTCTGCCGGGCGCTACGGACGCCGCAGTGGCAGGCGGGCGCCCCGGCCACACCAAGGCACCCGGCGAACTCCCCCCGGAGCCGCCCGCCCCGCCACCCGGCGGCACCGGTCCGGCTACCCCGCCCAAGCCGACGCAGGGCACCCCGGTGACGATTCCGGTGGCTGCGGCCAAGGGATACTCGGCCTCGACGAGCCAGGAACAGGTCGCAGAACGGGACGAGCGGTCGCGCACGTACCGCAACACCGACGGCACGTTCACGACGCGGTTCTACACGGAGCCGGTCAATTTCCGTTCCGGCGACGGCTGGAAGGCGATCGACACGACCCTGGTACGTCCCCAGGGCGCGCGGACCATGTCGGCATCCGACGAGGGATGGGTGCCCCGCCAGACCGAAGAACCGATCCTGCTGGCCGAGTACGCCGATGCCGACCCCCTGGTCCGGCTTTCGGTGGAAGACACGATGTCCGTGGCCTACTCGCTGGAGGGAGCGAACCGGGCCCGCGGCGTCACCGACGGCAGCGTCATCACCTACCCCGAGGTACGCCCCGCCGCCGACCTGGAACTCATCGCGGGCAGCCAGTCCGTGAAGGAAACGATCGTCCTCAAGAACCGAACCGCGCAGACCCAGTGGCGTTTTCCCCTCACGCTCCAGGGACTGACCGCCCAGCTGGACGGACTGGGCGGCGTGGTCTTCACCGACGCGGCAGGCGTACGAAAGGCCTGGATCCCGCCCGGCTGGATGGAGGATTCCGACCACGCGGACAACTCGGCGCAGGGCAGTGTCTCCTCCGGAGTCACCTACAGCCTGACCGAAGAAGGCGGCCGCCAGATTCTGGTCGTGAGCCTCGACCAGGACTGGCTCCAGGCACCGGAACGCGTCTTCCCCGTCCGTGTCGACCCCTCGGTCACCCGGTTCGGGGCCTCATCGGGCACCTACGTCCAGCACCCGTACAACCAGAACTTCTCCACCGACACCGTCCTCAAGACGGGCACCTACGACGGTGGCGCCCACAAGGCGGCGGCCTTCCTCCGTTTCAACGGTGTGGAGACGACACTGAAGAACGCCTGGGTCCTCGGTACCAGCCTTGCCCTCTACAACACCTGGTCGTACTCCTGCACCGCCCGGCCGGTCACCGTTCATGCGGTGACGTCGAACTGGGCGGAGAACACCACGACCAAGTACCCCGGGCCCGCGACCGGTCCCTCCCTCGCTTCCAAGAGCTTTGCCCACGGCTGGCGGCCCGAAGGCGCAAGCAGCTGGAACTGCGGCCCCGCCTGGGAATCCATTCCCCTGGGAAGCGCCGGCCGCCAGCTCGTCGACGACTGGACGCACGGCCGGAAGAAGAACTACGGGCTCGCCGTGAAGGCGTCGACCACGGACTCCAAGGCATGGAAGCAGTTCGGATCCGACGACTACCCCAACGGCAAACCGAGCCTCGACATCACCTGGACGAAATACGGAGCCACCTACACGCTGGGACAGTTCACCCAGGCGGTGACCGGAGTAACCGAGGGCGCCATGCAGGTCACGGTCACCAACCGCGGCCAGCAGACCTGGCCGCGTAACGGCGCCGTCAAGCTCGGCTACAACCTCTTCAATGCCGCAGGACAGCCGATCACGGACGCGGCCAAACTGCGCTGGACGACGCTGCCCAGCGATGTCGCGCCGGGCGCGAGCGTGACACTGAGCGCGAAGGTCGCCCCTCTTCCCGCGGCGACGTACACCCTGCAGTGGACGATGGCGGACGGCGCCACCACCTTCACCGCGGAAGGCGTCCCGGGCCCCGCCGTGCGATTCTCCTCGGTCAACATCCCACCGCAGCTGACCGCAGCCGCTCCGCCCAGCGGGATGGTCGCGGACAGCCTGACGCCCCTGCTGTGGGCGAACGGCACCGACCAGGACCGCTACCCGAGCGCCCTGCAGTACCAGTTCGAGGTCTGCGAAGTCGCCGGCCGGGACACCCGCAAGAACTGCCGCCTGGGTCCGCGCAGCGCTTCCCAGCGGTGGACCGTGCCCAGTGGCTGGCTGAGCTGGGGCAAGACGTATGCCTGGTACGCCTACGCCTACGACGGCGCCGCCACATCGGCCCGCCCCGGCCCCTCACTGATCACGCCGGAGGTGCCGCAGCCCGGCATCACCAGCCACCTCGGCGCCTCTGATCCCGGCAGCGAGTTCGGTACCCGGGCGGGCAACTACACCACCGCGGCCACGGACGCCGCCATACCGACCGTGGGTCCCGACCTGGCGGTGACCCGTACCTACAACTCCCTCGACCCCCGCACGACCGGCATTTTCGGCGCGGGCTGGAGCACCCGCTGGGAAGTGACCCTGCAGGAGCAGAGCTATCCGTCGTCGTCCGTGCTGATCACCGCCGCCGACGGCTCGCAGACCCGCTACGGCCTGAACAGCGACGGCACCTACACCGGACCACCGGGATCGACCAGCCAGCTCTACCGCAAGATGGACGGCTGGGTGCTGCGCGAGCAGTCCGGCCTGACGTACGGCTTCGGCCATTCCCAGTTCCTCGGCGCGATCACCGACAGCGCAGGCCGCAGCCAGCGGCTGATCCGGGAGGCGGAGGACGGCGGCCGCATCATGAAGGTCCTGGACGTACTGTCCGGGCGGACCATCTCCCTCGGCTGGACCGGCGAACGCGTCACCTCAGTGACCACCAGCCCCGTCGACGCCCCCGACTCCAAGCTCACCTGGACCTACACCTACACCGGCGACCGGCTGACGAAGGTCTGCCCGCCCACCTCCGACACCGCCTGTACCAACTACACGTACGAGGACGGATCGCTGTACCGCGCGAGCGTCCTCGACTCCAACCCCCGCTCGTACTGGCGTCTCGGAGAAGAGGAAGGCTCCACCGCCCGCAGTGAGGCAGCATCCGCCACAGGGCTGAACGAAGCCACCTACCGCGATGTCGGCTTCGGAGCCACGCCCGCCGTGGCCGCCACCACGGACAAGGCCGCGACTTTCGACGGCACCGACTCGCATCTGGAACTCCCCGACGGCACCCTCAGCCCGGTGATGTCCGTCGAGGTGTGGTTCAAGACCACCCAGCCCGGAGTGATCGCGTCCCTGCAGGAAGCCGAGGCCACCGAGCAGCCCAGCCGCTACAGTCCCTTCCTCAACGTCGATGCCGCAGGCAAGCTCCGCGGCCAGTTCTTCACCTCCGAGTACGCCGGTAACCAGCCCATCATCTCGCCCCAGGCAGTCAACGACGGCCAATGGCACCACGCCGTACTGACCAGTGAAGGCACAAGGCAGACGCTCTATCTCGACGGCGAGATCGTCGGCAGCCTCACCGGAACCGTCCAGGTGCGGGAGAACCAGTACGCCTTCCTCGGCATGGGCTGGGGCAACCAGGGCTGGATGGGCGTGCCCGCAGGCGTACACCCCTTCAAGGGCAACCTCGACGACGTGGCCGTCTACAGCCATCCCCTGGATTTCGAACGGGTACGTGAGCACTACGCCGCGCGTACGGCGGTCGGCCGGATGACCCAGGTCACTCTTCCCTCCGGCCGCACTCATTCGACCGCCGTCTACGACTCGGGCACCGGCCGCCTGACCAGCAGCACCGACGAGGATGGTGGTGTCTGGAAGATCTCGGACGAGCAGTACGCCAACGGTTCCGCGGCCTACCAGGACGCCGTGATGCGCCAGGCACCCGCCGGTTACTGGCGGCTGGGCGAGCGCACCGGAAGCCAGGCCGTGAGCATCGCGGGCACCGGCATGGACGGCTCCTACGGCCGCAATGTCGGCCTCGGCGCACCCGGAGTCTTCGCCGACGGCGACAACAGCGCGGCCGACTTCGACGGCACCGGCGCCGTTGTGTCCGTCCCGACCGACCCCCTGGAGACCGCCGACGCCACCAGCCTGGAGCTCTGGTTCCGCACCGCGACCCCGGGAGGAGTGCTCTTCGGATTCCAGAACACGGAAGCGGGAAGCACCGCCACCTCCACCGTCCCGGCACTGCTGATCGACGGGGCCGGCAAACTCCGCGGCCAGCTCGACCGCAACCGCGCCGGAACCAGCATCGTCACCCCCTCCGCCGTCACCGACAACGAGTGGCATCATGTGGTCCTGACCGGGGGCTCGACCGGCCAGACCATGTACCTGGACGGAACCCGGGTGGGAACCCTCACCGGAGCAGTCCCGCCCATCACTCTGCCCCACGGATACCTGGGCGGTGGCTACACCACCACCGCCTGGAACGGAACTGCCGCCGGCACCCAGTACTTCCGCGGGCAGATCGACGAAGCCGCCTTCTACACCACAGCCCTCACCCCTGCAGCCGTCACCGACCACCACCGGGCCCGCACCGCGCTGGTGACCGGCGACGGCCCGCACTACCGCGGAGTCGTGGTCGGGGACGGACCGGCCGGATTCTGGCGGATGGACGAACCCGAGGGAGCCACCACCGCCATCAACGAGATGGCCGCACACGACGCCGACGGCACCCACACCAACGTCACCCTCGGTACCAGGGGGGTCTTCGGGCTCCAGGACGGCAGCGCCGCCCAGCTCTCCGGGACCGGCCAGACAGAGGTTCCGAGCGACCTGATCACCGCATCCACCGATGTCACCGTCGAACTCTGGTTCCGCACCACTACGCGAGGGGTACTGCTCGGGCTGCAGAACGCCGCCATCGGCAGCACCCCCACCGACTACCGTCCGGTACTGAACGTCGGCGCGGACGGCAAGCTGCGCGGACAGTTCTGGACCGCATCCCAGCCGAACGGTGCCACCCCGCTCACCTCCGCGGACACGGTCACCGACGACCAGTGGCACCACGCCGTCCTCACCGCATCCGGCACGACCCAGAGCCTCTACCTCGACGGTATCAAGGTCGGCAGCCTCGCCCGCGCGGCCCAGCACACCACCGGGGTACGCGCCTACCTGGGCGGCGGCTACGCCAACACCGCATGGATGGGCGTCACCACTCCGGGCACCTACCGCTTCACCGGACAGCTCGACGAATTCGCCGTCTACCAGCGCGGACTGACCCAGGACGAGGTCGAGAACCACTACGAGGCCCGCACCCGCAGCACGGCCTCCGGGCTGACTTCGGCCGTCACGGTCACCGACCCGGCCGGCCACCGGACCACCGCCGTCTACGACGCCCTCCGCGCCAAGCGCCTCCTCGCCACCACCGATGCGGAAGGCGGCGTGACCAGCTACGCCTACGACACCGGCGGCTTCCTCACCACGGTCACCGACCCCAACGGACACACGACCGTCACCGGGCACAACGAGCGCGGCAACACGATCTCCCAGACCACCTGCCGCGACACGAACTCCTGCTGGACCTCCTACATCGACTACTACAACAACCCGGCCGACCCCTTCGACCCGCGCAACGACCGGCCCACAGCCACCCGCGACGCACGCTCCAGCGGCCCGGCCGACAACCGCTACCGCACGGCCTTCGCCTACAACCTCCTCGGCCTGCCGACCACCACCACCCTGCCCGACGGTCGCAGCAGCAGCATCAGCTACACGGACGGAACCGAGCCCGCAGACGGCGGCGGTACCACCCCGGCCGGACTGCGCAAAACCGAAACCACAACCGGCGGGGCTATCACCGCATACGCCTACCGCGCCAACGGCGACCTGGCCCGCGTCACCACACCCTCCGGACTCGTCACCGAGTTCACCTACGACGGCCTCGGCCGCAAGACCACCGAGAAGCAGATATCCGACACCTTCCCCGCAGGCGTCACCACGGCCTACACCTACAACGCCCTCTCCCAGGTGACCTCCGAAACCGGAGCAGCCGTCCGCAACGAGATCACCGACACCACCCACACCACCCGGGTGACCCGCACCTACAACGACGACGGAGCCATCCTCACCGAGACCGCCTCCGACACCACCGGCGGCGACACCCCCCGCACCACCACCTACACCTACGACCCCTTCGGCCGCCAGAACAAGATCACCGACGCAGAGGGCAACACCACCACCCTCGTCCACGACAGCCTGGGACGGGTCGTACACGAGACAGACACCCTCGGCACCACCTACAGCCACACCTACACCCCACAGGGCTTCCCCGCCGAAACAACCCTGAAGGACTGGAAGGGCGCCCCGGACGGAACCGTGCGTGACCTGGTCGTCGCCTCCTATGCCTACGACCCGGCGGGCCGGCTCGCCTCCAGCACCGACGCCATGGGCGCGACCACCGCATACACCTACTTCAACGACGGACTCCCGGCCACCACGACAGCCCGTCAGGTCACCCAGTCCGACGGCACCCGCCGCGACATCGTCCTGGAGAGCAACACCTACGACGGCGCCGGCCACCTCACCCGTGAAGTCACCGGGGGAGGCGCGACGGTCGTCACCCAGACCGTGGACGCCACCGGACGCATCACCAAGAACACCCTCGACCCCACCGGGCTCAACCGCATCACCACGTTTGCCTACGACGCCGATGACCGGATCACCGAAGAAACCCGGAACATCGACACCAACCGCACCCTGACCGCGACCCTCGCATACGACACCGCCGGCAACCCCGTACGCGAGACCATCGGCGACGGTACGGGAACCCCGCGGACCACCACCGCCACCTACGACCGTCGCGGACTGCCGCTCACCACGGTCTCCCCGCGGGGCAACACCACAGGCGCCGACCCGGCGAACCACACCACCACCTTCCGCTACGACGCCCTCGGACGCCTCGTCGAAACCCAGGCACCGTCCGCCCCGGTCGAACAGAACGGTGGCACACCCACCACCACCAGGCCCGCCACCCTCACCGGCTACAACGCCCACGGCGACGCCACCGCCGTCCGTGACGCACGCGGCAACACCACCCGCACCGAAGTCGACCGCCTCTCCCGCCCCATCGCTGTCACCCTGCCCCCCTACACCCCGGCGGGTGCAGTCACCCCGATCACCTCCACCACCCGGACCTCCTACGACGCAGCCGGCCGGCCCGTCACGGTCACCGACCCGCTCGGCCGGATCACCCGCTACGCCTACGACCAGATCGGCCACCTCATCCAGGTGACCGACCCGGCCGTCACCGATCCGGTCACCACACTCAACGAACAGCGGTTTGCCTCGCCCCTCACCAACAGCGTCGACGGCGCGGGCGTCACCCGCTATACCTGGACGCCCACCGGGCTGGCCCTCTCCGCCACCGACCCCGTCGGCGTACGGACCGAAGCCACCTACGACGAACTGGGCCGCGAGCTGACCTCGACAACCGTGGAACGCCGTCCTACCCTGCAAAACCTCACCACCCGCAGCGTCTGGAACGACGCCGGTGACCTGACCGGCACCACCACCCCGGAAGGCCGCACCAGCACAGCTCTCTACAACACGGCCGGTGAGATCATCTCCGCCACCGACCCGCTCGGTGCGACCTCCCGAATCTCCTACGACGGCCTGGGCCGGCCCATCGAGTCCACCGACCCCACCAACCGCAGGAGCATCACCGAGTACGACGCCCTGGACAATGTCGTCAAGGCGACCGACTACGGCACCGGTACCACAGCACTGCGCTCCACGACCGCCGAGTTCGATGCCGACGGCAACCAGACGGCCGTCACCTCCGCGACAGGCGCCCGGACCAACTACACCTACGATGCCCTCGGCCGGGTCACCGGCCAGACGGAGACCGTCTCGGCAACCAAGAGCATCAGCATGTCCTTCGGCTACGACGCCGAAGGCAACCGCACCCGCATGACCGACGGCCGCGGCAACGCCACCGTCTACACCTACACTCCGTGGAATCTTCCGGAGTCCACCGTCGAACCGTCGACCGCTGCCCATCCCGCGGCCGCCGACCGCACCTGGAGCACCGTCTACGACGCAGCCGCCCAGAACATCGCCGAGCACCTGCCCGGCGGAGTCAAGCGCGAACGCACCTACGACGCCCTCGGCCGCGTCACCGCCGAGACCGGAACGGGATCCGAAGCACCGACAGCGGCCCGCACCTTCAGCTACGACGCGGCCGGAAGACTGACCGCCGCCGGAGGCGCAGGCGCCCTCGAACGCAACACCTTCACCTACAACGACCGCGGCCAACTGCTCACCAGCACCGGCCCCGCAGGCAACACCACCTACAGCTACGACCCCGACGGCACCATGGCCAGCCGCCGCACCGCCGCCGGCCTCGCCACCTACGGATACGACGGCGCGGGCCATCCCTGGTGGACCGACGACCCCGTCACCAAGAGCCAGATCTGGTACGACGTCGACCCGGCGGGCCGCCCCACAGCCGAGTGGTACGCCGTCCGAGCGGACAACACCACACCCTGGAACTCGACAGCCGTACGCAAGTTCACCTACGACTCCCTCGGCCGCCTCACCGGCGACCGCACCACCGACATCGCAGGCACCACCGAGACCGCTTCCACCACTTACGGATACGACCTCGACGACCGCGTCACCGCCAAGACCACCACCGGAACAACCGGAGCCTCGGCCAACACCTACGGCTACGACGACGCCGGCCGCATGACCTCCTGGACCAACGGCACCACCACAACCCCCTACGGCTGGGACGACTCCAGCAACCGGATCCAGGCCGGCACCAGCACCACCACCTACGACGAACGCAACCGCCCCCTCACCGACGGCACCACCACCTACACCCACACCCCCAGAGGAACCCTCTCCACCGCCACCCCCGCAGGGAACACCCCCCGCGCCCTGACCTTCGACGCCTTCGAACGCAAGACCAGCGACGGAACCACCACCTTCACCTACGACTCCCTCGACCGCGTCGCACAGCAGGGAGCGAACGCCTTCACCTACGACGGCGGCTCGAACAACCTCACCAGCGACGGAACGAACACCTACACCCGCACACTCTCCGGCGCCCTCCAGGCCATGACGGACGGCACCACCCCGCAGTGGGCGATCACCGACCGCCACACCGACCTCGTCGCCGGATTCTCACCCGACGGACTCACGGTCACCAGCTCCAGCGCCTACGACCCCTTCGGCCGCACCACAGCCGCCACCGGCCCCCGGACCTCCCTCGGCTACCAGTCAGGATGGACCGACCCCGGCTCCGGCGATGTGAACATGGCCTCCCGCTGGTACCAGCCCGGAACAGGCGCCTTCGCCTCCCGCGACACCTGGCTCCTCGACCCCAACCCCTCGGCCCAGGCCAACCGCTACACCTACGGCAACGCCGGCCCCCTCAACGGCATCGACCCCGACGGCCACAAACTCAAGCACCCCGGAAGCGGATGCAGCACCTGCGGAGGCGGCAGTTCCGCCACCGTATCCGCGAACAGCGGCCACTACGGAATGCTCACGCGAATCAAGAACGCGATCAAGGGAAAGCCCAAGAAGAAGCCCAAGTCCTCCAAAGGCGGTTCCGGACACTCCGTTACCAGCAACGCCCAGGCACGGAAGAACTCCGTGGAGATCGGCCGCCTCGACAGGGTGTCCAAGCGCGCCCCGGCCAAGCCCCGGGCCACGACCTCCAGCAGAGGCGGTGGCGGCCACGCATGGAAGACCACCCGCTCGCCCCACCGCGGCACTGCACAAACCAGCACCCAGAGCAGCGGCAGCCGCAGCTACAGCAGTGGCGGCGGCACAGCCACCCTGGTGCGCCCAACCGTCACCAAGCCACCAGCTCCACGAGTCCCCCAGAACCCGAACGCAGGCCCGCGCCCGACGCCCGCGCCCACTCAACCTCCGCCCACACCGACGGCACAGGCACCGTCGATCTGGGTTCCGAAGGAAGGCGTCCACGTCACGGCTTCGACTTGGGACCTAATCAAACTGGTGGCCCATGTTGTGTTTCATGCGCAAACGGCCTCGGGCTCGGACGGAGGACAGCAGGGCGACACGCAGCAAAACGGAGCCTCTGATTGCCGCGTCGGAGGCGCGAGCTGGGTGGACTATGGTGAGCTTGATTTCAGAAACGGAGCAAGGGCCACTTGGATGGATTCCTGCTTGGATTCTGATTATCTTGCCCGCAACAAGGGGACCTCGCCCGATAGAAGGCCGCCCGGCTATGTGTGGGCTATATCGAATGCCGCCCACCATTATGGCGGCGGTGGATTTAATCCGCGTTATTGGGTCAACTCCTGTCATCTTCTGGCCGCCCAGTTGGGTGGCAGTGGTCGCGAACTGAGGAATTTGACAGCCTGTGCCAGGTCGGCGAATCAGCATAGGCAAGATAAGCTGGATCCTGGGAACGACAAGAATATGTATGAATTCGAGGAGAAGGTGCGGATTGCGGTCGATGGTGGCCAGGTTGTAAGATACTCTGTTGTGCCGATATATAGCGGGCCAAGAGTGGTTCCGACCGGGTGGCAAATGACTGCAGTGGGCTACTCCGCGACCGGGGGTCGCGGGATAAATGAGGATGATTTTATCCCCAATGAAATGTATAGCAACAGGCTGGGGAGGCATGTGAACATTGGGACTGTTTATGATCCCCGTACGGGGGTGCCGATTCCTGTTGGCTAACTAGTTCGGCGAATGAGACTAATTGCATGGGAGTAGAGGTGGCGACTCAGGCGCACCCCGGCCGTCCGATTGCCGGGCCGAGAACGGCAGCACATTTGGAGAAGCTTTTTGTTCGAGATGCTCGATTGGGTGTTCGTTTCGATGATCCTGGCACGCCAGTTCTGGTGAGCCATGTGGTACCTCTTGGTTTGGTGAGAATTCCCAGCGGTCGCCTAGTTGTTGGCTCACCATGGGCGGGCGAGGAATGGATCGAACTGGGTGAGCGGATTCCACCGGGCTCCTACCAGATGGAGATCTCATGGGTTAGGGCGCCGTACGAGTTCATGGGTGAACCCCTTGAAGGGGCGGAATGCTCCGGCGGGCGAATGACGATCCTGGATGATCCCGTAGACCGTTGGGAAGCAGCTCTCGGGATAGATCAGCAGGTGGGCCAAAACCCGATGGGGTGTTTTCCTGGATTCTGGGGGGAGTCGGCTCAGGTCGCCTTTTCGGACGCTGCATCATGGAGCATCCTGGCTGAGTTTTTTCGCCACTCCTATGAAGAATCGATGGAAGGCCGGATTGAGTCGGGGACGCTGTCGGCCGAGATGATTGGTTCCAGTGCTCACGTGGTTCGAGAGGAAGGGAGTCGGGCCGACCTCATCGCGTTCCCGGGGGATGATATGCATACCGTGGTTTGGCTGGGGAGAACACTGGCGGGTGATGTTGCATCGGTTATTATCGCACCACGTCTTATTGCAATGGATTCAAATTTCCCTCAACCCTTGGAATGAATTGAGGCAGAGAACGTCGTGGAGGGGAAGCTTGTCTGCA
This sequence comes from Streptomyces sp. NPDC094448, assembly GCF_044763775.1. Taxonomy (NCBI): domain Bacteria; kingdom Bacillati; phylum Actinomycetota; class Actinomycetes; order Kitasatosporales; family Streptomycetaceae; genus Streptomyces; species Streptomyces sp. NPDC094448. Next base: position 17,174 of record NZ_JBIWGU010000012.1, on the reverse strand, counting down.
TGCGAGATTCGTGATGCGGCGCGTGCTCGGACCTGCTTGTGGGACCGGTTGTGTTCTTCCTTCTACTGATCTTTTCGTAGGTTCGGTGGGTGTGGTGGGTGGATGGTGAGTCCGGTGTGGGTGAGGAAGGACCATGGCAGTTGTGGGTTGTGGTTGATGCGGTGGATGCCTTGTTCGGTGGCATCGGCGAGGTGGTCGCCGGCGAGGTTGGCGAGTTCGCGTTTCTTGAGTGAGGACCACAGCAGTTCCACCGGGTTCAGCTCGGGAGCGTGGGCGGGCAGCTGTTCCAGGGTGAGCCAGTCCTCCCCGGCGACCCAGGCCCGCATCGCCCGGCTCCAGTGGGCGGACAGCCCATCCAGACCGGGACCACGCTCTCGCCGCCGTAGAACACCTTCATCCGCTCCAGAATCTCGATCAGCCCGGCGGTGTCGTAGCTGCCGGGCCTGAGGTCGAAGCACTGACGGGCTCCGCGATCGGGGTCGGTGGAGTGGTAGCCCAGCGCGGCGGCCATCGACGCGCGCTTCCAGTTCAGCCGGTGCCTCAGCAGCGGGGTCCGACCCCGGGGAGCGTAGGTGGGGCGGACCTGCGGCAGCAGGGAGACACCTGATTCGTCGAGGAAAACGATCCAGGCACGTGTGTTCACGGCCCTTTTTTGATGCGCGGCCACTCGTGCGCGATCCAGCGGGCGATCTCCGACTCGTCCCGCTCGACCGCCCGCCGTTCGGGCCGCTGCAGACTCCACCCGAGCCGGCCGGTCAGCAGCCGCCACACCGACGCCCTCGACAGAACCACCCCCGTCCCCCGCTCCACGACGGCGCCGACACTCTTCCTCCAGCCGTTCCCGCCAATTGGAGGGGTGTACTGAGCACCATGGGGCACCAACTGCGTGCCGTCCTCACCCGGCACCCCGGCCTCCTTCCCAGCCTCATGGACTACGTCCCCGTCGGCCCCAACGCCCTCGCCCAGCGTGAACGTGTCCTCGCCGCCCTGCTCCGCCACGGTCTGCCGCCCGCTCTGGCGGCCCGCGCTTTCACCGCCGTCGGCCACTACGTCATCGGTTTCGCCGTCCAGCAGCGCGAACCCGACGGCCCACCCCTCGCCGACTACTACGGTGAACTCGACCCCACCACCCACCCCGCCATCGCCGCCACGGCCGAGAGCCTCACCGCAGTCAACCCCGACGACGAGTTCGCCTTCGGTCTCGACCTTCTCCTCGACGGGCTCGCACAGCAGGCGGACCACTGAGCCCCACGACTTGTCCGGCCGGTCATATTCGGAGCCAGATGGTGAGGGCTGCGGCGGGTTACGGTGCCGAGGACGTCGTCAGCGGCGTGACCGGGCGCCTCGAGCCCCACGGGCCAGGGACGGCCACACAGCCGCATCGTACGCAGGCCGGGCTTGCCGGCTTCCTGGCCCGTGCACGCCTGCTTCAGCCACCACCCGAGGCATCTGTGCGGGACACCCGGGTCCGCGCCTTCCGTAACCCGCTACCCGGGTCCGGCGAACGCCTCCTTCTCACCAGCGGCGGAGTTTACGGCCCCTTGCACCTGCGACGGCCTGCCGGCGATAGAGGCCCCCTGTTCCTGGCGCTCCCACCCTCCTGGCCCGGACGCTGGGGCATGCGGGTCCGCAGGCTCGCCCCACCTCAGGAGCACCCTGCGGCACCGCAGACGAGCCTGAGCGGTACCTTGACCGGACCGGAGCCCCCTTTCCGCACCCGGTCACCGCAGAAACGCCTGAGGGCAGGACGCGCAGGCGTCCGCTCCACCGCCACTGCGTCTTCCTGGACGCCCACCACCGCCACCGCTGCGCGGACGGGTCGAACCAGTCACCGAGACGAGGTCGTCAAGCGGCGCGCCGTAGGCTGCGGCCCATGGAGTCTTTGATCGCTGCCGTCCGCGAGCAGGAGGAAGCAGCCCGTTTCCTCGCCTGGCCCGGTGACTTCGACCTGGACCGTGGTGACCATGTTGAGGACGTACACCTCGCCTCGGGCGCCGCGCTTGAGGGGTTCGCCGGCGACGGTTCGGGCGGTACGTACTTCTTCTGCGGTGAAGGCGGCGAGGAACGTCCCGTCCTCTATGCCGACTCCGAAGGAAGCGCGGCTCTGGTCGCCACCGGCCTGTCCGAACTGGTCCGGCTGCTACTGGTCGCCCCCTGGTGGCGTGACTGCCGGGCATTCACGGACGAGGAGAGCCGCGAACTCGTGGCCGAGTACCTGGAGGACGAGCCGGGCCTCACGGCCCGCAGAGACCGCGCCGCCGCAGCCCTCGGCCTCAGCCTTCCGAGCCCGGCAGACGCCTTGGCCCGTTTGCGGGAAGTCGCCACCCGGCCGGGAGAGGAATTCGTCCTGATCTTCACGCCGGAGGGCCGCACCTACGAGCCGCTCATCACCCCCTGAGACAGGTCACGGAACCAGGCGCGACGAGACCCCTCCAGGGGCAGAGCACCGATGCGCACCGGGCGCGGATCGAGCCATTGCAGCCGGACCGGACGCCGAGGCGGGACGGACGATGGCGTGACCACCGGGAGGTGATCGACGCGATCGCGTTCAAGTACCGGACCGGAACACCGTGGGCGGAGCTGCCCGACCGGCTCGGGGCGCCGAGCCGGTCCTCCATCCCGTTGCGGTACCCCTGGTGAACGGTGCCGCGCTTGCCGTGGCGCACGTCCCTCGCCAGCTTGTGGCGGAACTCCTGCACAATGAGCTGCCGGTTCATCTGTCGGCGGCAGGTGCCGTCCACCGCGTCGCCCCCCCCGCAGCAAGTGCTCAGTCTTGGAGATCCCCCGTACCTCCGCGAACGCAGCCCCGAGCAGGCGCGGGCGCCCCTCCCGGCCGCTGTGACGGCCGCCGAGGATCCCGGCTACCGAACAGGGAGCCGAACACCGCTCTCTACGCGCGCACCCGCGTAAGGGCAGCTCACTTGTTCCTGAACATCCGGCGGTCACTCTTTGGAGTGATTGCAGGGTGTGAGGCGACCTTTCTCGTGATCCTGAACTCTGCGACGAGACACAGGAGTTCGCGAGGAAGGTCGTGGGATGAGTGTGCCGGCGCCGGTCCGCGATGGGGAGACGTTCGCGGAACTATCACGCTTTCGGACGGCCTTCTACGGCTGTCTGTCCGTCCGGGCGGACGCGTTCTTCGACCTGACCGACGCGCTGCTGTGCGCGGACGGCCCGGCCCCGGACGCCGGTCGAGCTGTCTCTGCTGGCCGAGCACCAGCGCGGCTACGGCTCGCTGTACGGGGCCCTGAACCACGGCCGGCTCGACATCGACGCTCTGCGTGACCTGCTGATATCGCTGCCGCTTCCACGGTTCGCCGGGCGGATCGTGCTCACGGTGGACGTATCGCCGTGGCTGCGGTCGGACGCCGCCTGCTCGCCGGATCGGCTGTTCTGCCCGGTCCACGGCCGCAACGGCCGTTCATCGGACCACGTGGTGCCGGACTGGCCGTACTCCTTCGTCGCCGCGCTCACCCCGGACCGCACGTCGTGGACACAGGTCCTGGACGCGGTCCGGCTGGGCGCGACAGACGGTGCCGCCGCGGTCACCGCCGACCAGCTGCGGGCCGTGGTCGAGCGCCTGGTCTCGGTCGGTCAGTGGCAGCGCGGCGACAGCGACGTCCTGGTCGTGATGGACGCGGGCTACGACGTGATGCGTCTGGCCTGGGTCCTGCGGGACCTCCCCGTTGAACTGGTCGGACGTCTGCGCTCGGACCGCGTCCTGCAGCTGCCGAAACCGCCGCGCGTCTACGACCGCAAGGGCGGCCGGCCGCCCAAGCACGGCAAGGAGTTCAGCCTCGCCAGGCCCGAGTCGTGGCCCGGGCCGTCCGGCCTGCACGGTTCACGGCGCCCGCGTATGTAGGGCGGTCTCAAAAGTCTCAAAATCCCGGTGGCCGGGCCGTGGGGCGGCAGTGTCGGCTCAGCCCGGCACAGGAGGCCACATCAAGATCATTTCATGCGGCGGCCCAGCAGCTCGACTCGCCTCTCAGCTTCCGCTGAGTGGAGACTCCCACGCGGGATCGTGCAGGGATCTTCTCGTGAGGTGGGCCAGCAAGTGCTCCGCCGCGTTGGAGGCAGTATCTTGCGGCCCGCCGACCACCGTCAGGGCGGAGGTGAGCCTGGCCGACGTCTCTTCTGGCACGTCCGGGTCGGTAAGGAGCGGAAGTACCAGCAGGAGGCGAGCTGCCGTGTCCTGGACACCTTCGGCACCGGAGGAGGGGTTGTCAGCGATGCGGACCAGTTCGCCCCACGTCAGCCCAGTACCCCTGAAATCTCCGTCCCAACTCGCGATCTGCTGGACGTAGCTCCTGCCGGGATGGGTGAGGAGATAGTCGGTGCCGTAGTCGCCGTCCAGGTTGCGGTAGACCACCACGGCTCCGGGGCCGGTTTCGGCCGGCACCCGAAACACTGGCCAGCGTTCGGGATCGAAGAGGACCTCGGACAGGGCATCGGCATCGGCGCCGTCGTCGCCGAACCACTCAGGAACCGGCCGCTCGGCACACCCCCCGTCGCTGCACATCGCCAGAAGGTAGTTCGACCAGAAGCCCGGGCGGGCAAGCAGCGACTCACCCGCCACCAACGTGTCGACGTCATATCCCTTGATCAGCACCCGTCGATCCTGTCACCAGCCACTGACACGGCCCGCTCCGGGATCGGCGAGGGGGCACCGCCCAGTTACGGAACAGGTCTTAAACTTGACGTTTTTGGTCCGCCGTCGAACGTGGCTCGAACTTGTTCAGGGTTTCCCCTATTCACGGCGTGTCCACGGGGCCGGGGCCTGATCCTGCCGGCAGAGGTCGGCGCGGCGCGTGGAGGCCGGATCGTGGGACAGGTCGAGCACTGGGTTCAACCAGACGCGTTCACCGCGGTGACGGCGTTCCGCACCGAGTTGTACGCCTCCCTGCTCGCCCGGGGCGATGCCCACTTCGAGCTGTGTGACGCGTTGTTGTGCACCGACGGTCCGGTTCGCACGCTCGTGGACTTGGCCCTCGCGCCCGAGCACCGGCGCGGGCACGGCGCCCTCTACGCCGGACTGAACCAAGGCCGGATCGACGTGGCCCGGTTCCGCCGTGCCCTGGTCGGGGTGCCGCTGCCCCGCGCTGCCGACGGGCCTCTGGTGCCGGCGGTCGATGTCTCGCCGTGGCTACGGCCGGACGCCGGCACGAGCTCGGACCGTTCCATCTGCCACACCTTCGGCCGGGGCCTAGGCAAGCATCAGATGGTGCCGGGCTGGCCGTACTCGATCGTTGCCGCGCTGGAGACCGGCCGCACCTCCTTGACCGCCCTGCTGGACGCGATCCGGCTGGAGCCCGGCACCGACCTCGCGGCCGTCACCGCCATCCAGGTCCGCGAGGTCATCGAACGCCTCATCACGGCCGGCCAGTGGCGGCAGGGTCAACCGAACGTCCTCGTCGTCCTCGATGCCGGATACGACGCACCTCGGATCGCGCACCTCCTGGCCGACATGCCGATCGAGGTTTTGGGCCGGCTCCGCTCGGACCGGGTGATGCGCAAGCCTGTCCCCGTCCCGTGGATCTGCCCGCCGCAGGGCGGGCGCCCGCCCAAGCATGGCGGCGAGTTCGTGTCCGGCGACCCGCTCACCTGGGGCGAGGCGGCGGCGGTCACCTCCACGACCACGGAGCGGTACGGGACCGCGACCGCTCAGGCGTGGGACCGGCTCCATCCCCGATTGACACGCAGGGCCGCGTGGGGGGATCACGTGGGGCCGTTGCCGATCATCGAGGGCACGGTCATCCGGTTGACCGTGGCGAAGCTGCCCAGCGGCGGGGTCAACAAGCCGGTCTGGCTGTGGTGGTCGGGCACCAGGGGCGCCCCCGAGGACGTCGACCGATGTTGGCAGGCGTTCCTACGAAGGTTCGACGTCGAGCACACGTTCCGCCTGCTCAAGCAGACCCTCGGCTGGACCCGGCCCAAGCTCCGAGACTCCGCCGCGGCCGACCGCTGGACCTGGCTCGTCCTGGCCGCCCACGCACAACTCCGCCTCGCCCGCCCGCTCACCGCGGATCTCCGCCGACCGTGGGAACGGCCAGCGGAACCGAACAAGCTCACCCCCGCCCGGGTCCGCCGAGGGTTCAGGAACCTGCACGCGCGGACGGGCACGCCGGCCCGTGCACCGAAACCCACCCGACCCGGCCCCGGCCGCCCACTCGGCTCGAAAAACCAGCAGCCGGCCACCCGCTACGGCGTCGGACGCGTCCTCGCCACCGGCGAGCCCTGCACTCGGCCCTCACACCACAAGGTCGGCACCAAGCCCCGGCGCATTGGATGAACGTCAGGCCTAGACTCTGACGATGATCGAGATCCTCGACAACCTGGACGTGCTGTCCCGGCCACACCTTGACCTCACGACCGTCGAGATGGGCGGCACGGCGCTGGGAGCACCAGCCACCAGCATTCCACGCCGGATCATCATCCAGGCGCAGTCCTCCGTAGTCGCCCGGTACCGCGGCGGGACCAACATCGACAGCGAGTACTACGACGCCGACGGGCGGCGGCTGACCCTCGACGAGGTCGTCGACCACGCTGCCCAGTCAGACGGGTTCTTGTACTGCGCCGACAAGCTCACCTACAAGATTCGGGCCGGAGCCGTCGTCGGCTTCGCGATCTACGGACCTCATCTCTCCCATTTCGCCCACCTGACCTCGTACGAGGGTCTCCTGGCCGTGTTCGGCACACCCGACAGGGCAAACGAAGACGAGGCATACGGCGACCTCATGGGCTACGACAACTACTACTGGGGTGCGCAGAAGCATGTGCGGTGGGATGCCTGGGACGACCGAATAAGCCTGATCAACCTGGGCGCTTTCGAGGGCAACGCCGGTCCGTGAGCTGCCGGATCCAGGCACGAGAGTGTGCTCCGGCTTGGCCTTGATGCTGGCTGCCCGTCGTGGAACTGTCGAGCTGAGGTTAAACGTCAAGATGAGCTTGTCTTTTAACCTTGGAGCCCAGTCAGGAGGCGGGCGACATCCAGGCCCGTTGTCAGGTAGTTTCTGAAGGTCGCATTGTTCAACGCCCACGGGGATCGTTTCTCTTGAACGAGATCGATTGCCGCAGTGGCTTCCTGGCCCAGTTGAATGAGGGCCTGCGCCACAACAAGGCCTGAGCGGTTGTAGCCGGAGTGACAGCGAACAAGGGTTGTGCGCCCGTTCTGGACAGCGTGTGCGGTGGTGTGTGCGAGTCGCTGCACCGCGCCGATCTGATCCGCGCTGAGCGGGTCATCGGGAATCTCTGCGACAAGGTGCTCGGTGCCGGGCTGGGGCCCATGACCGGAACGAGTGAACAGGCTGACTACGAGGTCGAACTCGCCACCGACGATGACTGGTTGGAGTTCACCGGCTGGATCGGTCCAGTAGTGACCGCCCATCCACAACCCTGGAATGATTTCGTCCCAGGGAGCCTGGGGCCCTGGCATGTCACGGTCACGCTGACGTGTTTTCTTCACCCGGATCTCCCCTTTCCCCCCTGGAAAGACCAACGTGACGTCAGGGCGGCGAAGTTCCCGCACCGCCCTCCGGTGGAACGGGAAAAAGCATGTCAGTCATGATGTGACCTCGTGTGCCGCTGAGCCAGTTTTCAAGATCCGGTATCGAAATGCGCCTCGAACTGAGCAGCTCACGTGGGCATTCGCCGGACATGGGGGCGGCGTTCGTCTGATCATGTGCTCCGACCAAGGATGCACGTGACCACGACGAAGGCCGTGAGGGTGAGTCTGCTGCCTGGTGCTGTCCGGAGAGAAGCGTTCGCGGAAGCGTCACGCTTCCGGGACGACCTGTTCGACTGCCTGACCGCCGCGCGGGGACGAGCTGTTCGAGCTGGTGGACGCCTTCCTGTGTGCGGACGGTCCGGTGAGGACGCCGGTGGACCTGACGCTGGTGGCCGAGCACCGGCGCGGGCACGGCGCCCTGTACGACGCGCTGAACAACGGGAATATCGATGTGCCCCGGCTGCGGCAGGTCCTGGCCGGCCTGCCCATGCCGCAGGCCGCCGACGGGCGTCTGGTCCTCGCGGTCGACGTCAGCCACTGGCTCCGCCCCGACGCCCCCACCAGCGCGGACCGCCTCTTCTGCCACGTCTACGGCCGCAGCGGACGGACCTCGGACCAGCTCATACCCGGCTGGCCCTACTCCTTCGTCGCCGCCCTCGAATCCGGCCGGACCTCTTGGTGCCAGCTCCTGGACGCCGTCCGTCTCGGCCCTGCCGACGACGCCGCCGAGGTCACCGCCGCCCAAGTCCGCCGGGTAGTCACCGACCTCATTGAGATGGGCCGCTGGCACACCGGCGACCGCGACATCCTCGTCGTCTTCGACGCCGGATACGACGCGCCGCGCATGGCCCACCTCCTGCACGGCCTGCCGGTCGAGATCCTCGGTCGCATGCGCGCGGACCGGGTCATGCGCCGCCCGGCGCCCTCCCGCGAAGAGTACTACCGGGCCCACCCCCGCGGCGGCCACCCGCCCAAGCACGGCAAGGAGTTCCACTTCGCCAAGCCCGGGACCTGAGGCGAACCCGACGCGGCGACCGCGCAGGTCACCGACCGATACGGCACCACCCAAGCGGCATCCTGGGACCGCATCCACCCGAGGCTCACCACCCGCTCCGCGTGGATCGACCACACAGGACCCCTGCCGGTCATCGAGGGCACCCTCATCCGCCTCCAGGTCGACCGCCTCCCCGGCGGCGGAGACCCGCTGCCCCTCTGGCTGCGGTCGTCCGCCACCGGCCTGACCGGCGAGGACGTCGATGTCCGCTGGCAGGCTTTCCTGAGGCGCTTCGACCTGGAACACACCTTCCGGCTGATGAAACAGACCCTGGGCTGGACCCGGCCCAAGCTCCGCACTCCCCAGGCCGGCGACCGCTGGACATGGATCGTCATCGTCGCCCACACCCAGCTCCGCCTCGCCCGGCCGTTGGCCGCCGACCTCCGCCGCCCCTGGGAGAAACCGACCAAACCCGAACGCCTCACCCCAGCCCGGGTCCGCCGGGGGTTCAGGAACATCCGAGTCCACCTGCTCTGCCCGGCTCGTGTTCCCCAACCTCGCGGCACCGGTCCCGGACGACCTCCAGGCTCGAAGAACCGCCGCCCCGCACCCCGCTACGACGTCGGCAAGACCGTCAAACGCCCTGAGACCCTCAAGGCCATCGGCAGACCCGGTAGGTCCTGGTAGATAAAAGACAAGCTGAGTACCTGTTCCCGAACCTCAACTGTGTGGCCTGACGTAGGGAGCGCGGGCCTTGGTGAGCACTGCAGGTGGCCCGCAGGGTAGTGCGCTTGTCGACAGGCCGGCGGACCCGAGTAGCTGGCTGTTGGACGCACTCCACCCCAACCACCCCTGCCTGCGCTCCTGCCGGTTCCCGGGAGGAGCGCAGGCAGGGGTGGTCCGCGGCTGTCTAGTCCTGGCGGGCGCCCTGGATGATCCGGCCGACGATGGCCGAGGCCTGCTCCGGGTGCCTCTCCAGCCATGTGCCGAGGTGTTCCCGTACGGCATCGGCGACGCTGGTGCGCACTGCGGCGCCCTCCAGTACGCCGCGCGTGGAGCCCGAGAACTCGGGCCGGTCCAGCTTCACCGATACGACCGCCGTCAGCCCGTGGCCGATCTGGTCGATGCTGAGTTCGGGGGCTGCCTCCGCCAGGAGTCCCCGCTCCCGCACATACGCGTTGACTGCGGCCGCCGCCCCGTCGCGGAATCCTGTCATGTGCGTGCCGCCGTGGGGTGTGGGCTCGCTGTTGGCGTAGCCCTGGAGCCGCTCCCCGGGGGACTCATGCCACCGCAGGGCCACCTCGACGGTCCCGGCGATCTGCGGGTCTTCGTGCTCGAAGCCGATGATGTCCGGGTGAACGGATGCTCCTGCCTGCGCGTCGAGGAAGGCGACGAAGTCCCGAGCCCCGCCCGGGAACCGGTACCGCACCGATCGGGATCGGCCCGGGGGGCGTTCGTCGGTCAGCGAGATGTCCAGGTCCCGGTTGAGGAAGGCCAGTTCCCTGAAGCGCTCTGCCAGCACAGCGAACGAGCACTCCGTCGTCTCGAAGATGCCGGTGTCGGGCCAGAACGTGATGCTGGTCCCGCTTCTGGTCGTCGGTCCTGCACTGGTGGGTGGGGCGAGCGCGACGCCCCGTGCGTACTCCTGGACCCAGTGGACTCCATCGCGCCGCACCTCGGCTGTCAGGCGGCTCGACAAGGCGTTGGTGACACAGGGCCCGATGCCGAAGAGGCTCATGGCCACAGCGTGGCGGCCGCGCGGCTCCGCCACCCCGGGGTGCATGCGGGTGAGCAGCGCTTCGAGGCCGGGACCGCTGGTGTCCCCGGCGGCCTCGACGGGGACACCGGGCCCGTCGTCGGCGACACGTACGCCGCCGTCGGACGTGAGGGTGACCTCGACGGCGCTGGCACGGCCGGCCAGGACTTCGGTCACCGCCCGTTCGGCGACATCGAACACGATCTGGTGCAGGCCACGCTGACTGGTCGAGCCGACGTACATTCCAGGCCGCTTCCGAACGGCTTCCAATCCCTCCAGCACCTCGATCCGGCTGGCGTCGTACGGGTTGTCGTTGTCACTCATCAAGTCCCCCCAATGGCGTCTCCAGCGGAGACCCCAGCCTAGGCGGACCTCTGAAAAACACCAGTTCAGAGCCTGTTTGGCGACGGCGTGAGCGGGCGGGTGAGCACCTGCTTGGAGAAGGTCGGCCCAAGGATCGCGCACCACTGTCGGAGGGCAGCCGGGGGCATGCGGAGACCGCGCCAGACCCAATTTCCGGCGACCCCGAGGCCCCCGATTTGAGAGGCTGACGAGCCGTGAAGCTCCGTGCGAGGGTGCGCGAGTCGGAACGCGCGGTTGGCGTGCGCGGTAGTGACCGCGGTCAGTCCCGGTGGGCCTCGCGTGAGGCGGGCTGGCCGGTCCGGCGGGACGTGCGGCGGGTGATGCGCCTGGTCATGAGGGTGATCGCAGCCCAGGTGATCAGTGATTCAGAGTTTTGGACTAGGCGTTCGTAGTCTCGGGCGTGTCTGCGGGCGTGCATAACCCAGGCGAGTGACCTTTCGACCACCCAGCGGAGGGGCAAGACGACGAACCCGACGGCGTTCTTCGGTCGGCTGACGGTCTTCACCGTCAGGTTCAGGTACTTCTTCGCCCAGTTCACGAGTTGTCCGGCGTAGGCGGAGTCGGCCCAGACGATCGTGATCTCGGGGTGCATGAGCCTCAGCCGGAACAGGACCTCCTTGGCCGCATCGCGGTCGGTCATGTCGGCTGAGGTGACCATGACGAACAGCGGCAGGCCTTTCGTGTCCACGACGAGATGCCGCTTCCTGCCGTTGATCTTTTTGGCGGCGTCGTAGCCCCGCGAGTCCTTGCCGACGGTCTCGGCGGCCTTGACGGACTGCGAGTCGATGATGGTGGCAACCGCTCCGGGTGAACGCCCCATGTCCCGGCGGACGCGCTTGCGGAGCTGGTCGCGGATCTGGCCGATCACCCCGGCCGCGGCCCAGCGGGCCATGAAGTTGTAGCAGGTTCGCCATGGCGGATAGTCCTTGGGCAGGGCCCGCCACTTGCAGCCCGTGTCGACGACGTACCGAATTGCGTCCACGATCTCGCGCCGCGGGTGCTTCTCAGGCCGCCCGCCGCGAGGAGTCTCGCAGGCCGGGATCGGAAGGAGCGGTTCGATCAGGGCCCACTCGTCGTCGTAGGTGTCCGAGGGGTAGCAGCGGCGCCGGGCCAACGCCCCCTCCCTTCATGGGGGTGGGGGCCGGCCGCAAGACGGCCGGCCCCCACCGGGTCACGCGTCGATGTAGTCGGCGATCACGTCGAGCGTGGACTCGACGGAGCTGAGCTGGGTGTTCAGGTGCCGGACCCAGCGGCCCTTGGGCTGCAGGGCGGCGTGCGGGGCGACGACGCCCGTGATGAACTGGCGGATCTCGGTGAGCTTCTCGCGGATGACCGCGACCTCGTAGGCCTGAAGCTCGGTCGGGTCGGAGCAGAATTTGTAGCCGTCCGGCCTCGTCCAGATCAGCGGCGGCCAGCCCTGTTCGGCGATGGTGTCCCGCAGACAGGCCAGGCCCGCTCGGGCCTGATGCGGCGAGAGCTCACTCGACCTGACCAGCTGCTTGAAGGCCAGACCTGCCGGCCGTGCTTCGAAGAGCACGAACCGGACCGTGTCGGCGTGCCGCTGCGCGGCAGGCGACCGGCGCGTTGAACCGCGCGGCATCCCACTACTCACCCTGCAGCAGGCGGGCGAGCGCGCCGTCGACGTCGACCTTCCCGGTGTCCACCGCCGTTTCAACCCAGTCGAGCGTCGCCCGTGAACGGGCGATGTTCTCGTGGATGATCACCTTTTCGTCGTCGGACAGCTGCCGGTCCCGCAGTCCCGGGACGGCGCGGCCGCAGGCCGCGACGAAGGCGTGGCAGGCGGTGACCAGGTCCAGGAACTCCACCGTCCGGTCGATCCGCTTCACCGTCGGCGCGACGGGGCTGGTCCGCTCGAAGTCCTCACGGGCCTGACGGCCGCGTTCGACCTGGGCGTGGTTAACCTCGTGGCGGGCCCGGTCATCCGACATCGCTCGGAAGGCAACATCCGGACGGCGCAGCAGACCAGCGGTCACCCTGGCTGCGACCTGGTCATCGCGGGTTAGCTCCTCGACGACGCGCGTCCTCTGCTCCGGGGTGACCTGGGAGACCACGGACGGACGCCGCAGAACGTCCGGGACCACGGCCGCGGCGACCTGGTCGTCTCGGATCAGCTCCTCCGCCGCCCTGATCCTTTCCTGCTCGGTGACCTGGGAGACCACCGACGGCCTGCGCAGGAAGTCCGAGGTCACCGTCGCCGCGACCGCCTCGTCCCGGGCCAGGTCATGGATCGCGGACACCTTCTCCTCCGGCGTGACCGGATTCTCCACCCTCCAACCGACCCTCCGCCTCGCGTCGTCGACCGACCACCGGGCCTTGCCCTCAGGCGGTGTGCGGACGGCTGCGAACCTCTCCTCCTCGTCCTCGATACTGCCCATAATCCGATGGATCGTGAACGACACCTCCGGCCGGCGCTGGTCCTTGGGCCACTTCGACGCCGCCCACCGGGCGTTCTTCACGACCGCGTAGGACAGGCCGATGTCCTCGGCAAGCCGGAGCAACGAGTCCCGAACCGTGAACATCTCCTCACTCGGCTCCGGCTGCCGGAACGCGCGCATCGGCTCGATCTCCAACGCGTAGTCCCCGACGGCAAACTGAGCCTGGCCGATGGCCTCCACGAGCTTCCGCAGCTCGGTAACGATCTCGGTGTATCGGTCGAACCCGACACTCCCGATCTTCTCGATTTCCTGGGTCATGGCAACGATCACCACCCACGGCGGGCCGGGGTACAGCCCCTCGACCGCGACAGAACACGGCCCGCTCTCACAACCGAGGCTCGGACCCGCCCGGGAAAGATCGCAACGATCGACCACAAGAGCCAGAATCTGACTGAAAATCCGATTCAGATGCGTTCGCCCAGCGGTCACTGTGGCCGTTCGTCGAACGATTCGCTTCGGGAGCGCCAATCCCTCATCAGGCACCGCCGCGAGCAGAACACGGCGTCCGAACGCCGATCCACCCCAGCCACCCAGGCCGTCCCGCACACGGGACACACAACCCGGCCGGACCCGTTCAACTCCGACTGCACCCGCCGCCGCAACCGACGCTCCCGCCGCCATGACCTGGCACGACACGTCGTCGAGCAGAACATGGCGTCCGAACGCGAGGCTGGCCCCAGCCAGTCACCGCAACCCCTACAAGCAGGCTCCCCGAGCCGATCGGATCCCTCGGACACCTCTCCAGCCTAGAACCCCACGCCCACCAAAAGCGGGGATATGGATCAGGTACTGAGCGATCTCTGACATTGCACCCCCCGTACGGTTCTCGAACGACCGTCGAACTTGATCGCAGGCCCGGCAATCACCGGATGCAGGAACGGCCTTCGTCTGATCATGTGCTCCGACCAAGGTGCACGTGATCACGACGAAGGCCGTGTGGTGCGTCTGCTGCCTGATACCGCACGGGGGAAGCATTCGCGGAAGCGTCACGCTTCCGGGGCGAGTTCTACGAGTGCCTGACCGCTCGGCGCGATGAAATGGTCGAGCCGGCGGACGCAGTGCTGCGCGCGGAGGGTGCGGTGAAGTCCCCGGTGGACCTGACTTTTCTGCCCGAGCCCCGTCATGGGCACGATGTACGGCGGCCTGAACCACGGTCGGATCGACGTCGACCGGCTGCGGACGGTGCTGGCCGGACTGCCGCTGCCGCGTTTCGACGGCGGGCGCCTGGTCCTGGCCGCCGATGTGTCGGCGTGGCTCCGCTCGGACGCGCTGTGCTCGGCGGAGTGGCTGTTCTGCCGTGTCTACGGTCGTGTGAAGACGGCATCGGCTCTTGGGTACCACGACAAGACCACCACCCGGCTGTGCAACGAGACCGGCGGGATATGGAGCTGATACGCCCCTGGAGATCACGCCAGGTCACCGGCAGGCTGGGTTCCTGGGGGAGCCGGAGACAGTTGAGGTGAGAGCCGACCGGTACCGATCGGCCGCCACGGATGGTTCGGTCGGGCTACAACGAGTTGGTGACGAGGAAGGCACCGGTGTGGGCGGCCGCCTCCTCAGAGCTTGTGCATTCCGCCCCGGTCCGGTGCTCGCCGTTCGCCGCGGTGGCGCTCCAGCACCAACCGTCGTCCTCCAGCTCCCACTGGATGTTCGCAGTGCCTCGGCGAGCCGAACCCGCATGTCAATCTCCAGGAGGGACTTCTGTATGCGAATATTGACTACCGAAAGGGTAGGGTTGTAGTCGTGATGAGTACGGAGGCCACTCTCAGGCTCACGGTGGCTGCGATTATGCAGCTCACCCGTGAGCGGCAGGTCGACGTCGGTGCCGGAACCGGCCTGAGTCAGCTGCAGATCAGTCGCAAGCAAGCGGGGAAGACCGCCTGGACTCTCGGGGACGTCGATGCCCTGGCCGCGCACTGGCGAGTCCCCGTCCTCGACCTGCTGGCCGGGCCCACCCGGGCCACAGCCGCGCTCCCTGCCGACCGCATCGCGACCCCCCCGACACAAACCCTCATCCCCCTGACCGACTGCACCGAACCCGCAGACGGACGGCCGTCACCGCCTCCCAGGACACCCGCGTCCGGTCACCACGGCAACCGGACCGCCGAACCCGCCCGCCGGACCGCCGAACCCGCCGCGCACCCCCCTCAACTGCCCACAACAGCACCTGCAGCGCCATCCCCACCGCCCCAGCCCGACCGGGACCCGGCACCTTCGGCAGACCAGCCCCGTAATCCGGTACCGCGCCGCGCCACCCCCGCACTGCCACCGACCGACCGGATCCGGGCCGCCGTCAACCACCGCCTCCAAGAAGCCGACGGGGACATCGACACGGCCCGCGCCGCGCTGATCAAACACGCAATCCCCGACGTCATGGCCCTGTTCTCCGCCTCCCGGGTCGGTGGACGATACGAGCACACCGAATTCCCCCCGACCCAGGAAATCCTGCAGAAACGCTCCCAGAAAGGCGCGGACCAGATCTGGGAGGGCCGGCCGAAGTGGCGCTCCGTCGAACTGCACCAAGCCGCCCGGGCCGGCCACATCCACCTCGATGTGACAGCCCTCGACATCAACGGCGCCTACCTCGCCGCCCTCAAAACCTGGCTGCCCATCGGGCGACTCACACACACCAAAACCACCACACACGACCCGAAACGGGCCGGAGTCCACCGCATCACCCCACCCGACTGGACTCACAGAGATCTCCCCTCACCTCTCGGCGCCCGCCAGGAACCCGGACCCCTCTGGGTCACCGAACCCACCCTCCGCCTCTTCCTCCGGTGCGCCGGCCAAGGCCTGTGCAAGATGCCGGTGATCCACGAATCGTGGACCTCCGGGGCCAGTGAAGGGCTACTGGAGAAAATGCGGCGCGCCCTGGCGGATACTCGCGAGAGGGCGATCCAGGCCGGCGATGATCTGACACTCGATTACATCAAGGCCATGTATTCGAAATTTGTCTCCACGATCGGCGAATCGACAGCGAATCGCGAGATCCGCCGGCCTGACTGGATGCACATCATCCGTTCCCAGGCATTTGCTAACCTGTGGATGAAGGCTCATAAGGCGCATGTGGCAGGGCTCACGGTGGTAGAGATTTCGGGAACCGACGAGTTGCACATTGCTGGTGAGTGGCAGTCAGTTTTTGCATATGGTCGTGGCCTCTCGCAGGTCAAGCCAAAATACACCTACACTCTTGGAGAGGGTGAATCGTGAGCGGTGCATCCGATGTGTGGGGAGAGTGGCAGAAACACAGGGCCCGCGGAATGCGCGGAGCCGAGGCTCTTCACCGCGAGATCGACCGCATCGCCCGGGCCGGAGGCATCACCTCGCCGGTTACCACCCGCCGCGGCTTGAAGGCTCGTCTTCGCTATCTGTCCGGACCGGCCGGCCTGGCGGAACTCGCCGCTCATGGTGTCAGCCGTCGCCTGCTGCGTTCATGGGAACGGGGAGCGAAACCGTCCGCCGCCAAATTGAAAGCGGTCGACGACGCCTACTGGAGCAGGCGACGCCAAAACCTTGTGCGATCCGGTGCATTGAAACGAATCCTTGACAATAATGGACACGGGCGCCGGATGGAGATTTTTCCGGTCGACCAGAGTGCTGTTCCGGACAAATATCGACGGCCTCTGTCCGATCGCTCCGTCCAGGCCCGCTACATCTGGGGAGACGCTGTCAAGGCATGGGCGACGAACGACATCGGCATCCTTGATGAAATCTGGGACGACGTCATCTCCGATTTGGATTCCGACTTCGCTGCCTACGCCTATGTCAGTGGAATCGGAATCGGAGCCTGAGGGGAGCGGTCGGCCGCCCCCGAAGCCGGCAGGTGACGAGATGTCAGATATAGGGGTTTCGACCCTTCAACTTGTCTAGACCTTTGTACTGAATGAGTGTTCAGTACAAAGCCGCGTCGGTCGAGCAGGCACGAGCACAGCAGCACGAAAGCGTGATCAAGCCAGCAAACGGCAGCGGCCGGCTCCAGCCCCTGCAAGAGATACCCGACACACCAAACCCCCCTTCTCAGCTGCGCACTTGGTCGCCCGGAGGGCGACTAAAGGGCCGGAGGCCCTTTGCCGTCGCCGAAGGCGACGGCAACCGAGG